>JBBQYK010000001.1:0-45622 GCA_038208765.1 Verrucomicrobiota bacterium
CGGTTCTCAAATCCCGGTGCTCATCTCGGTCCGTCCCCTGGCCAAACATGGTTCCAAAATCGTGACCGTCGGCATGGTGGTGACGGACATGACCGAGGCGCGGCGCACCGAGGAAATGCTGCGCGAGTTGTCGCACCGGCTGGTGAAGGCACAGGAAGCCGAGCGCGGGCGCGTGGCGCTGGAATTGCATGACCACATCACGCAGTTGCTCTGCGCCATCCTGGTCCGCAGCCAGGCGCTGGCTAATGAACTTCCGGCGCGCGCCGGAGCCTCGCGGGCCGGATTGATAAAGCTCCGCGAGATGCTCGGCCAGACGGTGGATGAAGTACAGCGCATCGGAACCAATCTGCGGCCCAGCGTCCTGGACCATCTGGGTCTGGTGCCCGTCCTGCGCACGACGTGCGCGGAGTTCGCGGAACGCACCGGCGTGTCGGCCACGGTGAGTTGCGTGGAGCTGACCGTGCGGCTGCCCGCCGAAGCCGAACTGGCCTTCTACCGCATCCTCCAGGAAGCCTTGAAAAATGTGGAGCGGCACGCCCTCGCCCGCCACGTCACCGTGGGCCTGACGCAGCGGCGTGGCCTCGTGCAGTTGGTGATCCACGACGATGGGGTTGGCTTCGACCCGGCGCGTCATCCGGCCGGACGAAAAGGGAAAGAAAATTTTGGCCTGCTTAACATGCGCGAGCGGGTGGCCTATGTGGGCGGCGAACTGCGCCTCAAATCCCCGCCGGGCCAGGGCACCAGGATCGAAGTGGAGATTTCGTTCCGTGACGGCACGGTGAAGAGCAACCCGGCCCGCCCGGCGGGCGGGACGCCCGCGCTCCACTTGAACCAATAATCAACATACGAACATGAAAAAAATAACCGTCCTGATGGCTGAAGATCATTTGATCGTTCGCGAAGGATTTCGCGGGCTGCTGAAAGGCGAGTCCGACCTTCAAATCGTCGGCGAAGCCGAGACCGGACGCCAGGCCGTGCAACTCGCGAAGAAGCTCCGCCCCAACGTGGTCGTCATGGACATCGCCATGCCGCAGCTCAACGGACTGGAAGCCGCGCGCCAGATCATGAAGGCCCTGCCCGCCACCCGCATCATCATGCTCTCCGCGCACAGCGACGACGCCTATGTCGAGCAGGCCACGGCGGCGGGGGCCGTGGGCTACCTGATCAAACAAACTTCCTCGCACGATCTCTGCCAGGCCATCCGTGAAGTTCACCAGGGGAAAACTTTCTACAGCCCGGCCATTGGCAAACAGCTCAAGCATCAGTACGAGAAAACGCCGCAGCCGAACGGCCTGAGCAAGAAACGCAGCGCCAAACTCAGCGCGCGCGAGATGGAAGTGTGGCAGCTCATCGCCGAAGGCAAGGCCAACAAGGAGGCCGCCGTCGAACTCGGCATCAGCATCAAGACCGTGGAGAAACACCGCCAGCACCTGATGGAGAAGCTGGACATCCACGACACCGCCGGACTGACTCGCCAGGCCATCGCCGCCGGCATCATCGAGAGCAGCGTGCAGTTGACCATTGTGTAAGCGCGGGTCAGGCCGCTTCAACATCCCGTGAGGTCACGGGTGTGATTAGAAGAAGTGGCGGTCACTGACCAAACCCGCCGGCCCCCAGCGTGCGGATTTCGGTGTCCCGGCCTGATTCAATGCTGGAGTTGACGCTCGCCCCCATTGGGTGAACACCCCATAGCTCCCGCCCCGCGTTCCGGGCTATTTCTTGTGCCATGAAGGAAAACATGATGGGGCCGGAGAGGGAATCATTCGACGCAACATTCGCCCACGAGGCGAGTCCACCGTTGCGCATTCTCGTGGTGGATGATGATGATGATATCCGCCGTCTCAACGCCGAAATGCTGCTGCGCTCCGGCTACGAAGTGGATGCCGCCGAGGATGGCGATGCGGCCTGGGATGCGCTCAGCACCGACGGCTATGATCTGGTGATCACCGACAACAACATGCCGAAGGTGACCGGCGTGGAGTTGCTCCAGAAGCTGCGGGCCGCCCGCATGAACCTGCCGGTCATCATGGCGACAGGCTCCGTGCCCCAACCGGCCGTCAACCAAGCTCCCTGGCTCCAACCCACCGCCCTGTTGGTCAAGCCTTACACCGTGGATGAATTGCTGCGCACGGTGCAGCAGGTCTTGCGCGCCAATGCTGGGGCTGGCGAGACCGCGCCCACCCAACGAGCCGCCGCGGCACGGGGGTGAACACCCCATAGCGTGCCGCGCGGTCGTGAACCATTCTCGTGCGATGAAGAAGGATCGCACGCCTTCCCCAAAGCTTGACCAGCCCGTCCGGCGTGAAACCTCCGCGCTCACGCCCGGGCAGATGGATGAGCTGGCCAGCCACATTTTTTGGGGCGACGGCCGCGAGGCCGAGAGCGTGAGCGAGCATTGGCCGGAGGCGCACGTGCGGTTGCTCGCCGGCCGGCCCGCCAATCGGACGGCCTTGTGAAGGACCGTCACAAAAAGAAACCACTGTTCTTCGGCGACTGCATGATGCGGGTGGAGGACGTGTGCGGTGACCGGCTCGCGTCCATCGTGGTGCAGCTTGCGGTCCATCGCCGCGCCTTGACTTTTCGTGAACAACAACGCTTCATCGTTCTGTAAGAACCGGGCATCGCCAGGGAAAAAATTATGACCAAGCTATCTCAAACCTACCGCTTCACTCCGCCCGCCGCGTCGCCGCTCTGCCCCTTGAACCGCTCGGCGCGCATCCTCGTGTTGGACAAAAGCGAGGTTCTGCGGGGGATCTGCGTGGAGCTGCTGGCCGAGCGCGGCTACGAGGTGGACGCCGCCGCCGATGGCCAAGCGGGCTGGGAAGCGCTGCTGGCCCGGCCGTATGACCTGCTCATCACCGAGCACGACCTGCCGAGGCTGAACGGACTGGAGCTGATCAAGAAGGTGTGCGCTTCCAGCCTGACGCTCCCGATCATCATTGCGTCCGGCTCACTTTCGTCCGGCGAATTGCGAAGGCATCCGGCCATCCAGATTGCCGCCGCGCTGCCCAAGCCTTTCTCGCCGAGGGAATTTGTCCAAACCGTGCAGGAGGTGCTCGGCGACGAGAGCCGGCTGAGTTTGACGCACCACCAGGATCTGCTCAGCGCATGAAACAAATATTTTCCGCCCTGCGCCGCGCCTTGAAAAAGCTCGGCGAACTGCCGCTCTCCAAATCCACGCTCGCCCGTCGCGCCTCGTTGCAAAGCGAGGCGCAGGCCCGCGAAACCAGCGCGGCCGAGCGTCTCGACCGCCTGCGCAACCCGCGCGACTATCAGGGCCGATGAACGCGGCCGGCCGGCCAGCCGGAGGTCCGCCGGCCCATTCCCTCCCGCCGTGGGGTGACCACCCCATAGCCTCGGCCCTTCCTCCGGCGCATGGTGCCGAGCCATCATGGGCAAGAATGTTCAACCCACCGGCTTGAAGGAATGCAAGACGCGGCTGGCCCGGGCCGAAACCCGCACCGCGGAGGCCGAGACGCGTACCGAGCAGGCCAAGACCCGCGCCGAGTCGGCGGAGGCGCGGACCGAGCAGGCCGAAACCCGGACGGAGTCGGCGAAGCAACGCACGGAGCAGGCCGAAACGCGGACCGAACAAGCCGAGACGCGCACGGAGCGCGCCGAGGCGATGTTGCATCGCTTGCAGCACCATGAAATGGACGTGAGCGGGACCAACCTCAAGAACATCACCGATCCGCGTCTCGCCATTTCGAAAAGTTCGCTCGAACAACTGACCGGCCGGCAGCGGGAAATTCTCCAGTTGATTGCCGAGGGCCAGAATACCAAGAGCATCGCCGAGGTGCTCAAGGTCAGCCCCAAGACCGTGGAGTATCATCGCATGAAACTGATGGCGGGTTTGAACCTGCATGACATTCCCGGACTGGTGCGCTTCGCCCTGCGCGTCGGATTGATTCCGCAAGAAGGCTGATGGACGCAGCCTAAGCAGTCAGCGCAGGAATTCGCGCAGGCGGTAGAAACGCTTCGTGAAGTTCGCCGCGTTCGGATCGGTCATTTCCAGCGCGTGGGCGGACCGAATGGGCACCACAGCAATAGCCGTCCAACCGAGCAAATCTTCTGACGCCTCGACGAAAAAGAACCGGCCCGCCGCCCCTTGCACGCTCAGGATCATCTGTCCGCCGGGCGTGAGACGGGTCTGTATCCTGGGGCCTCTGGGCACGCTGGGCACGTAACTCACCTCGGCGGAAAATCCGCTCTCCAGTCCACCCGCATCGTAGGCCGTGATGACAAAGAAATAGGCCACGCCTTCCGTCAGTCCCGTCATCGTCCGGCTCGTCACGAGGCCCGCCACCACGCTCCCGGAATAATTTCCGCTCGCGGTGCCGAAATAGACGCGGTAGCCGGCCACTGCATCGGAGACGGGGTTGCTGTCCCACATCAACGTCACGCTGTGCGTGGCGGGCGGCGGCGCGCTGAACACCAACGTGGGCAGGAGGAGCAGCGGGAGGAACACGGTTCCGGCCAGTCCTTTCGTGAGCCTCGCGAGACGCGAAGAACGGCCGGACACTCCGTGGGCGGCAGCCTTTTCTGCTTGGGAATTTTGGGGCACCAGGAACGGTATGGCCCGCCCCGTGCGCCCGCGACTAGGGTGATCCTTGCCAAGGGCTGGGAGAAACCTTGGGGCCGGGTGCATGGAAAAAGTTTGCAACGGTTGAGTTCATCGGATGGGGTGAGAACCCCATATCTCACGCTGAAAGTTGTGCCTATGGTCTCGCTGCTTAAAAACGACAACGGCTTTTAAGATCAGGGATCAACCAAATGCTCGACCCGACGTGCGTGTGGTGCGGTGCCGGATCACAAAGCCAACACAACCATGAAAACTCCGACTCGAAATCAGAAATCAAACTCGCATCCTCAATCTTTCCACGCCCGCCGTCCCCATCGCTTCAGGTGTCTTCACGTGCCGATGCTGCTCCTGGCTTTGGCCCTCCTGATTTTTGGACCGACCCGGACCAACGCCCAGGGCATTCCGCCGGGCTGCTCGGGCAGCGCCATCGGCATCAGTCTGTTCACCTCCGCGCCGGACGTGCATATCGGCGACACGCTGACCTACAGCGTCAGCGTGTTCAACGGCATCATCGGCAATCCCACCTCGTGCGACGCGTCGAACATCACGGCCTCCCTCACCACGCCCGATGGCGTCGTTCATCCCATCGTCTTGCGGCGGACCTATCTGATGCACGGCCAGTCTGATTTCTATTCCAACGTCGTCAGCTACGTGGCGCGCGCCCAGGATGTGCGCCCGGACGGCACGCTGCGCGCGACCGCCGAGGACACAGCCACGATTTTCCAGAACGACACGCCGAGCACGGGCGGCGCGAACCAGGGTGTGAACACCGAGGTCAGCCTGCCCTGCATCCAGCTCTTCGTGCAGTGCGTCCCCAGCGTCGGAGAAAACGGAGCCATCGTTTTCAACGGCACGATCACGAATTGCGGCAACAACACGCTGGTCGGCGTTACGGTGACGAATTACGTCAACGGCGGCGCGTTCCCGGTTTTCTTCCCGACGAACCTCCTGCGCGGGCAGAGCGTGAGTTTCACCGGCAGTTATGTCCCTGACGATCCGTGCCAGCCCAGCACCGCGACGCTCGTGGCCACCGGCCGCGATCAGTTCACCGCCAATCCGCGCACGGTCATTTCCACCAACCTCACCACCTGCTCCGCCGTGATCACGCGCGGCATCCGGGTCACCAAGACCTGTCCCGTCGGCCCGACCGCTCCGGGGGCCTTGCTTACTTTCTCCGGCAGCGTGAGCAACACCGGCAACATCACGATCTCGAACGTGGTCGTGGTCAACAATCAGCCCGCGCCCAACACGCCGGTCTTTACCCGTGCTTCGCTCGCGCCGGGTGAAGTGGCCAACTTCACCGGCAGTTACATCGCTCCGACCAATTGCTCGGTCACCGACACGCTGACCGCCACCGCCACCGGCTCTTGTGGCGTGCCGGTTTCAAGCACGGCCTCCGCGACTTGCGCCCTCACCACCGCGCCCGCGATCACGGTCACCGAAGTTTGCCCGATCACGCCCGGCGTTTCCGGCGGCAGTTCGAGCTACGGCGGCGTGGTTCGCAATTCCGGCAACATCACTTTGAACAACGTCGTGGTGGTCAGCGACCGCCCGGCTCCGAACACCGTCGTGCTGACGGTGGCGTCGCTCGCGCCCGGCGCGTCCGCCAATTACTCGGCGAACTTCACCGTGCCGCTCAATGTCTGCTCGGTCACGACGTCCGTGCGGGCCACGGGCAACGACAGTTGCACCGGCACCGCGGTCACCAACACCGCCACGGCCACCTGCCCCATCACGACGGCTCCGGCGATTGCGGTCACGCTCGCCTGTCCCGCCACCCAATCGACCAACGGCGGCTTGATCACCTACACCGGCACGGTGCGGAACTCCGGCAATGTCACGCTGAACAACATCGTGGTGACGGCGCCGCAATCCTCGCCCTCCACGGTTTTCACCACGCCCAGTCTCGCTCCGGGAGCGTCCGCCAATTTCACGGCCAGCTTCACCGCGCCGACCAGCAATTGCTCGGTCAGCAGCACGGTGATCGCCACCGGCAGCGACAATTGCACGAGCGCGTCGGTGACCAACACCGCCTCGGCCACCTGCACGCTGGCCACGAATCCGCGCCTCATCGTCACGCAACTTTGCTCGGCCAGTCCCGTCAGCCCCGGCGGCGTGCTCGCCTACAGCGGCACGGTCAGCAACGCCGGCAACGTCACCGTGACGAACATCGTGGTGACGAATGATCGCACTGGAACCACGCCCGTCTTCACGACGGCGCAATTGCTCCCCGGCGCGACCACCAACTTCAACGGCAGCTACACCGTCCCCGCGAATGCCGACTGCTCCATCACTTCCACGCTGACCGCGCGCGGCAACGACCTTTGCTCCGGCAGCGTCGTGACCCATGCCGCCTCCGCGACGTGCTCCATCACCGGCACGCCGTTGATCAACGTCACGTTGAACTGCCCGGCCAACTCGGTCGTGACCGGCAATTCGATCACCTTCTCCGGCACGGTCAGCAATCCCGGCAACGTCACGCTCGTCAACGTGACGGTCGTGAACAACCAGGCCTCGCCGAGCACGGTCCTGACCGTGGCGACGCTCGCGCCGGGCGCGTCCGCTAATTTTAACGCCACCTTCTTCTCGCCGGCCAACGCCTGTTCCGTGAGCAGCACGGTGACGGCCCGCGGCAGCAACACTTGCGCGGGTGTGTTCGCGACCGCGAGTGCGTCCGCGACCTGCACCCTCCTGACCTCGCCGGCGCTCGTCGTCCGGCAGAATTGTCCGGTGACTCCCGTGAGCGCGGGTGGCGTGCTCGCCTACAGCGGCAGCGTCAGCAACGCCGGCAACCTCACGCTCACCAACGTGAACGTGATCAACAATCAGACGGGCACGAACATCATTTACACGGCGGTGACGTTGCTCCCCGGCGCGGTCAGCAATTTCACCGGCAGCTACACGGTTCCGGCCGGAACGCTCTGCACCATCTCGTCCACGGCGACGGCGACCGGCCGGGAAATTTGCGCGGGCAACACGTTGACCAATACGGCGACGGCCACCTGCACCCTGGCCACGGCTCCGGCGATTGCGGTCACGTTGAACTGTCCGGTGAATCCGGTGGCACCCGGCGGAACGGTTTCTTACACGGGCAATGTTCTCAATTCCGGCAACGTCACGCTGAACAACGTGACGGTCGTGAACAACCAGGCTTCACCCAGCACGGTCTTGACCGTGGCGAGTCTCGCGCCGGGCGCTTCCGCCAGTTTCACGGCGAGCTTCACCACTCCGCTGGATGCGTGCTCGGTCAGCAGCAGCGTCATCGCGCGCGGCACTGGTGCCTGCAACTCGGCGGTCGTGACGAACAGCGCGTCGGCGACGTGCCTGCTCGTGACGACTCCGCTCCTCACCGTCACTCAAACCTGTCCCACGCTGTCGGGCGGCGTCCTGACTTATTCCGGCACGGTGAGCAACGCCGGCAACATCTCGTTGACGAACGTCATCGTGAGAAATGATCGCAGCGGAGGCACCGTGGTGTTCTCCGTCGCGACGCTCGCTCCGCGGGCCCGGGCCAGCTTCACCGGCAGCTACACCGCGCTGGCGGACGCCTGCTCCCTCACTTCCACCGTCACCGCGACGGCGGCGGACAAATGCACCGGCAGCAATGTCGTCGCGACGTTCACCGCCACCTGTTCGTTGCCGACCAATCCCCGCATCGTCGTCACGCAAACCTGTCCGACGGTGCAGGTCGCTCCGGGCGGCACGCTGGTTTACAGCGGCACGGTCAGCAACGCCGGCAACTCGACCCTGAACAACGTGGTCGTGACGAGCGACCGCACGGGCGCGACCAACGTGTTCTTCATCGCCTCGCTCGCCCCGCGCGCGACGGCGAACTTCACCGGGAGTTACGTGGTGCTGAGTGATTGCTGCGTGGACACGAGCACGCTCACGGCGAGCGGCCGCGATTGTAACAACACGCTGGCCCGCGACACCGCCACGCGCACTTGCACGCTGCTCACCTCCCCGGGCATTACCGTCACCAAGGTCTGTCCGCTCGAAATGTGGAAGCCGCTCGCGCCGGGTGATCGGCTCACCTACAGCGGCGTGGTCAGCAACTCCGGCAACATCACGTTGACCAACGTCACCATCACGAGCACCGCCCCGACGAACGGCGTGCGCATCTTCGGTCCCATGACCTTGGCGGCGGGTGAATACGCGAACTACACCGCGTCGTTCATCATTCCCGCGGACTTCTGCGGCACGGACACGGTCACGGCCCGCGGCGTGAACATCTGCACGCTGTTGCCGGTCACGAGCAGCGCCACCACCACCTGCCCGATCCAGACGGCCCCGAGCATCACGGTCGTCAAAAACTGTCCGTCACAGCCGACGCCGCACGGCGGCCTGTTCGTCTTCACCGGCTCGGTGAGCAACTCCGGCAATGTCACGCTCACGAATGTCTTCGTGGTCAACAGTCAGCCGGCAGCGAATACGCCGGTCATCGGCCCCATCACGCTCGCGCCCGGAGCCAGGACCACCTTCTCCGGCAGTTACACCGCGCCGCTCGATTGCTGCGAAGTGACCGACACCCTCACGGCGCGCGGGGAAGATCGCTGCGCGGGCACGCTCGTGACTCACACGGCGACGCAAGTCTGCCCGTTGTCCACCTCGCCGAGCATCGGCGTCACGCTGTCTTGTCCGGCCACGCCGGTGGCGGTCGGCGGCTTGTTTGAGTTCAGCGGCCTGGTCACCAACACCAGCGCCGAAGTGCTGACGAATGTGTACGTGGTCAGCAACCTGCCCGTTCCGGGCACCGTGGTCGCCGGACCGATTGAACTCGCGGCGGGCGAAACCGAGTTCTTCACGGGCAGCTACACGGTCGCCGGCAACAGCGGCCTCATCGTCACGGCCTCCGCTCAGGACACCTGCCTGGGCCGCACCGTGAACGCGGCCGCGAACTGCTCCGGTTCCGTCAACCCGCCGAACCAGCCGCGGGCCATTACCGTGGTCATCAATGGCAACGGCACCGTGAGCGGGGTTGCCAACGGCCAGCTCTTGAACATTGGTCAGAACTACACGGCCACGGCGACGCCAGCGGCGGGATCCACCTTTGTGAACTGGTCGGGCGGCGTGTCGGCGACGACACCGTCCCTGACCTTCACCATGCGGTCGAACCTGATCTTGACGGCCAACTTCGCCTTCACCGGGACCAACGGCTCGAATGTGTTCATCCCGGTGGCGGGAGTGTTCAACGGCCTGTTCTACGACACGAACGATGTCCAGAACAGCAGCGCCGGATGTTTCACCCTGACGATGACGGTCGCCGGCACTTACAAGGCGACGATCAAAAACCAGAACAAGAGTTACGCCGTGAGGGGCACGTTCGACGCCAACGGCCAGGCGGTGAACACCATCGCGCGTTTGGGCACCACCCCGCTCACCGTGAACTGGCAGGGGAACTTCAGTGATTCCGACTACATCTCCGGCACGGTCAGTGATGGGACGGCGGTCGCCCATCTGGAGGGCGGTCGGGATGTCTTCACCACGGTCAATCCCACGCCGCAGGCCGGACGCTACACGATGCTCCTTCCCGGCGTGGACGAGACGAGTTCACCCGCCGGCGATGGCTACGGCACGGTCGTGGTGGATGCGGACGGTGATGTGCATCTCCGTGGCCGATTGGCCGACGGCAGCGTCCTGACCCAGAACGCCGCGCTCTCGAAGAACGGCGAATGGCCCGTGTGCATCTCGCTCTATCGCGGCGGCGGCCTGTTGATCGGCTGGCTCCAGTTTGCGAACGACGGCACGAATGACTTGGCCGGCACGGTGCGCTGGATCAAGCCGAGCCAGCCCACGAGCCCGCTCTACAAACCGGGCTTCAACGTGAACAGCGACGTGATTGGTTCACGCTATGTCGCGCCGGTCGGCACGAACAAGATGCTTAACATCACGGACGGGGTGGTCGTGCTGGGCGGCGGCAACCTGCCGGACAGCACCAATCCCGTCACCTTCGGCCCGAGCAGCCGGCTCGTGAACAACGGCACGAACGTGCTTCGGCTGGTCTTCGCGCCCGCCACGGGCCTGTTCAGCGGCTCGTTCCGGGAAACGGGCACGGCCCGCACCTACGCCATTAAAGGCGCGGTGCTCCAGCGCCAAAACTACGGCGCGGGCTACGCGCCCGGCACTAACCAGAGTGGACGTGTGGTCTTTGCCGCTCCGTAACTTCAGAAATCATGAAGGCCGGTGTCATCGGGACACCGGCCTTTTTTTTACCTTGGTTTAAGCCGGAACTATTCTTTAGCCACGGATGGAACACGGATGAAACACGGATCAGATCAGGCCGGCGTTTGTTTTGCAGGACGGCACCACCACGCACCGAGCAGTGGGTTTCTCCGGGCCATCCATTTAGCCATTCTCCTCCCTCCTCCGTGTTCCATCCGTGTTCCATCCGTGGCTCAACTGCATCGTTCCGGTTAAGGAGGCAGGGCCGGTCCGATCCGGCTGACGGGCGGGATCCTTGGATATCGGCCTAAAAATTGGCGCGGCTGGCCCGGCCGCGCTGCGGAGTATGATGCGCCGATGGATCGTTTGATTCCCTTCCGGGTCGGTGGGGTGGACACCCCAGAGAATTACACCCCATACCGCCTCCGCGCCTCCGGGCGCACCTTGTGGGCTGTGAAAAGCGAACGCGCTCCAATTAAAACAAAAAACTAATTATGAAACGAACACTGCCCATTCTCTGCACCGCCACTGCGGCGTCACTTCTGACGTTCACGGCGCTGGCTCAAGACAACGACACGTCCAAATCAGTCCGCCCGGATTATGCCCGCGACCGCATGGTCCATCCCATGCACGGCGACCGGCTGCACAGCGCGGCCAAGGCCAGCGACGTGATCGGCATGACCGTGAAAAATTATCAGGGCGAAAAACTCGGCACCGTGGAAGACCTCGCGGTGGATGTGTCCTCCGGCCGCATCGTGCAGGTGATTCTCTCCACCGGCGGAATCATCGGCGTGGGCGATCGTCTCTCGGCCGTGCCGCCGGGCGCGTTGCACTATGATGTCACGAACAAGGTCCTGCACCTGGACGCGAACAAGGAGAAGCTCCGGAGTGCGCCGGAATTCAAGACCGCGAAGTGGGCGGAGCATTCCGACACCGAGCACCTTTCCGCCGTCTATACTTATTACGGCCAGGAACCCGCGTTTAAATTCATCCACAAGGGCGACCTCAACGACGGCTCGGCCAACACCAGCTCCACACGGAACGCGGATGGCACCTGGAACAAGGCCCGGATGACGGGCGAGCGCCAGTGGATGATTCCCGCCGCGCGCCTCGGCCAGACTCAGAAGGCCTCGAAAATCACGGGCCTGCCCGTGAAGAACATGCAGGACGAAAAACTCGGCGCCGTGGACAACTTGCTGGTGGACGTGCAGGCGGGCCGCATCGTGGCGGTGATTGTCTCCTCCGGCGGATTCCTCGGCCTCGGCGAGGAACTCAGCGCCGTGCCGCCGACCGCGCTGAACTTCAACGCGAGCCATGACACGCTCCAGCTCGACGCCACGAAGGACCGGATGAGCGCGGCGCCGCATTTCAAGGCCGACCAGTGGCCGGACTTCAGCCAGCCCATGTATTCGGACCGCGTGTATCGCGCCTATCAGCAGGAGCCGTATTTCACCACCAACCGGATGACGGACGCGGACAACACGGCGCGCAATGTGCGCGACCGCAACGACCGCACGCTCACGCCGCTCGACCAGGGCCGGAGCCAGGCCGACACGGACACCACGGCGCAAATTCGCAAGGGCATCCTCGACGGCAAGGACATGTCGATTAAGGCGAGGAACGTGAAAATCATCACCAACAACGGCCGCGTCACCTTGCGCGGGCCGGTCAGCAGCGCCGAGGAGAAGCGGATGATTGGCGCCATTGCCAACACCATCGCGCGCTCCGAGAACGTGGACAACCAACTGGAAGTCACCGTCAAGAACGACTGATTCAGCCCGTTCCCGAAACATAAAACCAATCAGCTCCTGCGGCCGGGACGGCCGGCCGCAGGAGAATTTGCACTTTCTTCAATTCAGCCCGCAGACTGATGTGAAGCTCGCGACGGTAAAAACTTTGCTCCTGTCCGGTGCCCTGGCGACCGGCACCGCGCTCCTCTGGATGAGGCAGAGTCCGCCGCCGCCCCGCCCCTCCCTACACCCGGACCCGGCCCCTGAGGCCGCCCATGAAAACAGCGGAGGGCCCAAGCCCAAGTCACAGGCGGTGGCCGGCGCCCGCCATTTCGAAGGGCGCACGAATTTTTCCAAAGCACCGGCGGACCCGCCGCAATAAAAAAAACTCGCCGTGCCCCGTGCGCGCCGCTAGTTAGAGGGACGCATTCTGCGCTGGGACGACATACAAACGGGAGAATGATGCATCCAAAAATTTGCCGTTGCTGCGGCCAATCCATCCCGGATCCGAGATCATCCAATCCCAACGTGTGCGGGGGCTGCGAAGAGTGGTCAGGCGAAGTCGAGTGCGGCCCTTTGGAAAATCCGGCCGAGATGGCAAGCATCGCGAGTCACTCTAACGTGGGTCTCCTCCCTGAGCATTAAACGACGCCCTTCCCGACTTCAGCTTTCAGCTTTGCTATTTGACCCGGATCACCCAGTGGAACTGAAAATGGGTTCCGGATCCGCCAGCACGCGGCTGCGCGTGCCGTCCTCGCGCTCGACGATGATTTCCTCGCCGCGGATCGCCCTGCCCTCCCGGATCGTCCGGTGCCATCGGGTGCCGTCAGGGTGAAAGTTTTCCACGAACCGCACCAGAGGTCATGGTTCAGTTCGGATGTGCGCCGGGGTCAACACCCCATAATTGTCAGTCCCAATCGTAGGAAGAACCAAGCTCCGCCTCTCTCGGTAGGGCAACACCCCATAACCCACGCGAGATCTTTGCTGCATCATGGCGACGGGGAAATGGAATCGCCCTCCGAGTGCAAGGGCTTCCACCCTCAGAATTACTGGCTATGAAACATAACAAGAACCACGACAACGCCCCGAACGCCGGCCCGCAACTGGTGCCCGTGCATTTTGAATTCACGCATCCCACCGCGCAGAGCGTCTGCGTCGCGGGGTGCTTCAACCACTGGAAACCCGAAGCCAAGGCGCTGCATCCCGCCGGTGACGGGCGCTGGGTGAAGGAGACGGTGCTGCCGCCGGGCACCTACGAATACTGCCTGGTCGTGGATGGCGAGTGGATGCCCGATCCGCTGGCGAAAGATCATGTCCCCAACCCGTACGGTGGCCGGAACTCGCTGCTCACCGTGCCTTCGCCGGAAGTCACGCATCTCGTCAACGCGCAGAATGTGCCGCTGCCTGACATCTTGCGATGATCCCCAACGATCGAACGACCCACTTTTTGTCCCGCCTGGAAACCGGTTTCCGCATGGATGCCGCGCGCCTGGAAACGCTGGAGCAGGATTTAACGGCGGCGTTGCAGCGCGCCCGGCATTTCGGCACGGAACAGGGCGGTGATTGGAACACGGGCTGGCAACAGCAGTGGGACCACGTGGAAGAACTGCTGCGCCGCATCCGCTGGCTGGTGGATGAGATGGAAAGTTCCATCGACAGCAGCGACCCCGGCCGGCTCAAAGCCTCGCTGGCGTCGTGGGAAACGATTCAAGCGGAGGACGCGAAACTGGTGGCCGCGCTGGCCGCGCTGCGCACGCACGCCGTCGGCTTGAACCCGGACGTGCGGGACGACTGGAGCCTGCTGGCCCGCACGCTGGAGTCGCATGTGGAAACGATCCGTTCCTGTGCGCAGGCGTTGCGCATCAAGATCGAGCTGCTGCAAAAGCACTCCAAGGCCGAAGTGGATCAACTGGTGCTGGAGATTCTCGCCCGGCTCCCGGACCGCGCGCGGACAGAAGGAATGAGCGCCGAGATTTACGCGCAGGAATACGCCGCCGCCGCCCAGGAACTGGACAAAGAGCATCACAAGTTTCTGGGCTTCGTGGACGCGGTCAAAGCCTTGCTGCTCTGGGTCGAATCGCCCGAGGAACGGACGGACAAGAACCTGTCGAAGCAGACGGCACCAGCCCTGCCCGTCCCGATTTTATGAAACAAGATAAACATCCCCAGACTCCGAAACCGGCGGACGCCTCCCAGCCCACGGAGGCGGAGTGGAATCAAGAGCGCATGGACTTCGCGCCCACAGCGGACGAAGTCGCCCGCCGCGCCTACTTCAGTTATCTGAATCACGGTGCGGGTCCCGGACACGATGTGCAGCACTGGCTCGTGGCCGAGGCGGAACTGCTCGCGGAACGCAACCTCACGCGCGTGCACGGATTTCCGAATCACACCCACAAACTCCCGCAACCAACATGAAGAATCCATTTATCAACCCCACCATCCAAGCCCGAGATCTGACGAAACAAGCCCCGCACCGTGCCCGCGACCGGCTTGCCGGCTTCGCCATTGCGCGCCGGACCATCGACAAATGCCGCGCCAGCGTGGCGGGCACCTTGGGCGAGTTTCACTACGACTGTCCGCTCGACAACCAGCTCTTCAGTTTCAAGGGCATCACGGCCGATCAATTCAAGGCGGTCGTGCAGGCCGCGAAAAGCGATGAAGAGATCGGCGCGTGGCTCCAGGCCAACGGCACGGCGAAAACGCCGGCGGAAATCCAGGCCTGGTCGGAGAAGATGGATGCCGGGAGCATGATGAAGAACCCGGAGAAGCGCGCCTATTTCATCGCCGAGTGTTCCAAGCTCGGACTGAATCCGGAGACGAACACCACCTTCGACTGGCTGGATGCGGATGACCGCGAGTGCTTCCCTCATGCAACCGCGTGACCCTTAAAATGGAAATTTATGAAACCAGCCGCCACCAAATACTCGAAGCCACGTCCCCCCGCTTATACCACGGTCGTCCACACACCGGGGCCGCTCCTCAAGTCCGCCCCGCTCGCACCCCAGTCGTTAAAGCGGGAGAACATTTTCTCCCAGTCGCGCGACACCCGCGAAGATCGCAGCGCGCGCCAGATGAAGAACCACCCGCAAACTTTTTCACATGGACACTGATCATTAACGCATGAAAACCAATCCTTTGAAGCAGGGTATCCTGATCGAGCATTCCGCCGGCGTGGGCACGGTGACGCGCACGATGGTCCGGGAGCGCGCGGTGGAACTGGCGGTCATCGACGGACGCACGGCGCAGGACGTCACGAAATCCGACTTGGAACAGGCCAGGCGGGAACTGACCAGCGAACCGGGCAGCGACGGAAACGAGCTGCTGCTCGAAACTGTGCCCGAATCCGAACGCTGGGAAGTGGTGTCCGGCTCCACCGGATTCAAAGTGCCCGCCGCCGCCAGCGAAGACGAGGATGACGAGGGCCGCAGCGACAACGCCCGGCTCGTGGAAGAAGGCGTCGCCGGGGCGGATCATGAACAGAGACTCCAGGCGACCCGAGAAGCAGCCAAAAAGGAGGAAGGCGCGCCTTGAGCCAACCTCGTCACCTTGAAGAATACCCCGTTCGGTGCCATGCCATATGAGCCGATCCACACCACTCATGCGTGATTTCGCCGGGCGCCTCATCAGCCATGAGGCACGGGAGAAAAAGCCTGCCAAGAGCCAGGATCCGAGGGTCTTTCAAAGTTGTGAGAAGCTGCGTTTGCATCTGACGACCATCATGGGAAGCCCCGGTTTTCGCACCCTGCTGTTGCGCACGCTCGCGCTCGCCACCCGGGAAGTTCCCTGGCTGCGCGCGGTGCGGGTCAAGGCGGACGGGTCTTTGGAAGGTCTGGAGGAACTTCAAGCGCAGCACGACCGGGACACCTTCCTCGAAGGCGGAGTGGTCCTGCTCGCCCACTTGCTCGGACTGCTGGTGGCTTTCATCGGAGGCAATTTAACGGTGCGGCTGGTGCGCGAGATCTGGCCGAAGATTTCGCTCCACGATTTGAAACTAGAAAACTGAGGAATCCATGAAAAAACAAAAACCTGCGGCCAAACCCGCTGCGCCGGGAAAAGGCGTGAGCAAGGAGTCCAAGGTCAAGATCCGCAAGCTGCCGACCGGCGTGCGCGGGCTGGACGAAATTCTCGGCGGCGGCATCCCGGAATTTTCTTTCAACATCATCGCCGGCACGCCGGGCTGCGGCAAAACCACGCTGGCGCACCAGATCCTTTTTGCCAACGCCACGGTGAAGAAACCCGCGCTCTATTTCACCGTCCTGGGCGAACCCGCCCTGAAGATGCTGCGCTATCAGCAACAGCATTCTTTCTTCGACGAATCCAAGCTGGGCCGGGCCGTCCGCTTCGTCAACTTGAGCGATGTGCTCATGGAGGGGGACTTGAGCGCGGTGCTGGATGAGGTCATCAGGCAGGTCACGGCGGCCAGCCCGGGCATCGTGGTGGTGGACTCGTTTCGCAACGTCGTGCGCCAGGCCATCGCCACCCCGAGCGAGGCGGACATGCAATGGTTCATCCAGAGCCTCGCCCAGTTCCTCACCAGTTGGGAAGCTACGACGTTTCTGGTCGGTGAATATGTCCCGGAAGAGATGCGCGACAATCCAGTGTTCACCGTCGCCGACGGACTGTTCTGGCTGTCGCAATTGACGGAGCGGAATTCCGTGGTGCGCAAATTGCAAATCATCAAATTGCGCGGGCAGGCTTCGGTGCCGGGTTTGCACACCTTCCGCATCAACGACGACGGGTTGCAGGCCTTCTCGCGCACGTTGGGATTGGGCGGCAAAAGTATGAACCCGTCGCGGAGACGGCGGCGGCTGTCCCTGGGCATTCCCGAAATGGACAAGATGCTGAACGGCGGCCTGCGGGAAGGCGACAGCCTCCTCGTGGCCGGACCTTCCGGCACGGGAAAGTCGGCGCTGGCCACGCACTTTATTGCCGAAGGATTGCGGCGAGGGGAAGCGGCCATCATGGCGCTCTTTGAAGAACGCCCGGAAGGCTACGCGGATCGCGCGGCCAGTCTGGGTTTGCATTTCAAAACGCCGCAGGAGCAGGGAAAACTCGAACTGCTTTACCTGCGGCCGCTTGATCTTTCGGTGGATGAAATCACGCAGCAGATTCTCGATGCCGTCAAACGGGTCGGCGCCAAACGGCTGGCGATTGATTCGCTGGTCGGTTTTGAAATGGCGTTGGCACCCGGTTTCCGCGAGGACTTTCGCGAATCGCTCTACCGCTTGATCGTGGCGTTGACTGGTGCGGGGGTCACAATTCTGACCACGGTGGAAGTGGAAGACAACTTCACCGCGCTGCAGTTCAGTCACTACGCAATTTCGTTTCTCACGGATGACATCATCCGGCTGCGCTATGTGGAAATTGACGGCCAGCTTCGCAAAGTGATGGTCGTGATCAAAATGCGCGGCGGCAATCACAGCAAGGACATCCGCGAATACATCATCACGGACAAGGGCGTGGTAATCATCCTCCCGCGGATGAAGGATTACGAGGGGTTGACCACCGGGATACCCCATCGCACCGGCCCGCGCCCGGCGCAGGCCGACGAGGCCGCGCCGGAACCCAAGGCGAAAAAGTAGAGGGGATTTATGGTTGCGAAACTCACACCAGGCATTTCTGAAGAGGCCGAAGCCTCGCCGGTCCATGAAAGGATGCTCGCGATGAACGAGGCGTTAATTCGTGGATCCGTGCAGCAGCATGAACTCACCGAGGCGGCTGAGATATTGAACGAACAACTGCGTTTGGAAATCGCCGAGCGCCTGCGGGCCGAGGAGGCGCTGCACCGGGCGCAAGGGCTACTGGCCGACCGGGCTGTGCGGCTGGAAGAAGCCGTCTCAGCACGCACCCTGGAACTGACCGCGACCAACCAGCAACTGGAAGCCTTCGTCTATTCCATCGCGCATGACCTGCGCGCGCCCCTGCGGGCCATGCAGGGTTTTTCGACGCTGCTGGTCGCGGAGGCGGGCGCAGCCTTGAGCGCCCAGAGCCAGGACTATGCCGCGCGCATCAGCAAATCGGCGCAATTCATGGATGCGCTGTTGATTGATCTGCTGGACTTCAGCCGCGTCAGCGAGCAGCGCGTGGAACTGACGGCGGTGAACCTGGAGACGGTCGTGGCATCCGTGCTGGCCCGTTTGCCACACGACCTCCAGGGAAAACCCGCGCGCGTGGAAAGTTCCGGGCCGTGGCCGGTCGTGCTGGCCCATGAGGCCACCCTGGCCCAGGTGTTGTTCAACTTGGTGAGCAATGCGGTAAAATTTATCCGGCCGGACGTGTCCCCCGTGGTGCGGCTGCGCGCGGAAGAACGAATGTCGGGCGAAGGCGCGATGGCCCTCGACTTTGGCCCCTCGACTCCCGACCGCCGCGTGGTCCGCGTGTGGGTGGAAGACAACGGCTCGGGCATCGCTCCCCGGCATCAAGAGCAAATCTTCCGGATCTTCACCCGCCTGAACGGGGACAAGTATGAGGGGACGGGCATCGGTCTGGCGATTGTCCAGAAAGGCGTCGAACGCATGGGAGGACGCGTGGGCGTGGAATCCGTGCCCGGCCAGGGCAGCCGTTTTTGGTTTGAGTTGCGACCTTCTCCCACCAGCTGATGAACGAACCACAAACATTCCTCCTGGTGGACGACAGCGTGGACAATCTCTTCCTCATGCGCGCGGCCTTTAAAATGGCCAAGTGCCACCACCCGCTGCAAGAAGTCCATGATGGCGAAGAAGCGATTGCCTACCTGAACGGCGAAGGTCCGTACGGTGACCGGAAGATATTTCCGCTGCCGACGGTCATGCTGCTGGATCTGAATATGCCCAAGAAGGGCGGCTTCGAGGTCCTGGAGTGGGTGCGCGCGCAGCCGGTGCTCAAACGCCTGACGGTCATCATCCTGACCGCCTCCACGCGCCGCGAAGACGTCGCGCAGTCCTTCGATCTGGGCGCGAACTCGGTCTTGGTCAAACCGACCAGCCTGGCCACCTTGGCGGCGATGATGCGATGTCTGTGTGCCTGGGTGGAGATCAGTCAATTTCCGCCGCTTATTGAGGCGGGAGGAAATGAGAAGCACACGCAGCAGGTGAAATGATCTTAGTCCGATAGTAACCTTCCAGCCGAGGCGTTGAACTCCGATATTTGGCACTGATGGGATTTACCTGTGAACGAAACACCCGAGCGATTTGACTGGGATGTCGCCATCCTCGGCGGCGGCAGCGCCGGCTACGCGGCGGCACGGACGGCGGCGGCGGATGGTTTGCGAACGGTCGTAATCGAGGACGCCGAGGAAGTGGGCGGCCTGTGCATCCTGCGCGGCTGCATGCCTACGAAGGCGCTGCTCTACGCCGCTGAAGTTCTGCATCACACCCGTCATGCGGAGCCGTGGGGACTGCGCGTGGAGAAGGTGAGTTTCGACTTCGCGAAAGTCATGGCCCGCAAGGACGCGCTCATCCAGGAATTCGCCGACGAGCGCCGCGCGCAACTGGCGGGTGGCAAGTTCCAATTCATCCGCGCTCGCGCGAGTTTTCTCGATCCGCACACGGTCGCGCTGAACCACGGAGGTTCGCTCACCGCCGCGCATTTCGTCATCACCACCGGCTCCACGGTCGGCCCGGCTCCCCTGCCCCAGCTTCGCGACGTGGGCTATCTCACGAGCGATGAGGTGATGAAGCTGACGCAACTCCCGAAATCTCTGATTGTGCTCGGCGGCGGCGCGGTAGCGGTGGAACTGGCGCAGTTCCTCGCGCGCTTCGGCGTCCACGTCACGCTGCTCCAGCGCGGCGCGCACCTCCTGGGTGAGTTCGACACTGATGCGGCGCTGGAACTGGAGAAGGTCTTCCGCCGCGAAGGCATCAATCTTTTCACCAACACGGAACTGACCGGTGCGCAGCGCGACGGGGCGCGCAAAACCGTTTCGTTTCGGCAGCACGACCAGCCCGCGTCCGTCACGGCGGAGGAAATTCTCTTCGCCCTCGGTCGGGTGCCGAACACCGCGTCGCTAAATCTCGCGAAGGCCGGCGTGGCCACCGAACGCGGGCGCATTGTGGCGAACGACTTCATGCAGACGAGCACGCCGCACATTTACGCCGCCGGCGATTGCACCGGGCCGCACGCCATCGTGCATCTCGCCGTGCGGCAGGGCGAAGTGGCGGCCCACAACCTCGCGCAACCGAAGGCGCGGCGGCGGATGGATGACCGGCTGCTGCTCGCGGTGATTTTTACCGAGCCGCAAGTCGCGTGCGTCGGACTCACCGAAAAGACGGCGGCGGCGCGCAACATTCCCTGCCTCACCGCGCGCCATCCGTTCCGTGACCACGGCAAATCGCTGATCATGGAAGCACGGGACGGCTTCGTAAAACTTCTCGCTGATCCGCAGACTGGGGAAATTCTCGGCGGCGCTTGCGTCGGGCCGTCCGGCGGCGAACTGATTCACGAGATCGTCGTGGCGATGTCGGAACGGATGACCGTCCACAAACTCGCGGCGGTGCCGCACTACCATCCCACCCTGGCCGAAATCTGGACGTATCCGGCGGAAGAACTGGCGGCGCGCATCCCGGTCGCGCGGCAGGGTAACACCCCATAGCGGGGACGGGCCGCTCGCGTAGCCTTGCTCCAGTTCACGAGGGCAAAAACTGCCTTCCAACACGAAAGAAACTTTATGCACCTATTGCTCACGCCGGTTCTCGCCGACATCTACTGGATTGGCGGCGGCTCCATCGGCCTCATTCTGCTTATCGTGGTCATCGTTCTCTTGGTGCGTCGTTAAACCCACGCCGTTCCCCGCAGGCTTCAGGCGGGCGTGGAACGGATGACTCAATTCCATGATGAAAACTTTGTTCACTGCAGAGGCCATTTCCAAGGGCGCACGTTCGGGGATCGTTCATTCACCGGATCATTTGTTGAATGTCAGCTTGGGCAATCCGTTGGAGCCGGGCCTCGAGAAGCGCGGCCCCAATCCCGAACTGCTGTTCGCGGGAGCCTATTCCGCCTGCTACCACGGCGCACTCGTCAACGCCGCCAAGAAGCTCGGCACGCCCGTCGTGGATTCCACGGTGCGCGCCTTGGTGAGCTTGGTGGAAGACGATCAGGGCGGCTATCGCCTGGCGGTGGAACTTCATGCCCAGCTTCCGGGCCTCGAAACTGCCCAGGCCCAGCGCATCATGGAAGCAGCGCATCAAACCTGCCCCTACTCCAAGGCGCTGCGCGGCGACACGGACGTGAAGCTGGTCGTGGACTAATTCGCCGCAAACTAGGGCATGGAGAAAAAATTTATGAAAAACAAAACACTGATGGTTTTCACACTCGCCGCCGCCGCCTTCGTCGTGGGTTGCGACAAACAGAAAGCGGCCATCGACGAAAACAAGGAAGCCACGATCAACGCGATTGACAGTCGCAAGGACGCCGTGGACGCCGCCGCCAAGAGCGCGAAAAAAGAGGCGGAAATTAGCGCGACGCTCGACAAGTCGAGGATTGAAGCAGAAAAGGACGCCGCCCAGGCGCGGCTCGACGCGGCCAAACAGAAAGCCGAGGCCGAAGCTAAGGCCGAGAAGGCCCGGGTGGACGCCGCGCAGAAGTAAGGGCGCGCCGCCTGGAAGCATCCACCATGAAAGATCCGGTCTATAAACTCATCGAACTCACGGGCACCTCGACCGCTTCCATCGAGGACGCCGTGGGGAAGGCCATCAAGCGGGCGCACAAAACGGTCAAGAACCTGCGCTGGTTTGAGGTCGTGGAAACGCGTGGCAACATTGACAAGGGCCAGGTTCAGCACTGGCAGGTAACCATCAAAGTCGGTTTCTCCGTGGAGAACTGAGAGAATCCGCCACGAGCTTCGCCACGGTTTCGCCAAAGTTTCTGTGGAGAGCGATGAAATGAGACGGCCAGGGAGGGCACGGGAGTTCACCGCCGTTCCATGCTTCGCACCCATTGGCCATTCCGCCAGCTCAACCCGGTTCAGAACTGCCCGTGCTTGGTGTAAACACCGAGTA
Source organism: Verrucomicrobiota bacterium (assembly GCA_038208765.1). Classification (GTDB taxonomy): domain Bacteria; phylum Verrucomicrobiota; class Verrucomicrobiia; order Limisphaerales; family SIBH01; genus JANNGC01. The sequence continues at coordinate 22,449 of JBBQYK010000001.1, forward strand.
GCGTGAGCCAGATGCTGTCCGCCTTCTCGGTGCGCAGGATGAGTTTCTTCTTCAGAAACTCGGCGATTCGTTCCTCGGTGATTGAAGCCCAGCTCATTCAGCGGGCGCTTTCAAATTCGGCCATGGCCTTGGGCATGAATGCACGGAGTTGCTCAATGCGGGTAGCGTGCGATGGATGGGTCGAGGCGAACTCTGGCGGCTGCTGCCCGCCGGCTGTGCTCATGCGTTCCCAGAAAGCAATCGCTGCTCGCGGATCGTATCCCGCGCGAGCCATATAGAGGAGACCCATCTGGTCGGCTTCCACCTCATGTTCCCGGCTGAAGGGAAGGAGCACGCCGTATTGTGCCCCGGCCCCGATGGCAGCCATGACCGCCTGACGTTGACCCGGTTCCATGTCGCTCAAGGAGAATTGTGCGCCCGCCATGAGGGTCTGTGCCAGGGTGGTGCGCAAGAGGCGTTGGGAGCCGTGGCGGGCCACCGCATGCGCCATTTCGTGGCCCATGACCGCCGCCAGACCAGCCTCCGTTTTAGTGTGGGGCAGGATGCCGGTGTAAACGGCGATTTTTCCACCGGGGAGACAGAACGCGTTCGCCTGCGGGCTGCGGATGAGGCTGACCTGCCACTTGAAATCTCGAGCGGCACTGCCGGTGGCACGGGCCAGACGCTCGGCGACGCGCACGACACTGTCATGTTCAGGGCCGCTCTCGATGGTCTGGGACTGGGAAAGGATCTCGCGATAACTCTGGAGACCAAGCGTTTCTTCCTGCTGTGACGACAGTGCCACCCGAACGCTTTTGCCGGTTTCAGGATTGGTGACTTTGTCCGCGCCAAAGTATTGAAACAGCATAAAGCCAACCGCGATGAGCAGGGGAATGATGGCGAACTTTTTATGGCGCATGTGACCTTCCTTTATCCGGGCGGAGGGTAGCGTCGGATTGAGGCGCGTCAAATGGCCACCCTGCGACCGTGATTGATTCTTTAAGGTTGCGGCACGAGAGCGGGTGCGCCTACATGCGGCAGCCCATGCACCCTGCTCCACATCCGAACTGTTCTGCAAAGGTGCGGTGCCTCGCGCTGCTCGCCGTGGTCGGGATGCTGGTCGCAGGAGCCGGCCATGCGCTGGCACAACGGGTGAAAAAACCGGAAAAGGGCGCGGCGTTCTTCAACGAGCCAGAACTCCGCACTTTTCAATTTGAACTGCCCGAGGCCGCTCTGCTCCAGCTCCGGCAATCGCCCCGTTCCTACGTGATGGGCTCGGTGCTCGAAGGCGGGCAGCGGCTCACCAACGTGGCCTTCCGGCTGCGGGGCCACGGGAGTTTCCGCAGCCTGGAGGAAAAGCCGAACTTCGCCGTCCACTTCCAGGAGTTCGCGACAAACCAGACGTATCGCGGCCTCCACAAGCTGATGTTCAACAACTCGGTGCAGGACGAGACGCGCCTGGCCGAGTTTCTGTCCACCCAGCTTTTTCGCGATGCGGGGCTACCCGCCGCGCGCGTCACGCATGCCCGGGTGCTGCTGAACGGGCGCGACCTGGGACTCTACGTGGTCATCGAGGCGATGGGCCGTGACTTCTTGAAACATCATTTCAAAAATTCCAACGGCAATCTCTACGAGGGCGGGCCGGATATCGACAGCCCGTTGGAGCAGGACAGCGGCGTGCGCGCGGAGCAGCAGGACCGGGCCAAGCTCGCGCAGGTCTGTGCGCTGACCAACCGGGCGGAGCGGTGGCGTGCCCTGGGCGAAGTGCTCGAGGTGGACCGGTTTGTTTCTTTTGCCGCGATGGAGATGCTGACCTCGCACTGGGACGGCTATGTCCTGCACTTGAACAACTACCGTCTCTATCACAGCCCGACGACGGGACGATTCGAATTCATCCCGCACGGGATGGACTGGGCCTTCCAGAGGCCGAACCTTTCCATTCAGGTGCCGCAACGGACGGTCTTGGCGCGTGCCCTGTTTGACAGCTCCGAAGGACAAAAACTTTATCGCGAGCGGCTCGGCACTCTGTTCACGAACGTGTTTCAGATCGCGACGATCACGAACCGCATCGAGCGGGAGCTGGCCAAAATACGCACGGGCCGCTTTGGTTCCAACGAGCTGGCCGTCATCGAACGCGGCGCGGACGTGATGCGCGAGCGACTCGGATTGCGCCTGGCCCGGGTGGCCCACGAACTGGCCGGCTCCGGCCCGGCTTTCTTCAAGTTGGACACGAACGGCGTCGCGCCCTTGACCGCCTGGCGGGCCTACCATGACGGGGGCACCGGAGTGGTGGACCGCCTCACCGTGGAAGGCAGGCCGACACTCCACATCGGGGCCGCCGGATCGAATTACCGTCCTTCCTGGCGTTCGCTTGTTTATCTGCCGCGCGGTTCGTATCGCTACGAGGCTGCCGTGAAAATCGCGGCCCGCGAACCCATCGCGGCCGTGCTTCGCACCTCGGGTCCATGGGGCGGAACAACCATCAACAGCGCCACGGACTGGCGTCCGCTGACCTTTGATTTCGAAGTGCGAGAGGAAGCCGGCCACGATGTGGAGTTCGTCTGTGATTTCAGCGGCGCGGAAGGCGAGGCGTGGTTTGACTTGAACAACTTGCTCCTGCGCCGGCTTGGGCCGTGAACGATCCTCTGCCGTGGGAATTGAACACGGACGACAGCCTGAATGCTTCGGACCATCTGCCGGTTCAAGTGGTGTTCAAAAATCCATTCGTCCAGCCGTTCACCGAGCACACCCATCACCCAGTTGACGATGCGAAGGGGAACGCTGAGGCCAGGTTGGCAGTGATCCAGGAGTTCGATTTGAAGATCAGGTTCTGAAAGATGGTGGACGCTGCAGGTTTCGAACCTGCGACCCCTACCGTGTGAAGGTAATGCTCTACCACTGAGCTAAGCGTCCACTGCGGCGCGGAAAATAGTCACGACCGGCGGGATTTCAAGAACTTCCTTTGGCGGTTCCAAGAGTTGAGAGATGAAAGCGGAGAACTCCGTCGCAGGCTCTCCACCCTCGACCTCCACTCCCCTTCACTTGAGGCCCAGGCTCGCGCGAATTTTTTCCAGCATGTCACGGGCAATTTGATCCTGCGGGTTGAGTTGCAAGGCGAGTTCAAACTGCTGCACCGCAGCGGGCAGGTTGTTCATCTCCACGAACACGAGGCCGAGGTTGCCGCGCGCCCGAGCGTGGCGCGGATTCAGGCGCAGGGCCGTTTCAAATTCGCGCGCCGATTCCTCCAACTGTTTTCCAATGCGCAGGGCCAGCCCGAGGAAATAATGCGACTCGTCGTAATTCGGATCGAGTTCGATAGCGCGGCGCAGAAACGGCAGGGCCTCGGCGGCCTGACCGGACATCGTAAGCACGGAGCCGATCTCCGCATGGGCGCGGGCGTTGCCGGGATCACGCCGGATCAGCGCCTGGTTGGCGAGCAGCGCATCGCGCACCACGCGCGGCTGGAGATGCTGCATCAGCGTCGCATGGTCCGCCTGGCTCTTCATCACCACCTGGAGCCACATCTCAGCCATTTCATCGGTGGTGTCGGAACCGTAGATCACGCGGCGCGGCGGATGGTGCGGGTTGCGCGGATTGTTCGTCGAATTGTCGAAGGTCCATTCCATCGTCACTTTGGTTCCCTTGGGCAGGTGGATGGGTGACGGGTATTGGTATTCGCCCTGCCAGTTGAAGTCCCAGTTGGGAATCGACATCAACCATCGGCGCGAGCCGTCCGGCAGATCGGCGTAACCCTTCAGTTCCTTCGCCAGATAGTGGGCGTGCGGAAGAATCTGGCGCACCTCCAAGTCCACGGGGGCGACAAACAGGTCCGTGACGGTGTGACGGCTCGCGCCGGGCGGGATGTCGATGGTGTAGGAATCCAGGGGAAACTTGAATGCGATGGCCCCGCCCGGCTGATCGGTGAAATAGAAGGCGACTTCCGGCGCAATCGTTTCCACCTTGCCAATCGGCTGAAGATGCATCTGCAGGATCAGGTCGGTCTCCGGCTCCAACGGCCAGGCCAGATCGGGCGGGTAAAAGCGCGGCGTCTTGCCCGGCTGCCAACTGGCAAACGTGATCGGATTTTCAGCCGAACGCGGCCCGTGAAGCCCGGCGAAACCCGGCTGACCGTCCTTGCCGTCGAGCGCGCGAGATTGCGGAGTCTTGTCGAAACGCAGGAAGACATGATGCACGGCCCGCGAATTCGGACGGAACTCGATGCCCCGCACATGACGGCGCACCGTCGTGGGAATCCGCACGATGAGATTGCGATAGTTGTCGCGGCCCTCGGCGGCCAGCGTGTAGGCGACCGTCGGCTTCACCACGAGATCCGGTTCACCCAACTGCCACCCGACATTCCATTTCGGCAACGGCGGCAGGTCCAACGGATTTCCCTCGCCGGCACCCTCTTCCGTCCATTGCCGGATGAGGCCGATTTGCTGAACCGACAAACGGCGCTCACCCAGCAACGGCACCACGCGGGGATCGGGCAACCAGGGGGGCATGGTGCGCGCGTGCGTCACGTCCGCGATCTGTCCTGCGCGCTTTTTCACGTCGTCGTAGGCCAGCAACGGAAACGGCGCGGAGCCGCCTGGGTGATGACAACCCGTGCAGTTCTGAAAAACGATGGGCGCGATGTCCTTGTTGAAGGTGACGCTGCCCTTGGGCTTGGGAACGTAGGTGTCTTGGGACGGGCCGCCCGACGGACCGCAACCGCTCCCGAGCAGCGCGCCCAAAATGACAAAAGTTGACGCGAGAAATTTCAGAGCGCGCAACGTAGCGAGTCCGGGCGGGCGAAGCAATCCGGCGGTGCGGAACAATGCCGGACAGGAGCGCGGACCGCTGCGTCCGCGTGTTTCAATCCGAACGCACTTTCGCCGGGGATTCGAGCCTGATGCTTTCGGCGTGTTGGAAGGCACGCGGAGCCGGCGATCCGCGCTCCTCGCAAAAATAAAAAAGCGGGACTCAGTTGGCCGAGTCCCGCTTGATCAGTTTGGCTGCGCCTTAGTAGCGATCACGGCCACCGCCGCCGCTGCGTCCGCCACCGCCACCGCCGCCACCCGGGCGATCTTCGCGCGGGCGGGCGACATTGATCGTCAGAGCGCGGCCATCGATTTCCTTCCTGAATCGGGGCAACAAAATCGCCACGCTCCGTTTCCGGGGCGTGGCGTGTCGAAAAAACCGTCCGCTCTACTTGAGCTTGGCGAGCCGCAGCGTCAGGCGCGACTTCTTGCGGTTGGCCGTGGCGCGGTGAATCACGCCGGCCTTCACGGCCTTGTCGAAGGTGGAGATGGCCTCGCGCAATGCGGTGGTGGACTCGTCCTTCTTGCCGGTTCCGAGGGCGGCGACGTAGCGCTTCTCAAAAGTTTTCAGGCGGCTCTTCACACTGCGGTTGCGCAACTGTTTGCGGGCGCTGTTGCGCATCCGGCGTTCGGCTGATTTCGTATTCGGCATAATTCTTAAATTAAGGGCGCAGAAACTAGCGGAATGAGTCCCCTTGTCAACGCCGCTTTGACACTCCGGCACGCCCTCGCTAGCTTCGCGCCGCATGGAAATTCTTCACGCCCCGTGGCGCATCGAATACATCCTCGGCCCGAAAACGCCGCCGGGGGGCGGCGGTTCCATTTTCACGCGCATCGCCCAGTCGAGCGACGACGAGGCGAATCTCGTCATCGCGCGCGGACGTTCCTGCTTCGCGATGCTGAACAATTATCCCTACAACGGCGGACACCTGATGGTGATCCCCTACCGCGAAGTGCCGGATTTCAACGACCTGCTCGACGACGAGTTGCTGGAACTGATGAAACTCACGCGCCGCTGCCAGCACGCATTGACGAAGGCGATGCAACCGCACGGCTTCAACATCGGCGTGAATCTCGGCAAGGTCGCGGGCGCGGGCATCCAAGAGCATCTCCACATTCACATCGTTCCACGTTGGACCGGTGACACCAACTTCATGCCGGTGATCGCAGGCACGAATGTGGTGCCGGAAGCATTGAAGGAAACTGCGGCGAAACTGCGCGCGGCACTGGCAGAACAACAGAATTAACATGGCTACCGAGACTCTTCACTTTGAAAACGCCCGCGTCGCGCAACAGCTCTTCGCCAACGATCCGCACAACCTCGACACCCTGGAATCCGCGCTCGGCGTGAAGGCCACCTCGCGCGAAGGCTGGATTAAACTCGACGGCACGGCCGAGGACGTGGCGCGCGCGAAGAACCTCTTTCAACTGCTCGAAAATTCCCTGCGCACCGGCGGCACGATCCGCGGACGCGATTTCGCCCAGGCCGTGAACGTGGTGAAGAGCGAAGGCACCGACGCGCTGCGGGACATTTACGCCGAGCGCATCAACACCTCGCCGCGCAAGCCGAGCGTCACGCCCAAAACCACCGGCCAGCGCAAATACGTGCAGGCCATTCGCGCGCACGATGTCACGTTCGGCATCGGGCCCGCCGGCACGGGCAAAACGTATCTCGCCATGGCGATGGCCGTGTCCGCGCTGCGGGAAGAGAAAGTCTCGCGCATCGTTCTCACGCGCCCCGCCGTCGAGGCGGGCGAGGCGCTCGGCTTTTTGCCCGGTGATCTCTACGAAAAAATCACGCCGTACCTCCGCCCGCTGCACGACGCGCTGCACGACATGATGCCCGCCGAGGACATCCAGAAGAACATGGAGAAAGCCGTCATCGAAATCGCGCCGCTCGCCTACATGCGCGGGCGCACGCTGAACAATGCCTTCATCATTCTCGACGAGGCACAGAACTCGACGGCGGAGCAGATGTTCATGTTTCTCACCCGCCTCGGCCACGGCTCGAAAGCCGTCATCACCGGCGACCCGACGCAGATTGATCTGCCGCACCACAAAATTTCCGGGCTCGTGGAATCCGTCCGCGCGCTGCGCCAGACCAGCGGCATCTCCATCGTGGAGTTCAGCCGCAAGGACATCGTGCGGCATCCGCTCGTGCAGCGGATCATCGAGGCCTACGAGGAGCACCGGCAGTTAGTGAAGCAAAGCAAAGAATGAACACCGATCATCGAACACTGAACACTGAACACCGAACGGGGCCGCGCGCCGTCCACTTCGATGTTCGATGTTCGATGTTCGACGTTCAGTGTTTTCCCTTGCCGCGATGAGTCGCACCCTCTCCCTCCGCAACCGCCAGCGCACGCGCGCGCTCAGCATTCCCCTGCTCCGCCGCATCACCCGCCACGTCCTCGAAGTGGAGTTGGCCGTGACTGAGTATGAACTCGGCATCCACCTCGTCACGCCGGAGGAGATGGCGCGCGTGAATGAACAATTCCTCCAGCACACTGGATCCACTGACGTCATCACGTTCGATCACTCGGAGTTTGGAGCGCCGGCTTCCAGCACGGCTCGTCCTGTATCATCAGCCGAACGAGCCGTGCTGGAAGCCGGCGTTCCACCGCTCCACGGCGAAATTTTCATCTCCGTCGCCGACGCAGTGAAGCAGGCCCGCGAGTTCAAGACCACCTGGCAGTCAGAACTCGCGCGTTACGTCATTCACGGTCTGCTGCACTTGCGCGGCTATGATGATTTGGAACCTGCGAAACGCCGCGAGATGAAGCGTGAGGAGAATCGTTTGTTGAAGCGGGTCACGGCGAAATTCCCCGTCGCCCGCCGCCCGCGCCGCTCTCAACTCTCAACTCTCAACTCTCAACCGCGTTGATGGACGAACGAACCACCGGCCTCATCCTCCGCACCCGGCCGCTCACCGAGACGAGCCTGATCGTCCAGTGGCTCACTCCGGATCTCGGTCGCGTCGCCACCGTGGCCAAGGGCGCACGCCGGCCCAAGTCGCCCTTCCGCGGCAAACTGGATTTGTTTTACGAGGCCGAGTTCAGTTTCGCGCGCAGCCGCAAATCTGATTTGCACAACCTCCGCGAAGTCGTCTTGCGAGAAACACATCCGACGCTGCGCGAAAATCTGGGCTGGATTCAGCAGGCCAGCTACTTCACCGCGCTCGTCGAACAGACGACCGAAACCGAGACCCCGATTCCGGCAGTGCATCAACTGGTGCGCGCCGCGCTCGCTGAACTGCCGACCATGAAACCGACGGCCCGCACCATTCTCGCCTTCGAGTTCAAGCTGCTGGAAGAGCTCGGTCTCACGCCCGACCTCGCCGACTCGTCCTTGAGCGAAGGTTCCCGGCATCTGGCGCAGACGATGACGAAGGGCGAGTGGAGTCTGATCGGGCGGCTGAAACTGAGCGAAGCGCAGACGCGCGAACTCCGGCAGTTCCTGCACGGGTTCATGATTTATCATCTGGAAAAAATTCCCGCATCACGCAGCGCGGCACTGAATGCGGAGTGAAGGTGGCAAGGGTCGCGCTGCGACCCTTGCCTCGCAGCGCGAGGCAAGCCACCTATTCTCCCTTCTTCGCCGCGAGCAAAAGTCTGACCGCCACTTCCACCAGCTTCTCACCGGAGCCGACGGCACAGCGCGCGCTGATGGGTTCGTAGTTGCCTTCCGCGTAAGCCCGCCGCGTCGGGATGTAACCAATGGATCCATTCGCCAGTTCTGCAATCATCGTGTGGGCAAATGGAGAGCGGTTCTTAATGGCCATGCCGAGTTCCACGAAAATTTCTCCCGGCAGACTCACCCACGCCACGTTGTCGCCCAGCGCGATGACCTGCACTTCCACTTCCTGAGGGCGTCCCTCGCGCGCGACCACATCGAGGACTTTGAAGGCGTGAACTTGCTCCAAAAACTTTGGCGCGTTCGTGGAGCCGAGGCGGGCGACCATCGCGCGAGCGGCTTCGATCTCGCCCGGTTTCAATTCCGGCAAGTCCAGCTTCACCATTTCACTTCGCACCCGCAGCGCGACCGGCTGCAATGAATCCAAGCGCGTGTAAGCCTTGAGGACATTGCCCGCGAGCACGGTGCCCAGGCGCGCGGCTTCGACGTGGCCCTTCTGCGGACCGGCCCATTTCACGTCCACATGATTGATGTCGCCGCACGCGCCATTCGCGAACACCGTGACCATGTTCGTGCCGTGATAATCGCCGAGCAGTCTCGCGAGCGTGAAGGCGTAATCCGCCGAGTATTCCAATCCGCCCACGGTGTCGGGGTGCATCGCGAAGTTCACATAGCTCGCGATGGGCGCGCGACGCGGCGACTCGAAGAGCACCACCGCCACATCCGGATCAATCGGCCCGGCGACGCGCACGATGTTCGTGTTCAGCTTGCCGGGATTCCAACCCACCGTGCCGTCGCGCATGTGAAATCGGCGATTAAAAGCCAGATGCTCCTCATGCTCGTGCCCGACGGAAACGCGCGCCGTCTCCAGCCTCGCCTCGGCCCGCCGCACGGACTCGGCAATCATCGCGGGCAACTGCGCGGTGTATTCACTCACCACGGCGGAGGAAGAGGAGTCCGTGATGTTGCGCGAAGATTTGCTGTCGAGCAGCGGCCCGGTGTGCGTGTGCGTGGCGCTGATCATCACGTTCGCGGCGGGGACGCCAGTGGTGCGCGCAATGATCTCGCGCGTCCGCTCAATCACCGGTCGCGGCAGCGAAAGCAAATCACACACGACCAGCGCGGCTTTCGTTCCGCCCTGCTCGATCACGATGGCCTTCGCGTGCAACTCGTCATGCGTGTTCGTGGCGAGGCGCAAGTTGTAATAACCGGCGAGCGGCGTGGGTTGGTCCGGCGTAATGCGCACGGCTGCGGCCCCGGCGCGCAACTGAGCGTGCGCGGTGACCGCCCAGAGCCAGGTGCCAAAGACGGCGATAAGAATGCGGGCCATGCGCGGAGTGTGGCGGGGAACCGCTCGCGGGTGCAACAACGGAGCCGCGTTCCGAATCAAGTCGCCACGTTGATAAAAGAGCGGCCCGGAAAATCCCGCAGCTTCCGCCGGGACTCACGAGGCCCTACCGATGGGAACGGAGATGCACTTCATGGGCAAACTTTTGCCCAAGGCTCACGAAGCATTCCAGGAGGAGTCACGGCTGCGCGCGGGGCAGCGGGGCCGACAACTGATCCTTCAACGGCGCAAAATTCCCGTGCTCGCAGCAGGCGACAAACGTTTCCGTCACGGACTTCAAGTCCTCCCAACGCGCACGGATGGTCTTGGATTCCTTGGGGCTGATCTGGTTGTCGGCGGCGGCGGCGGCAATGACGGCGAGGAGGTCGGCGAACTCCTGCACGATCTGGTTCGTGGCGGGAATGAGGAAGTCGGGATGTGCGTGGTGCGTCTGGGGATTGCGGATGAAGAAGCCTCCGCCCTGCTGGCAAAGCCACTGGAGCAGGCGCTCGTCCTGCGTCGCGCGGTAGAGCGCGGCGACGCGTTCGAGCGGATTGCCCGTGGGCGGGCCGTCGGCCACGGGCGACTCGGCCCATTTATAGACCAGCGAGAGGGACAAATCCAAATCAGCGGCGATCTGCTTGGGGCTGGTCTTGTCAAAAACTTCGCGCAGGACTTCGTGCGATTGCATGGCCGTGATTTCAACAGGACGGCGCACGGAGACAAACAAAAACTCCACCGCATTACGGCTCCACCACACGGAACCACGGAAGACACCGAAAACATGGAAGGGAACAAGGACAGAACTTCGCCTTCGGATTCCTTTTCCGTGTTTTCCGTGTCTTCCGTAGTTCCACCTTCCCCGCCGCCACGCCGCCCTTCCCTTGCGCTGCGAATCCCGGTACGAGTTGCCGATGCACGTCGGCCATCTGCGTCTCCGCGACTTCCGCAATTATGCGCGGATGGACGTGGAATTCACGCCAGGCTTTCACGTCCTCATCGGGGACAACGCGCAGGGCAAGACGAACATTCTCGAAGCCATTTATCTTCTCGCCACGCTGCGCTCGTTTCGCGGCGTGGGCGGCGCGCAGATGATTCAACACGGGAAGAAGGGCTACTTCCTCGGCGCGAAAGTCGTGGCCCAGGGCGAGAGCGAAATCAAAATGTATTGGGCCGTGGCCGAGCGGAAAATTTCCCTGAACGGCCAGCCGGTGAAGAAGCTCACCGATTATTTGGGCACGCTCCGCGCGGTCGTCTTCTGCACGGAAGATTTGCAGCTCGTGAAAGGCACGGCGCGCGGGCGGCGGCGCTTCCTAGACTTGCTGCTCGCGCAAACTTTTCCCACTTACATCCCGATCTTGCAGCGGTACGCGCAGGCGCTGCGCTCACGCAACGCGCTCTTGAAACAGCGGACGTTTGATCCGGTGGCGCTGGAAAGTTTCTCGCGCGAACTGGTTTCACTCGGCGAGGAAATCACCCGGTTGCGACGCGAGCTAATTCCCAAGCTCTCGCCTCTGACGCGCCTTGCGTATCGCCGCATCTCGAATGACGCCGAGGAACTCCGCCTGGAATACCAGCCCAGCATCAAGCGCGACTTCGCGCTGGAACTCGCGCAGTCCCGCGCGCGCGAGCAGTCGTATCGCATGACCATGGTCGGCCCGCACCGCGACGAAGTGCAGTTGCTCCTGAACGACAAATCCGCCGCGGCCTACGGCAGCGAAGGCCAGAAGCGCACACTCGCCATCGCGCTGAAAATGGCGCAGGCGGAATACGTCACGGGCATTCACGGCTCGCCGCCGGTCTTGCTCATCGATGACGTGATGGGCGAGCTGGATGTGAAGCGCCGCGCCGGACTGCTGCCGCTGCTGGAACGAGCGCATCATGCGCGCGGCCAGGTGTTCATGACTTGCACGGAGGAAAACTGGCCGCGCGAGCTGGGGCGCGAGTTGCAAAGGTGGACGGTGGAAGGCGGCGCGCTGAAAAAAGAATGAAGGAGCGCGGGCGTCTCCCCCGCCTGCGCGCGCTGCGGCCCAACGGCGGGCGGGACGCCCGCGCTCCACCGCCGGGCCGCGCGTCCACTGGAAATGGAGCGTGCAAGGTGCGGAAAAATTCTTATACAAATCCCAATCCCCCGGTGTCTATCGGGTGAAAACGCCGTGGACTGGCAACGACAACTTTACGAGGCAAAGGCCGCGCAGCTCATTTTGTATGGGCGCGCGCTGGGGCTGGGCCACAGCGAGGCGGAGGACGTGTTGCAGGAACTGTTCGTGGCGCTGCTCCAGATGGAGCGCGAGCCGGAGCACGCGGCGCACTACGCCATCCGGGGCTTTCGGAACCGGGCGCTGAATTACCGGCGCGGTTTCCTGCGGCGCGTGGTGCGCGAACTGGAGTCGAAGCAGTGGTTCGAGCAGGACGCCGGCGAATCTCCCCAGGAACAGGCCGCGATGCGCTGTCTCCAGAAGCTGCCGCCTGAGCAGCGCGAGGTCATCGTGCTAAAAATCTGGCACGAGCACACGTTCGAGGAGATTGGCGAATTGCTGGAGACTTCGCCGAACACCGTCGCCGGGCGCTGGCGGTACGGGATGGAAAAACTCCGCGCGTGCCTGAGTGGGAGTGAGAGCGGTGAGTTGCGAGGTGAGAAGGCAGACCAGGCGGAGCCGCCCATCGGCTCACATTTCTCCCCGCTCACGTCGCACCTCTAAACAGCCGGAGGAGAAAAATTTATGAAGACACCGAATTCTTTGGAGGACCAGATGCGGTCGTGGGCGCCCCGGCGACCCGGGGCGCAACTCGAACAGCAACTCTTCGGAACGCGAAATGCGAAGCCCGAAACCCGAAACTCCCCACGCCCGATCAGCCTGCCGTGGTTCCAGACTTTGGGCGCGAGCGTCGTCGGCTGCGCGGTCGTCCTGTTCACGATTCTGAATTTCCTGCACCTTGACGCGACGCAGAACTTTTCCGCCACGCTGACCTCCCTGAGCAACCATCCCTCGTCCCTGGCCTTTGCCAATGCGCCCGCGAGCACTTTCCCCGCTCCGATTTTGGGTTGGACAAACGACGGCACGGTCAGTTCTCCTACCCGGCCTTTTAACGTGCTGAACACAAACTCGACTTTGCCCTGATATGGCTTCTGAAAACCCGAAAGCGCCGAACCTCAAACGTCCGGCTGCGGCAACGTCCGCCTCTGAAACTCCGGTGCCGCCCACGGCGCCCCCGGCCAAAATGCCGCCGCTCTTCCGCCCGATTGACTGGCTGGCCTTTGGCCTCACGTTCATCGTGTCGCTCGTCGGCTATCTATGGACGCTGGCCCCGGACCTGACGCTGCAAGACTCCGGCGAACTGGCCGTCGCCTCGATGTACGCCGGCGTGCCGCATCCGCCGGGCTACCCGGTGTGGACGATCTACACCTGGATTTTCACGAAGATCATTCCGTTCGGGAACATGGCCTTCCGCGTCGGCGTGTCGTCGGCCTTCGCCAGCGCGCTGGCCTGCGGCATTCTCACGCTCATTGTTTCGCGCGGCAGCAGCATGTTCATGGAGAGCATCGCGGAGTTCAAAACCATCGCGCGCAAGACCGAGAATTCCATCTGCCTGATCGCCGGTGTGGTGGCCGGACTCATCATCGCCTTCAACGCCTTCATGTGGAGCCAGGCGCTCATCGTGGAAGTGTACGCGCTGAGCAGCCTCTCGCTCATCGGCGGCGTGGCGTGTCTGCTGCACTGGACGTACGCGCCCAATCAATATCGCTACCTCTACTTCTCGTGGTTCCTCTGCGGCATCTCGTTCAACAACCATCAATCGCTCTTCGTGATCACGGTCGCGATGGAGATTCTGATGATCGCGGTGCAGCCGCGCATCGGGCGCGCGATGCTGTTGTGGAACAGCATCTTCTACGGCGTGGGCCTGATCCTCACCGGCAAGAGCAGCACGCTCATGTCGGGGAACACGCCGTTGCTGCTCATCTTCAACGCCATCGGCTTCGGCTCGATCATCGGCTACGTCTGGTTGTCCGTGCGCACGAAAGCCACGGCCACGGAGATTCTGCGCGACGTGGTTCTGATTGTCGTGGCGCTCGGCGCGATGGCGGCGGGCGGCGTGCGCGCCATGCTCGTGTGCGTGAGCCTGGTGCTGCTGGTCTTCGTGGGCCTCGACATCTATCTGACCTCGCAACGGCGCGCGATGGACTGGGCGCCGCAGTGGCGCAAGGCCATCGCCTGCGGCATCGCGTTCGTGATGGGCGCGGCATTCTATCTCTACATGCCGCTGGCCTCGATGAGCAACCCGCCGCTGAACTGGGGCTACCCGCGCACCGTCGGCGGTTTCATCCACGCCTTCACACGCGGGCAGTATGAAAAAATCCGTCCGACCACCGGACATGGCGCGAACATCGTGGAGCAGACCTGGTCGTGGGTGACGACCTATGCCAAGCAGGTGCAGTTCATCCTGATCGAGGGACCCATCGAGGAATTCAGCCTCGGGTATCTGATCATTGGCTTGATTCCGCTGTTCTTCTTCCGACGATTGCAACCGCGAGAGCGAGCGTGGCTGCTGGGGTTGGTCGCCTTCTACATTGTGCTGGGACCGTTCCTGCTCGAACTGTTCAATCCCGCGCCGGATCGACAAAGCATTTCGCTGAACAAGCCGTTCTTCATCGCGTCGCATCTGTTCATCGCTATCGCCATCGGGTACGGCATTGCCCTGGCCGTGGCGGCGCTGGTCACGAACTACCATCGCTTCCGCCTGCCCGCGCTGGTCGGCTGCGGCCTGCTGGCGCTGGCCGCGCTGTGGTTTGGCGTGGCCGACGCGTATCGGACGGAGACGCCCTACTGGATTCCGCGTTTCGCCGCAGTGTGGAGCTTCTCGCTGGCCGTGCTGGCGACGCTGGTCTTGGCCTTCTGGAGAAAGACTGCGCCGGTGGTGGCCTTGCTCGGCATCTGCTTCCTCATGCCCGTGTGGACGGTCGCCTCGCACTGGTCGGACGTGGAACAGCGCGGGCACATGTTCGGCTTCTGGTTCGGCCACGACATGTTCACGCCGCCGTTCAAGGGCAAGGACGGCCAGCTCACTTACAAACGCGCCGAGCGGGAGGAACTGCTCAAGACGCCGGCCGGTCAGAAGAACATTTATCCCGAGATGGCGCGCGACACGATTCTGTTCGGCGGCACGGACCCCGGACGCTTCTGCCCGACCTACATGATTTTCTGCGAGAGCTTCACCAAGCCCGAAGACAAGGAGGATCCCGAGTTTGACCGCCGCGACGTGTACCTCATCACGCAGAATGCGCTGGCCGACGCAACGTATCTGCAATACATCCGCGCGCACTACAACCGAAGCACGGAGAAGGACATTCCGTTCTTCGCCGAATGGATGCGCAGCGACAAGGAGCGGGAGCTGAATTTCAAGACCAACCTCCTCGCGCGGATGATCGCGGTGCCGCTGGACAATTTCTTCCTCGGCAACGGCGCGCGCATCGAGAAGGAACGGCGCGTGGGCAGCTCGTTCTTCCAGCCCGAGCATTTTCTCCAGCTCAATGACTTCGCGAAAAAGATCGAGCAAGGCTCCGGCCCCACCGAGGTCGCGAAATACCTGCGCGACAATCTCTCTGAAGAAACGCGCAAGCAGTTGAGCAGCGGCGGCAGCGGCCTCGCGAGCGCGCTGACCAAGGACCTGAACCGCATCCTCGACGACGAGTGGATGGGCAATCTCGAACTGCCCGGCCTGCGCAACGAACTCGCCACTGTGGAGCAGCAGCTCTCCTCCGGCGCGGGCAAGGCCAGCAAGCTCACCGCGCGCAAGGAAGAGCTGACGAAGAAGATCGCCTACTACACGAAGCTCGTGCCGTTCTACACGCCGGGACGTTTCGAGGGGCTGCCGCTCTCCACGCATTTGCAAAGGTTCGCCAAGGAGAACCCGACCAACCACACGCGCATCCGCTTCAGCCGGCAGTTGATCGAATCCGTTTTCCCCAAGGAACTCGCGGTCAGCGAGGGCGGTGTGTATCCCGACCGGGAAATCCGCACGCCGTCGAACGAGGATTCGCAGCGCTCCTTCCAAGAATACATGAACGACGCGCAGGCCCGCATGGCGAAAGGCCAGCTCCGGCCCGGCGAAGACGTAAAGGTCGTGGACAACCGGGTGCTGGTTTCCGGCCAGGTCGCGGTCATGGCCATCAACGCCCTGCTCTGCAAAGTCATCTTCGAGCAGAACCCGGACAACGAGTTCTACGTCGAGGAAAGTTTCCCGCTCGAATGGATGTATCCGCACCTGACGCCGTTCGGCATCATCATGAAGATCAACCGCGAGCAGTTGCCCGAACTCTCGCAGGAGATCGTGGACAAGGATCATCTCTTCTGGAGCGATTATTCCGAGCGGCTCATCGGCAACTGGATCACCTACGACACGCCGGTCTCGAACATCACGGCCTTCGCCGAGCGCGTTTATGTGAACAAGGATTATCGCGGCTTCAAGGGCGACCCGCGCTTCGTGCGCGATGAGGACGGGCAGAAGGCGTTCTCGAAACTCCGCAGTTCCATCGCCGGCGTCTATGCCTGGCGCGTGGCGAACCAGACGGCCGGCCGCGCGGCGGACATCGAGATGCGCCAGGCCCGCCAGCCCGGCGTGCCGCTCACGCCCGACGACCGCCGCGCGCTGGAGGTTCACAACCGCATGTTCCGCGAGGCGGAATTCTCGTTCAAACAAGCCTACGCCTTCTGCCCCTACAGCCCGGAGGCGCTCTATCGCTACGTGCAGTTGCTCGCGGGCGCGCGCCGTTTCGACGACGCCATCCTGCTCGCGAAAACTTCCCGCAAGCTCGACCCCGCGAATGGCGGTCTGGAAAATCTCGTGCGCGAACTGGAGAAGATGAAAGCCCAGGTCGGCGGCATGAGCACCGACGCGATGCAGCAGGCTGAGTCTGCCTTCCGCCTGAATCCCACGGACCTCGCCAACGCGGGCGCGCTCGCGCAAATGTACGCGCAGCAAGGCCGCACCAACGACGTCCTCCGCATCGCCGACACCCTGATCGCCATTCCGAACGCGAATGCGCAGATGATCAGCTTCGCCGCGCAGGTCTATCAGCAGTTGCCCGATTACGTGCGCCTCGAACGCGCTCTGGAGCGCTGGACGAAAGTCACGCCCACGCCCGAAGCCTGGCTCGACTACGCCGCCTCGCAGGCCGTCCTCGGCAAACGCCCCCAGGCCATCGCTTCCTTGCAACAGGCCCTGACCATGAGCGCGGACCGTCGGAAGACCAATCCGGCAGCGGAGAATCTCGCCACGTCCTTGGTCAACGACGCGCGCTTCGCCGCGCTCAAGGCCACGCCGGAGTTCCAGCAGTTGCTCGCGACGAACAAGTAGTCGTTCCAGAGTGCCGGTTGCAAAACCGGCGCTTTCAGTTCGGGGGGGGCGTGCAAGTCCCGCCATCGGAAAGCGGCGCTAAAGCGACCGCACTCCAAACGCTCCGCGAGTGAAAAGACACGTGGTGCTGCGCGCCTGCATTTGGAGTGCGGTCGCTTTAGCGCCGCTTTTCCCAAGCCCCAAAAACCGGACGTGTTGGCTAATTTTAAGATGGGCTTGGTTCACGGCTTCAACCAGTTCAAAAACACCGTGATGTTCAGCGCGTTCAGGAAATCAATCAGGAACCCGCCGACCACCGGCACCACGAGGAACGCGCGCGGCGACGGGCCATATTTCTCCACGATGGCCTTCATGTTCGCCACCGCGTTCGGCGTCGCTCCGAGACTGAAGCCCACCTGCCCCGCCGACATCACCGCCGCGTCGTAAGTCCGGCCCATCAGCGGAAACGTCACCAGCCAGGCGAAGAGGCCCATGAGGATCACTTGCGCGGTGAGGATGACCAGCATCGGCAGCGCGGTGTTCGCGAGGTCGGCGAGATTCAGACCCATCATGGTGATGGCGAGAAACAGGCCGAGCGTGACCGCCGCCAGCGCGTCCACAATTTCTGTCTTGATGGCACCGTCTAAAAAAATGTCCGCCCCGTTCCGCACCACCACGCCGAGCATCAGCGCGCCCATATAGACCGGGAAGGTCACGCCCGTCTGCTGGATGAAGTAGCTGATCCACGCGCCGGCCTTCAGGCAGATCAGCAGCACCAGCAGATGCCCGAGGAAAGTCTTGCGGAAACCAATCAGTTCCTTGAGGTCGGAAAGAATTCCCGATGCACCGGACGCGCCGGACTCCAGATGCACTTCCTTCGCCGCGTCGGATTTCAAATGATGCTTGCGAATCAGCCAGCCGCCGAGCGGCCCGCCCATCAGTCCGCCCGCCACCAGCCCGAACGTCGCCGCCGCCACGCTGACCGCGCCGGCATTCGTGAAGCCCGCCTTGGTCAATTCCGACTCAAAACCGAGCGCGGTGCCGAGGCCGCCCGCCAGCGTGAGACTGCCGCAGACCAGTCCGAGCACCGGCGATTCCCCGAGCAGTTTCGCCAGCGGCACGCCGATGAGATTTTGCGCCACGGCGAGAAAGGTCGAGAGCGCGAGAAAGATCAGCATCGGCCAGCTTCCTTGCCGCAGAAAACGCCAGCTCGCGTTCAGCCCGATGCAGGTGAAGAAGGCGACGAGGAACGGTTGGTTCACCTTGCCCGCCGGATTTTTCCACCATACCGGGTCCACCGCCGTGATCCACGTCCACCACGGCGCGGTCACGGTGTTGTCGAATTTCACCGTTGCTCCGCGCGCGAAGCTCACGCCGAGCAGGATCAGCGCGACCAGCAATCCGCCCACGACCGGCGCGGGAATGTTGAAACGCGAGAGGAACGCGACGCGCCGCACCAGCCATTCGCCAAGCAGCAAAACCGGAATCGCCAGCGCGACGGTGAACCACGCGGAAATCGTCATGCGCCAAGCAAGCCCGCCGGGCTTGGCAAAAGTCAAACCCTGCGTAGCATCCCGCCCCGGAATGACGACGATCAAAATTGCCCAGTTCGGCCTCGGCCCCATCGGACTCGAAACGCTCAAGCTCGCCGCGACCAAACCGTGGGCGCACATCATCGGCGGGATCGACATCGATCCAGCGCTGGCCGGACGCAGCCTGGCTGACCTCACCGGTTTGCCCGCGCTGCGCGACGCGAAAGTCTTTCGCTCCCTCGATGAACTTCTCGCCCACGCGAAGCCCGACGTGATTTTCCACACCGCCGTCTCGAAGATTCGCGCTGCGGTGGCACAGGTTGAACCGATGGCGCGCGCCGGCATCAGCGTCGTCTCTTCGTGCGAGGAATTGCTCTACCCTGCCCTGCGCGAACCCGAACTGGCGCAACAACTCGACGACACTTGCAAGAAGTTCGGCGCGCGCGTGCTCGGCACGGGCGTGAACCCCGGCTTCGTCATGGACGTGCTGCCCGTCTGCCTCACCGGCGTCTGCCGCAACGTGAGCGCGATTCACATCCAGCGCGTCGTCAATGCCGCGACGCGACGCGGCCCGTTGCAAAGGAAGATTGGCAGCGGACTCGCGCCCGCCGAGTTCGAGCGCCTCTTCGCCGAAGGCAAGGCCGGCCACGCCGGACTAAAAGATTCCGCCGCGCTCATCGCGCATTGTCTCGGCTGGAACATTTCCGAACTCACCGAGACCTGCCACGCCATGGTCGCGGATCACGACATCAAAACACCGCACGTCGAAGTGCAGCGCGGCCAGTGCTGCGGCCTGCATCAACGCGGCGAGGCAAAAGTGGATGGCGTGCTGCGCCTCACGCTGGATTTGAAAATGTATCTCGACGCGCCGAATCCGCACGACGCCTGCCAGATCGAAGGCGAGCCTGCGCTCAAGATGATGATCGAGGGCGGCGTGGCCGGCGACGCCGCGACGGTCGCTTCGCTCGTGAACGCCGCGCCGCGCGTGCTCAAGGCTCCGCCCGGCCTGTTGCTGATGACCGACATCGGCGTGCCGAGTTGGCGGTAATCTGGAGCGAGGGGCGCGGCCTGCAGGCCGATTCAACGTGCGCCCGCAGGAGAAGTGAAAATTTTCCAGCCTGCCTGAACGAAGTGCGGTGAAGCGGCATGAATGCCGCGCTCCTTGGCACAAGCGGCTCCGCGAAATGTCCCTACCGAATTTCCGGCAAACTCGCTGCCGCCACGGCCTGGCCGTGGCGTTTGTCTTTTTCGTCCGGCATGTGGAAGTTCACGCGCGCCGCAAGTTCAGGAAACTCGGCGCGCATCACTTCTTTCGCGCCTTCAATCATCACGTTGCCGCCCTCGCCCGTCGTCACGCGTCCGAGAATCAGGACGTGATCGAAGTCGTAGAAGTCCGCGTAGTGCGCGATGGCGTAGCCGAGATACGTGCCGATGGTCTGGTAAATCTTCCGCGCGCGCCCGTCGCCCTGCGCCATGAGCGCCTGCACGAGTTTCAACTTCTCCGGCAGCGGCAGCTTCGCGTCGCACTCGATGCCGGCGACAGGCATGAGGCGGCCCACGGCTTGTTGCGAGAAGTATTGCGCGCCCACGCCGTAGTCGCCGCTCCACTCGTCGCGCGGCGCGTCTGGATTGAAATCCACCGGCGCAAAGGCCAGTTCGTTCAGCCAGCTTGTGATGTTGCCTTCGCGCGTCACGTAGCCGGCGGCGAGGCTCGTGCCGAAGGCGAGGCCGAGCACGGCGTTCGCACCGAGTGCCATGGAGCCGGCGAGCGCGGTCACTTCGCCATCGTTCACCACTTCGAGCGGCACGCCGCCCATCGTGCGCTGCACGTCGAGGAACATGTTCTTCACGCGCTGCTCGAAATCATCCGGCGCGACGCCGCGAAACAGCGAGGCCACCTTCACGCGGTTGTTCACGTAACAGCCCGCCGCGCTACCGCCGATGGCGTCCACGCGCGGCAGATGGGACGCGGCGTGGCGCAGCGAATCGAGAAGGCCGTCGAGATGATACTGCGGATCGGCCTGAAAATATGGGTCCCAAACTGTCTCCTCGCTGAAGACCACCTTACCGTCGATCACCGCCGCGACCTTGCGATCACTGCCGCCGAGATCGAAGCCGATGCGGCAGCCGTTCAGATGACGTCCCAACGGTTTCGTAGCCGAGCGCGCGGCTGGAAGCTCGCGCGTGGAAACCACTTCGATGGCGTGGTCGTAAATTTTTTCGCCAATGATTTGTGAATCGAATTTTCCCGGCGCGGTTTCACGAAAATGTTTCTGCAACCGCGCAGCGAGCGCGGAGGGGCCGTCGAGGTGGATGCGCCAGCCGCCCCAGCCCCAGAGCAGGAACTTCACGAGCCGCTCGACATGGGTGAAATTCGCCTCCGCGCCCGCCGCTCCTTCTGTGAACACTTCCGTCTCGCAGTGGAAGACCGAGCCATCCGTCTGCTCCAGCGCGAGACGCACGGGCTGCGCCTGCCCGGCGGCTCGCACGGCGGCACGGAAGGCACGATTCGCCAGCGCCGCCGGACGAAACGCCGCATCCAGCACGGGCGCAAAGCGAGGTGCAGGCCGCAGGAAACTGGGATCAGAAATCATGGACACGCCGCAATTTCGCCTGACCGCCGCGCCGGAGGGAATCAGAAAAATTTGCGGCAGACGGTGGAAAAGATTTTCGCGAGGTCGCGTGCTGGTGTCGGGGGAATGTCGCTGCGGGACGGAAAGCCTGCGTCCGGGGAAATCAAAGCGCCAGCACGCCGAGGATGCTCGCGCGCGTCACCGGCCCGAAGGCGCGGCTGTCCACGCTGCGGTTGCGGTTGTCGCCGAGGACGAAGTAGCAGGCGTGCGGCACGACGGTGGCCTTGCCGAGCGGCGAAACGTCGTTGTGAACAAAGCGGGAGGCGTACGGCTCGAAGATGCGCCGGCCATTCACGTAGGCGGCGTCGTTGCGCATGATGACGGTTTCGTACGGCAGGCCCACGATGCGTTTCACGATCAGATCGCCAGTTTCGGGGTCTTTCAGCACGACCATTTCGCCGCGCTGCGGTTCGCGCGTGAGGTAGGCAAAGCGATTGAGGATGCAACGGTCGCCGGCGCGCAGCGTGGGCGCCATGCTCGCGCCCTTGACTTCCACCGCCGTCACGATCACCCGGCTGAAAAAGAAATAGCTGGCCACGGACAGGGCGATGAGGAGTCCAAACTTGAGCACGCGGTGCTGTCCGGCGGAGACGACGGTCCTCCGGGTGGTCGAGGTGTTCCACCGCTTCATTGAAGCCAGCAAGCGTTTCATGTTCGTTGCGATACCGTCGCCGCCATCGTGGGCCACGCCGGACCTCCCGACAATGAGCACGGTTACGGCGGAGAAGGCCGGGGAAATTACTACTCCCCCGCCTTCACTTCGCGCAAATCGATTTTGTGCGCGTCGGCGGAGCCGAGCTCGAGCAGCGCGGCATTGCGGTAAAGGTCCAGGCGGTTGGTGCGCGACGCGAGCGCCTCGGCGGCACGGACGCGCTGGGCGTTGATTTCCTGCACGGAAAGCACGTCGAGCGCGACCGGGTCGGTGCTGAAACGCAACTGGTTCAACGCGATGGAATCGTGCAGCCGCAACGACTGTTCGCCCTGATACTGGCAGACCAGCGCGTCCGTGATGTTCAGCACCACGCGCTCGCCCACGCCGGGCAGGGCGAAGATTTCCGGCACGGCCTGCGCGAGTTTGGCCGGGTCGCCCTCGAAACGAATCGTGTTGTCCACGCTGCCGAGCGCGAGGCTGTAGAGATGTCCGCACACGCCAATGGAGTTGTGATTCAACAGCGGCGCGATGCTGATGATCTTGGTGATGTTGGTGGTGAGCAATTTTGTGACGAAAGATTTTCGTCCCACACCGTCCTCCTTCTTCAGAAATTCCAAATCGCCGAAGACCAACTGGCCGAGGAGCGGGAACTCGTAGAACTGCGTTGCATCCCAGCCGGTGTCGAGCGCGCCCGCGACGCGCACGCCGTGTTCGCGCGCGAGTTCCACAAAGCCCGCCGCGCGCAGATCCGAAAGTTGCCGGTCCCAGATGATGATGCGCTGCGCCGGAATTTTCGCTGCGAGCAACCCGTCCACCACGCCCGCGACGACAGACAGCCGCGTGCCGATCTGCGGTCCGGGCGTGGAAAAAACTTTGATGCCCACCACGTCCTGCGTGCCCACGAGCGAGCGCCAGGCGGCGGCCGTGTCGGCGCGCCTGGTGAAATTGGTGATGCCCCGCTGCACGAGGGCGCGGACGGCGTCGGGCTGTGGCTTGAACGCTTCCGTGGCGCGCGCGTCCTCGACCACGACCACGCGGGGAAACGACGTCGCGGCCTGGCCGGGCGCAGGCGTTTCCGCGCCGGCGAGCATTGGAAAAATGCCGGCCAGCAAACACGCCAACCACGGACTTGCGGTGGGAAAAAGTGCGTTCCTTGACACGTTCAACACGCGAATGCTACCACGGGCCGAAATGGTGGCGACGAAAAATTCCCCGCAGAAACTCCTGTTCACGCTCGCTCTGGCGCTACTGCTGGGACTGGCCGGTTGCACGCCGCCCGGC
>JBBQYK010000002.1:0-41700 GCA_038208765.1 Verrucomicrobiota bacterium
GTGCAACGCCCGATTTTCATTCTGCTCTGCTGCGTGGCCGTCGCGACCGCCCGCGCCGCCGAGCCGTCCTTCACGACCGTGTTCACGAATGGTCAGGACGGTTATCCTGCCTATCGCATTCCGTCGTTGCTCACTACGAAGCGCGGCGCGCTGCTCGCCTTCGCCGAGGGGCGCATGAGCCTGCGCGATCACGCGGAGAATGACATCGTGCTCAAGCGCAGCGCGGACGGCGGCCAGACGTGGGGCCCACTGCAACTCGTGGCCGAAGACGGCACGAACGCGCTCGGCAATCCCACCGCCGTCGTCGTGCGCGACACCGGCCGCGTGCTGCTCATGTATCAGCGTTACGCCAAGGGCTTCGATGAACACAAGGCCGAGCCGGGACTCAACAGCCCGCGCGTCTGCCGCACTTGGTTGCAACACAGCGACGACGATGGCGCGACCTGGACGAAGCCGCGTGAGATCACCGCGTTCGTGAAACGCCCCACCGAAGTGACCAGCACCGCGACCGGGCCAGGGACCGGCTTGCAACTCGCGCGCGGAAAAAATGCGGGGCGCATTCTCATGCCGTTCAATCAAGGGCCGTACGGCAAGTGGAAGGTCTATGCCGTCTTCAGCGACGACGGCGGCGCGACTTGGCGCTACGGCGACACAGCGCCCGAGCCGGGACGCGGCTTCGCCAACGAAGTTCAGTTCGTGGAACTCAACGACGGCTCCGTCATGCTCAACGCCCGCAATCAGAACGGCACGAAGCTGCGCAAGGTCTCCATCAGCCGTGACGGCGGTGAAACTTGGTCTCCGCTCCGCGATGATCCGGCGCTCATTGAGTCACAGTGCCAGGCCAGCATCGTGCGGCATCCCGGCGGCGGCGATCCGGCCCGCGACGTTTTCCTGTTCAGCAATCCCGCCACGCAAACCGGGCGCACCAATGGCACGATCCGCCTGAGCCGCGACGAGGGCAAAACTTGGCCCGTCTCGCGGGTGCTTTATCCCGGCGGCTTTGCCTACAGTTGCCTCGCGTCATTGCCAGACGGCTCGGTCGGCTGCCTCTTCGAGCGCGATGGCTACAAAACGATTTCCTTCGCGCGCTTCACTCTCCATTGGATCGAGGGCCGCGCGCCGTGAGCCGGGAGCGCCCCGTTATTTTTCTGGGCGTTCGGTCATCCGCATCCGGTCTTAATTCGTTTGCCCCCATTCGTTTGCCTCAGTTCCTTTTCCCTGAAGGCAAACGAATGGGGGCAAACGAATTTCCGAGCCGAAAGCGATGCTGGATTTTCTGGCGTCCGCCGCACGCCGTGAGTTGTCACCGCAAGCGCGCCCGTTCTACTCTCGCGCCGCCATGAAACTCGGATTTGTCACCGCCATCGTCCCGGAGCTTTCTTTCCCGCAAGTCCTCGCGCTCGCGCGACAAGAAAATTTCGGCTGCGTCGAGGTTATGTGCTGGCCCGTCGGCAAGGCCGAGCGGAAATACGCCGGCGTGACGCACCTCGACGTGACCGGCTTCACGCCGGCCCAGGCCGACGACGCCAACGCGCTCTGCGCGCTGCACGGCGTGAGCCTGTCCGCGCTCGGCTATTATCCGAACGCGCTCGACCCCAATCCCGCCGTGGCGAAAGTCGCCGTGACGCACATCAAGCGCGTCATCCTGGCGGCGGAAAAGCTCGGCCTGAAAAACGTGAACACCTTCATCGGCCGCGACTGGACGAAGAGCGTCGATGACAACTGGCCGCGCTTCCTGAAAACGTGGAAGCCGTTGATTGCGTTCGCCGAAGATCACGACATCCAGGTCGGCATTGAGAACTGCCCGATGTTTTTCTCACACGACGAATGGCCGGGCGGCAAAAACCTCGCGATGTGTCCCGCGATCTGGCGGCGCATGTTCAACGACATTCCGTCGAAGAATTTTGGATTGAACTACGACCCGTCGCATCCGGCCCTGCTGCGCTTCGATCCCATCAAGCCGCTGCGTGAGTTCCGCGGCAAGCTGTTCCACATTCACGCGAAAGATGTGTTGAACGATGTGGACGCCTTCAACGATTGGGGCCTGCTCGGGTTGCCCAAGGATTACCACCAGCCGCGCATCCCCGGCTTCGGCGAAATCAACTGGGCGCAGTTCATGGGCACGCTTCTGGAAGTCAGCTACGACGGCCCGGTGTGCATCGAGGTCGAGGACGAGACCTTCGGCAAAGACCTCGCGGGCCGGAAGCGCGCCTTGCGCGTCGCGGGGAAAGTCTTGCAGCCGTATTTTGCCTGAATCAATTTTCGAACAACTGATCAAAGACCACTGACTACTGACGCATGAACACGACCGTCACCCTCCGCGACCTCGCCAAAATGATCGACCACTCGCTCCTGCATCCCACGATGACGGACGACGACGTGCGCAAAGGCTGCGAACTGGCGCGGAAATATGACGTGGCGACGGCGTGCGTGAAGCCCTACTCCATTCCGCTCGCGCGCGAAGTGCTGGCCGGCTCCAGCGTGCTGGTCTGCCCGGTGATTGGCTTCCCGCATGGCAACAGCACCACGACGATGAAGGCCCGCGAAGCCGAGGCGGCGGCGCAGGCGGGCGGCGCGGAGATCGATATGGTCATCAACATCGGCAAGGCGCTGGGCGGCGACTGGACTTACGTGCGCGATGAGATCCAGGCCATCAACGATGTGGTGGTGGCGAACGGCGCGATCCTGAAAGTGATTTTCGAGAACGACTACTTGCAGAACGCGCACATCATCAAGCTCTGCGAAATCTGTTCCGCCATCGGCGTGGCCTTCGTGAAGACCTCGACGGGCTACGGTTTTGTGAAGCAGCCGGATGGCTCGTACAACTACAAGGGCGCGACGATCCCACACTTAAAGCTGATGCGCGCGAACTGCCCGCCCAGCGTCCAGATCAAGGCGGCGGGCGGCGTGCGCACGCTGGATGATTTGTTGCTCGTGCGTTCGCTCGGCGTGACACGCATCGGCGCGACGGCCACGGCGGCGATGCTCGACGAGGCGAAGAAACGGGGCATCGGAGAAACACCCGTGACGATGGAGAGCGCTTCGAAGGGACTGGCGGCGGGCGGGTACTGAGCGTGCTGCCGGTTGCAACCGGCAGGTGCGGCTCTCGCACTTCCATGGCGGCGGAACTTGCGAACGCTGTTCTCACGGGGCGGTCCTGCCAGTTGCAAACTGGCCGCACGTTTAAGAAAAAAGCGGCAGTCTTTCGACTGCCGCTCTCTCTCGTAAAAACTCGCGCTTACTTACTTCTTCTCAGCGCGCTTGGGCTTCGCTTCCACCTGCGGTTCGTCGCCTTTGCGGCCACGCTTCTCGCTGACGCGTCCGCCGGCAGCGGCAGCTTCGGGCGTCGGAAGCGGATGATCGCTTTCCACGCGCACTTTCATCGAAGTGGTGACTTCGGCGTGCAGGCGCAACTGGACTTCGTGTTCGCCCAAGGTCTTGATCGGCGCGTCGAGGTGAATCTTTTTCTTGTCGAGCGTGATGTCGAACTGAGTCTTGAGCTGGTCGGCAATGGTGCCGGACGTGACCGCGCCGAACATCTTGCCGTCGTCGCCGGTCTTGACCGTGATGACCGCGATGAGCTTCGAGATGCTCTTGGACAACTCGTTCATGGTGTTGAACTCGTGCGCCTCGCGCTCGGCGCGTCGCTGGCGGAGCGATTCGAGACGGCGCTTGTTGGCGCCGCTGACCGGAATGGCGAGGCCCTGCGGGTAGAGATAGTTGCGCGCGTAACCGGCGGCGACCTTCACCTGGTCGGATTCACCGCCGAGTCCGGCGATGTTGTGAGTGAGAATGACTTCAGTCTTGGGCATAAATTTTTGAGAGTTGAACGTGAATCAGAACGGGACGTCGTCGCCTTCGTGCGGCGGAACATCGGAATCAGGAGCAGGCGCGGACGGGGCCGCCGGACGCGAGGGGCGCGGGGCCGAGGGTGCGGACGGAGCCGAAGGAACGCCCCCGCCTTCGCGGTTGCCGGAGTCGAGAAATTGAAATGATTCGAGAGTGACGCCCAGCCGGCTTTTCTTCTGGCCGGTCTGCTTGTCATCCCATTGATCGAGCTTGAGACGGCCTTCCACCAGGAGGGGGCGGCCCTTCCGCATGTATTGGCCAATGACTTCCGCCTGCTTGCCGAAAGCGTCCACGTCCACAAAGGTGACGTCTTCCTTCGTCTCGCCGGCTTCGTTCGTCCACTTGCGATTGATGGCCAGGCCGATTTTGGCAATGGCCGTCCCCTTGGGCGTATAGCGCAACTCAGGATCGCGCGTCAGGTTGCCCGCCAGGATGACTTTGTTGAAATTGGCCACGGTTCCCTCGCTGGATTACTTCGCCGCCGCTTCCGCGACCGTGTTCGCCTCGGTGAAGAGGACGCGGAACACGTCGTTGTTCAGCGCGAACTTGCTGCGCAGGGCCGCGATGACCGTCGCGCCCGCCTCGAAAATGACGTTGACGTAAAAGCCGGACGTGTGCCGCTTGTCGGCCACGCGCGTGAAGGCGCGCTTGTCCATCTTCTGCACGGTCTCGACCTTGCCGCCCGCCGCCGTGATGTCCGCCGAGATGGCGTCAATGATGTCCTTGACGCTTTCTTCCTTCGCCGCCGTGTTCAAAATGAACAAACCTTCGTATCGTTTCATGCTTCTTTCTGGTCGGAGCTTGCGGCCCCGTTAAATCGATTCATTGCCTTCTCAAT
Organism: Verrucomicrobiota bacterium; assembly: GCA_038208765.1. Classification (GTDB taxonomy): domain Bacteria; phylum Verrucomicrobiota; class Verrucomicrobiia; order Limisphaerales; family SIBH01; genus JANNGC01. Next base: position 4,688 of record JBBQYK010000002.1, read on the forward strand.
TCCCTCCGCGACCCGGCACTCGGCCTGGTCAGCGGCCCGCTGCAAAACTTTTTCCAAGAGCGGCGCTTCGTCTTTGCCGAACTTGCCGAGCACATGGCCCGTGATTTCCCGCCGGCCATCCTGACGCCCGATGCCCACCTTCAGCCGCGCGAACTCGCGCGAGCCGACGTGCTGCTCAATGGACTCCAGTCCATGATGCCCGCCACTGCTGCCCTTCGGCTTCAGCCGGATTTGGCCGAACGGCAAATCCGCGTCATCCACCACCACCAGCAACTGCGCCAGCGGCACCTGATAAAAATTCATCAGCGCACTTACTGACTGTCCGCTCAAATTCATGAACGTCTGTGGCTCGGCCCACAGAACCTTGCGGCCGTCCCGCTCCGCTTTCGCCACGCGCGCGTTGAACTTCTTCTCGAAGTTCCAGCCGGCTTTCGCCCGCTGCGCCAGTTCCTCGACGACGAGAAAACCCGCGTTGTGTCGGGTGCGCGAATAATCCGCACCCGGATTTCCCAAACCCACGATGAGAAACAAAGTCTCCATCAGTGGGTTGGAGTTCACGCTTTAGCGTGCGCCGGAACAAGCTAAAGCTTGGACTCCAGCGGAACGCCGAGGCGTTACTTCTTTTTTTCTTCCTTCTTGTCCCCGGCGGCAGCCTTGGCCGGAGCGGCACCTTTCGCCGGCGCAGCTTTTGCGTCGGCCGCCGTGCCATCTTCTTTCTTCTCCTTGATCATCTCGACTTCGCCCGTCGTGCCAGCCGCAGCGGCGGCGGCGGTTTCTTCGGCCTCGGTCACAGGCGCGGACACGGAGAAGACCACGTTCTTTTTATCGCCGAGGAATTCCACGCCTTCGAGGGCCGGAATTTCGCCGAGGTGAATGGCCTGGCCGATTGCCAGCGCCGAGACATCCACGGTAATCTGTTCGGGCAAATCTTTCGGGAGCGCGCGCACGCGGAGCTTGAAGACGATGTGTTCGAGCGTGCCGCCGCCGGTCTTGACGCCGGTCGCTTCGCCCTTCGGCTCGACGGGCACCAGCACGGTGACAGTTTGGTTCTCCGCGACCTCGTGAAGATCCACATGGAGGATGGTGCCGCGCAGCGGGTGATGCTGGATGTCCTGGACCAGCGCGAGACGACTGGCTTTCGCGTCATCCTTCACCGCGAGATCCACGAGCACATTCTCGCTCACGGAATGCTTGATGAGGTTGTCGATCTCGACCTGGTTCAGCTCGAGGTTCTGCGGCTGCACGCCCCGTCCGTAAATGACGGCGGGTACGCGCTTGGCTTGTTCGCGCAGTTTCTTCACTCCACCGCGGCGGACAGCCGTGCGGGGAAACGCATTCAATGGCACTGATTTCATTCTTAAATCTTTCTCGAAAGGGCTAGCTGGTGCGCCCACCCTTAAATTCAAAAAGCGAAGTCACCGACGAATTGCTGTGAATTCGTTTGATGGCTTCACCCAGCAAACCCGCCACCGACAATGTGGTTATTTTCACACCGTCGATTTCGGGGCGGCAGACGGTATCAGTGGTGATTAGTTCGTCAATGTTCGATTTTCGCAATCTTTCAATGCCGAGGTCGTTGAGCAAAGCATGGGAAACACAGGCCAAAACCTGCTTCGCGCCGCTTTTTTTCAGCAGCGCCGCCGCCGTGGTCAGCGTGCCCGCCGTCTCCGTCAGATCATCCACGAGCAGAATGTTTCGTCCGTCAATGTCGCCGATGATGCCCATGCTCTCGACCTCGCTCGCGGACTTCCGGCGCTTGGCGACGATGGCCAGTTCCATGTCCAGCGCCTGCGAATACGCGTAAGCCATTTTCAACCCGCCCACGTCGGGACTCACCACGATGAAGTTCCGCAAATCCTTCGTCTTCAAATACTCGTAAATCACCGGCGCGGCGTAGAGATGATCGACCGGGATGTCGAAGAAGCCCTGAATCTGTTGCGCGTGCAAATCCATCGTGAGGACGCGGTTCGCGCCCGCCGTCACCAGCAGGTTCGCCACGAGTTTGGCGGTGATGGGCACGCGCGGCTGGTCTTTGCGATCCTGGCGCGCGTAACCGTAGAACGGCAGCACCGCCGTGATGCGGTCCGCGCTCGCCCGCTTCAACGCATCAATCATGATGAACATCTCCATCAAGTTGTGGTTCGTGGGCGGGCAGGTGGACTGCACGAGGAAGACGTCTTCGCCGCGCACGTTCTCCTCGATCTTCACAAACGTCTCACCATCGGGAAACGCGCTCACCGTGCTCTTGCCCAGTTCGGCGCCGATGTTTTTGGCGATGGACTCCGCGAGGGGGCGATTGGACGTGCCGCAAAAAATTTTCACAGGTGCAATGGATTCAGAGACAGCAAACGCCACCGGTCTGGTGGCGACGGGCGCGAATCTAAACAGCGGCGGGGGTGTGGCAAGCAGGATTTGCGGACGGCGGGCCGCGCCGGGCTTCGCTACGGATCCAGCACGACGTGCTTAATCTTCTGCCGCTTCCAAGTGTAAGTCACATGCACGCGACCGTCGCGGGTTTGAATCATCGCGGGATAGGAATACTCGCCCGGCTCATTCTCCAGCGTGACGACGTTCGTCCAGTTCGTGCCGTCGTGGGAGGAAGCAATGCTGAGCGGCGTGCGCCCGCGCGGCGTGTTGTTGTAGATGAGCAGCGCGCGCCCGTCCTTGAGGAGAATGGAATCCAAGCCCGTGCTCGGGTTCAACAACGCGGTCGCGCGCATCGGAGAGAAAGTCTTTCCGCCATCTTGCGTCCAGCATTCGGTTACTTTGCCCTGACGGCTGCGGTTGAGCAGTTGGATGCGCTGGGATGACCACGGGAGAATCGTCGGCTGGATCGCGCCGAACTCTTTTCCATCATTCAACGCTTCTGAGCGCGTCCACGTCTGGCCGAGGTCGCGGGTGAATTCCAGATGCACGCGCCAGCCATCGTGCTCGCTGCTCGAGCCGCACCAGAGCGTGTCGCCGATCATCACGGGCTTGGCGCGGATGGGGCCGAGAATGTTTTCCGGCAATCGCTCGGGCTTCGACCAAGTGCGGCCCGCGTCGTCAGACTTGATCAACATGCCCCACCAGTTATGCGGCTTGGGGCCGACTTTGTAGAAGAGCAGGAGCGGGCCGCCGTTCGGTGCTTGGAACAACACCGGATTCCAGCATGGCCAGCGCGTGCCGTCCGCCTGCACGCCGGTGGCGACTTCTACGGGCGCGCTCCAATTCTTCCCCTCGTGGCGCGCGGTCCAGATGGTCACGTCGGGATTGCCTTCATCGGAGCCGCCGAACCATGCGGCCATCAGTCCCGACTTTGTCTCCACGATGGTCGAGGCGTGGCAGGAGGGGAACGGCGCGCGTTCGTAGATGAATTCGGAGTGCTTCACAACCAACTGCGTGCGCGGCGTGATGCAGCCGGTCAAAAGCAACGGCAGCAGGCACGCCACGATGGGAGCGCCGGCTTCCAGCACGGCGCGCAGGAGTGTGCGGATGCCGAACGCGCCGTGCTGGAAGCCGGCGCTCCGTTCCGCAGTCACGCGCTCGGCGTTCATCACTTCTTCGCCGCCACGGCCTTCGGCTTCGTTACCATGTCCCAGTCATCCGTGCGGAAGGGCGTCGCGGGCAGGCCGTCCTTGTTCCAGAGATTCACCACCGGGAAATCCGACCAGCCGTAGCGCACCGCCGCCGGCTTCTCGACGCTCGGGCTGCTCACCACCACCTTGTCGCCTTCAATCTTCGCCGTGGCCCAGACGAACTTCTTGTCCGCGCCCGCGATGGCAAATCCTGTCAGCTCACCCCCGCGCGCTTCCAGTCCGCCGCCCACGCTCTTGAAACTCAGCACCGCCTGCCCCTCCTTGAACTTCACCCCGCGATACTCCGGTCCGTTCGCCACGATCTTCTCCCCATAAGCAATCTCCCGCGCCAGCAGCGCGAGCCGTGCGCCCACCGGCTGCTTCTTCGACGGGTGAATGTCGTCCTTGTCGCCCACATCCGTGATGACGGCCATGCCCACCTTCTTCAGATTCTTCGTCGCCAGCAGTTGCGCCTCGCGCAGTTCCGCCCAATCGCTCTCGACCGGCGTCGCGGTGATCTCGGCCACCGACCGCTTCTTGCCCTTGTCGAAGGACGCGAGCTGCACTTCGAGGAAGGTGAAGTCGTGGTCCCAGTCCGCGCGCCAGTTGCGAATCATGTCCGCGAACAGCCGGCGATACTGCCACGCGCGGCCGGCGTTCGACTCGCCCTGATACCAAATCGCCCCCTGCACCGCGTAAGGAATGATGTTGGCAATCATCCCGTTGTAGAGTTCGGCCGGTTTCCACGGCGACGGCTTGCGCGCGTTAAAAGTTTTCCCCTCCGCCTTCGCGGCGTCGCGTTGCTTCTCCCAGTTGGCGATCTGCGCGGGGAGCTTCGCGTTGTCCGCCGCGTATTTGTCGAGAATGTCCTTCTTGTATTCCGCATTGGCCGCCAGCACTTCTTCGCTCATCCACACCTCCGCCGGCGAGCCGCCCCACGATGTGTGAATGATCCCCACCGGCACGCCCAGCGCCTTCTGCAAATCCCGCGCGAAATAATACGCCACCGCCGAGAAGCCCGGCACCGACTCCGGCCCGCACTCCACCCATTTGCCGTTCACGTTGTTCGTGGGCGCGTCCAGCTTCAGCTTCGGCACGGTGAAGAGGCGGATGTTCGCGTTCGCCGAGGTCGTGATGTCATTCGTCGAGTTGAAGCTGCTGCGCATGGCCCACTCCATGTTCGACTGGCCGCTGGCGATCCAGACTTCGCCCACCACCACGTCCTCGCGCTGGATCAAGGTGCTCTTGCCGTCGCGCGTCGCCGTCACCTTCAACGCGCCCGCTGGGCCCGGCTTCAAGTTCTTCAACTTCGCCAGCCACTGCCCGTTCTTCACCGTCACCGTGTCCTTTTTGCCGGCGAATTCCACGGTGACCTTGTCGCCGTCATCGCCCCAGCCCCAGATGGGGACGGTGGCGTGCTGCTGGAGGACCATGTGGTCGGTGAAGAGGTTGTGCAGGCGCAATTCGGCCTGGGAGCAGAGGGCGCTGCCCAACACGAGCAACGCGACGAACAGAGTGCGTGGAATCATCCCGAGAGTCAGGAGGATTTGCGGCGAGGCGTCAAGGCTGGGGGTGGGAAGGCGGGGCCCTCATCCAAATCCTCCTCGTAATCATCTTCCGCTTGTTTCGGCGACCAAGATTACGACGAAGATGAAGATGAGGACACGGCCGTCGCATGGATCCCGCCCCCCCGGTCTTTGCCCCATTGCAATCGAATTTCGGATACCTACCATCGCGTCATGAAACTACTTTTTCTGCTGATCGCCAGTGTGAGTTTGCTGATGGTGGGCTGTCACACGGACACTGTGGCTCCGACCACGGCCGGCTCCTCGGAACTCAACGCGCGGCTTGATGCCGCCAAGGCCATGACGACGAACGCCGACCGCGATGAAACATTGTCCATCGTGGCGCGGGATGCGGCCAAAGCCGGTGACGTGGAGGTGGCCAAGGGGGCGTTGGGCGCGATTACTTTTTCGGGCGCAAAAGATGAGACGGCGGCGGACTGCGCGCAGCAATTCGCATCGGCCGGGAGGTCTGCGGCCGCCAATGAGGTGGCGCAAATGATCACTTCCACCAGCGTCCGCGACGGAACTTTGAAAAAACTCGCGACGAGGGCGCAATGAAAGGAAGGGCCACGGGCTTCCCGCTTCCTTGACCCGTAAAATCTTCTTAATCGCCCCCGCCGTTGACGTTGACGGCGCGGGTTCCTTAATTTCCCCGGCGTTCGCCGCTCTCGGCAGACGCCATGAATCTTTTTTTACGAATCTGGAGTTCAACGCTCGGCAAGAAATACATCATGGCCCTCACCGGGGCCGCGCTGCTGGTCTTCGTCGTCGGGCATCTCATCGGCAACCTGCAAGTGTTCGGACCGCCGGAACTCATCAACACCTACGCTCACTTCCTGAAGTCGAAGCCCGGCCTGCTCTGGGGAGCGCGCCTCGGCCTGCTCGCGATGGTCGCGCTGCACATCGCGGCGGCGGTGACGCTCTCGGCGGCGAACCAGGCGGCGCGGCCTGAACCCTACGCGGGCAAGTCGGCGTATGGCTCCACGGTGCAATCGCGCTACATGCTGGTCAGCGGCTTGGTCATCGCGGCGTTCGTCGTCTATCACCTCGCGCACTTCACCGCGCTGCTGCCGGGCATCAATGGCGTCGGGGATTTCCGCAGGCTGACCACGGTGCTGCACGGCGAGACGGTGCCGGATGTTTACGCGATGATGGTGCTGGGCTTCCAGGTCTGGTGGGTCGTGCTGTTCTACCTCGTCGCCCAAGCGTTGCTGTTCATGCACTTGAGCCACGGGGTCGCTTCGATGTTTCAATCTCTCGGCTTTCGCAATCACGTTTGGTGGCCGCGCATTCAACTGCTCGCCAAGGTGGCCAGTCTCGCGATTTTTATCGGTTACGCGGCGATTGCCGTCGGACTTTTTATGCGAGTCGGAATTGATCCTGATTACGTGAAGAACAAGCAACGTGAGGCGCAGTCCGCCGCAGTTTCCGCCTCTGCGGTGGCGGGAAAGGAGGCCAAGTAACATGACTACGCTGAATTCCAACATCCCCGCCGGACCGCTCGCCTCGAAGTGGGAGAAGCACAAGTTCTCCACCAAGCTCATCAACCCGGCCAACAAGCGGAAATACAAAATCATCGTCGTGGGCGCGGGACTCGCGGGCGCGTCGGCTTCGGCCACGCTCGCGGAACTGGGCTTCGAGGTTCACAATTTTGTCTTCCACGATTCGCCCCGGCGCGCGCACTCGGTTGCGGCGCAGGGCGGCATCAATGCGGCGAAGAATTACCAGAACGACGGCGACTCGGTGCATCGCCTCTTCTACGACACGATCAAGGGCGGCGACTTCCGCGCCCGCGAAGCGAACGTGCATCGTCTCGCGGAAGTGTCGGTCAACATCATCGATCAATGCGCGGCGCAAGGTGTCCCGTTCGCGCGCGAGTATGGCGGACTGCTCGACAACCGCTCGTTCGGCGGCGCGCAGGTGAGCCGCACGTTTTACGCGCGCGGCCAGACGGGACAGCAGCTCCTGCTCGGCGCGTATTCTGCGCTCTGCAAGATGATCGGCAACGGCGGGGTGAAGTCGTACACGCACGCTGAGATGCTCGACCTCGTGGTCGTGGACGGACATGCGAAGGGCATCATCGTCCGCAATCTTCAGACCGGCGAAATCACCCGCCACAATGGCGACGCCGTGGTGCTGGCGACCGGCGGTTACGGCAATGTCTATAACCTCTCGACCTACGCACGCGGCGCGAACGTCACGGCGAGTTGGCGCGCCTACAAGCGCGGCGCGTGCTTTGCCAATCCGTGCTACACGCAGATTCATCCGACGTGCATCCCGGTCAGTGGCGATTACCAGTCGAAGCTCACGTTGATGTCTGAGTCTCTCCGCAATGATGGCCGCGTCTGGGTGCCGAAGAAGAAAGAGGATTGCGGCAAGAAACCGGCGGACATCGCTGAAGGCGACCGCGATTATTATCTGGAACGGATGTATTCCGCCTTCGGCAATCTCGCTCCGCGCGACATCGCCAGCCGCGCCGCGAAGACGGTTTGCGACGAGGGCCGTGGCGTCGGCGAGACCGGCCTGGGCGTATATCTCGATTTCTCGGCGGCCATCGCGCGGCTTGGCGAGGCCAAAGTGCGCGAGCGCTACGGCAACCTCTTCGCGATGTATCACGAGATCACGAACGAGAGCGCCTACCAGACGCCGATGCGCATTTATCCCGCCGTGCATTACACGATGGGCGGCTTGTGGGTGGACTACAATTTGATGAGCAACGTCCCCGGCCTCTTCGTGCTCGGCGAAGCGAACTTCTCCGACCACGGCGCGAACCGTCTGGGCGCGAGCGCGCTGATGCAGGGTTTGAGCGACGGCTACTTCGTGCTACCCGCGACCATTTCCGGCTATCTCGCCGGACAGAATCCCGGCAAACGCCCCGCGACGGACCACGCGGCGTTCACGCAAGCCGAGGAAAATGTTCAGACGATGACCAAGCGTTTGCTCGGCAACAAAGGCCAGCGCACGCCCGACAGTTTCCACAAAGAACTCGGCAAGCTGATGTGGGATCACTGCGGCATGGCGCGCAACAAGGCGGGCTTGGAGCAGGGCCTCAAGCTCATCAGCGAACTGCGCGAGGAATACTGGCGGAACGTCAGCGTGCTCGGCGAGTCCACCGACTGGAACCAGTCGCTCGAACGTGCCGGACGCATCGCGGACTTCATTGAGCTCGGCGAACTCATGTGCCGCGACGCGCTCATGCGCGAGGAAAGCTGCGGCGGTCATTTCCGCGAGGAATATCAATACACCCCGGACGACCCGGAAACGAAGCAAGGCCTCGTGAACCCCGGTGACGTGAAGCGTCGCGACGATCAGTTCGCCTTCGTCGCTGGTTGGGAATACGCCGGCGCACCGGACAAGGCGCCGATCTTAAACAAGGAACCGCTTGTGTACGAGGAAGTCCACATGAGCACGCGCAGCTACAAGTGAGGACGAAATGCACGGATCACAATTTGTGATCTGTACCCGGATCAAGGCACGAACAGAACCCTTGAAAACAAAGCCGAAAACGATTGGAGCAATTGTTCAGATCACAAATTGTGATCTGTACCCGCGCGCGTGAGCACCCGAAAAACAACCGGCCCGCTGAGGCGGGTGGCCATTCCCGAGGCGCGCGTCACGCGCATGATTGTGCTCGTGCGCGGCCAGAAGGTGCTGCTCGACCGCGATCTTGCCGTGCTCTACGGCGTGGACACCCGGACGCTGAACCAGGCGGTCAAGCGTCACCGCAGCCGCTTCCCGGAAGATTTCATGATCGAACTGAGCCGGAAGGAAATTCACGGACTGGCTGAACTGGCCGGCGACGCGCAGTTGAAGAAAGTGCGGGCCGTGAACGCCTTCACCGAGCAGGGCGTGGCCATGCTCTCCGGTGTGCTCAACAGTCCGCGCGCCGTGCAGGTCAACATCGCCATCATGCGCGCCTTCGTGCAACTCCGGCAGTTGCTGAACACGCACGCTGACCTGGCGCGCAAGTTGGCCGCGCTGGAGAACAAGTACGACAAGCAATTCAAAGAAATCTTCGAGGCCATCCGCGGATTGATGACCGCACCCCCGCCGCTGACCGGCGGCGAGATGGGCTTTCACACCTTGATGCGCGGCAAGGCGGCGAAGAAAATTTCACGCAAACGATCCTCATGAAAGTCACACTCAAAGTCTGGCGGCAAAAAAACCGCAACACGCCCGGCGGGTTTAAGACCTACGCATCGTCCGAGCTGAACGAGAACATGTCGTTCCTCGAAATGCTCGACGTGGTGAACGAAGACCTCGCCAACCACGGCGAGGAGCCGATTGCCTTCGACCACGACTGCCGCGAGGGCATCTGCGGGACCTGCTCACTGGTGATCGACGGCAAGCCGCACGGGCCGCACCAGGGCATCGCGACCTGCCAGACTTACATGCGCAGCTTCAAGGACGGCGATGAGATCGTCGTCGAGCCATTTCGCGCGAAGGCGTTTCCGCTCATCAAGGATTTGGTCGTGGAGCGCGCGGCGTTTGATCGCATCCAGCACGCGGGCGGATTCATCTCCGTCCGCACCGGGGCCGCGCCGGATGCGAACTCGATTCCTGTGCCGAAGGAAAACGCCGACCTCGCCATGGACGCGGCGCAGTGCATCGGCTGCGGTGCTTGCGTGGCCGCGTGCAAGAACGCCAGCGCCATGCTCTTCGTCGCCGCGAAAGTTTCCCACCTCGGCCTCATGCCGCAGGGCCAGCCCGAGCGCTACCGCCGGGTGAAGGCGATGGTGGATCAAATGGACGCGGAAGGTTTCGGCGGCTGCACCATCACCGGCTCTTGCGAGGCGGTGTGCCCGAAGGAAATCTCCCTCGACTTCATCGCGCGCATGAATCGCGATTACGCGGTGGCCTTGCTCAAGGGTGAACCCAAGGCTGGAAAAGCCGGCGCGGGCTGACCGCTTGCCCCGCATCTGCCCCGAAGGCGCGGCTGTTCTCTCTCGCCAAATTGGCGCGGTCCGGCGGCGGCTTATGGGACACCGGAAAACGAAACAGGTCGGTGATGAGAAGTGCCGGCTTGCTTCCCGCAGTGCCGTGTGCCAGGGTCGCTCCCCAATGAAAAAGCTCCTCTTACAAATTCTAATGACAGCCGCGTGCATCTCTGCCCACGCCGCGATTTCTGTCGTACCCGGCGGCAGTGTTCTCGAATCCTTTGCCGCGCGACCTGCGGCCACGGAATGGTCCACCAAGTCCATTACCGGCGGAGACGCGCTGTTTGGCAGCGCGGCGAACGTGGACAACGCGGTGCAGACCAATGCCACGGCGGCGACGATCACGGCGCAGGCTTTGGACTCGGGGGTGACTGCCCCGCCAGCGCAGAATGCGCTGGCCGCGTGGACTGCCGGCGGTACGGCTTACCTGCAAACGCGAGCCACCGGGAACGGTGCGACGCTCTTGATGGCGACCCTGCAGAACGACACTGGAGTGGGAGCCACCGCCTTGGTGCTTACGTACACCCTGGCGCAATCTGCGGCCACTCCCACTGAGCAGGTTCCAGGACATCAGGTTTATGTCAGTCTCACCGGTGCGCTGGGCAGTTGGGTAAATGTTGCCCCTCTCTCCGGCGGAGCCGTTGGGGCCAAGAGCAATACGATTGCTTTGCCAGGAACGTGGGCGGCGGGTGCCACCCTGTATGTCCTGTGGGCGGATGACAATGCCACTGGAGGCACTGATCGCGGCCTTCAGATCGATGACGTCCAGTTCACCGCTTCGGACGCGACCTTCCCGCTCTCCGTCACTTTAACCGCACCGACAAACAGTGTTTTGATCGCCCCCGCCACCGTGGCGGTCAGCGCGACCTCCAGCGGCACGGTGCCCGCAACGAGCGTATCTTTCTATACGAACGATGTGCTCTTCGCGACCGACACCACGGCTCCTTACTCTGATACGCTCGTCAATTTGCCCAACGGCACCTATCGGGTTCATGCAGTGGCGGTGAACGGGGCTGAAACCGCCTACTCCGCTACCAACGTGGTGATCGTGCGCGGCGCGTTCATTGATTACGCCAGCGGCATTCACACGGAAAATTTCGACGGCATGACGGCGTCCGGCATCGTCACACCGCAGGGGTGGTGGGTGGGCGCGGCAGCGGCGGGCAGCGCGCAATTTGTGAGTGTGGGCGACGGCAGCGCCGGCCCCAGCGGCTCGGTGCATGGCTGGAACTACGGTCTGACCGGTGACGGCAACCGCGCGCTCGGCACCGCCGCCACGGGCGGTGACCGCAACACGGTGGCCCGCATCCGCAACACCGGTTCAAGCAACATCGACAGCTTTAACCTCTTCTTCGACGCCGAACTGTGGCGCACGCACCAGACCAACACGCACGTTGAATACCTGACCAACTACGTCAGCTTCGACCTCGGCGCCACCTGGATTGCCACGACCTTTGACTTCCAATCCCCTCCCGACATCGCGAACTCGCCGGCCGCCACGGCTCTCGACGGCCATCAGGCCACGAACCGCGTCGCCGGTCTTGGCGGCTCGGTGGTGCCGCCCTCGCCCGTGCCGCCCGGCAGTGTCATCTATGTCCGTTGGCAGAACATCAACGACGCGGGCACCGACGGTGCCATCGCCATTGATAATGTCAGCTTCGAGGCCACGGCCTTCAGCCCGGCCGTGCATTTCGTGAACATCACCAGCCCCGCGCAGGGCGCGACCATCTCCGGCGGCTGCTCCGGCTCGACCAACCTCACGGTCAACGCCACGGCGAGTTTCACCACCACGAACGTCGCCTTCTCGCTGGATGGCGGCGCAGCCATGAACGACAGCACGGCCCCGTACTCCGTCACGTTCCCCAGCGTCGGCCTCGGCTCGCATACCCTCACGGCCACGGCCACGGATTCCACCGGGGCCACGGCGGTCACGAATGTGACCTTCACCGTGCAGGCTAACACCAGCCCCAGCGTCCTCTACACGAATGTCTACAGCTCCGGCACCACGGGCTTGACCTTCCAAGTCGGTTTGGCCATCACCAACCAGTTCGGCATCACCGACCCGGATGGCATCGCCAGCGTCGAGTTCTTCGTGAACGGCGTGCTGCACTACGCGACCAACTTCAACTTCGGCCAGATCATCGTGAACAACCTGCTCTTGGGCACGAACACCTTCACCGTGCGGGCCACCGACAACTGCGGCGCCGTCAATCAGGCCTCGCAGCTCGTCGTGGGCACCGCCCCCGCCGCGCCCATCACCATCATCCTCACGAACGGCTCGCTCTGGAAATATGACAACACCGGAGCGCAGCCGCCGAACGATGGCGAAGGCGACATCTGGTCTTCCCCGGACTTCAATGACTCGGCCTGGCTCAGCGGCTACGCGGAAATCGGCGGCGGCGACGCCGTGGCCCCGCCCAACAACAACACCGAGCGCACGCCCATCAACATCGGGCCCGGCGGCGCACGCTTCAGCGCGATTTACTTCCGCAAAACCTTCACCGTCGTCGACCCATCGGCCTTCGCCGGTTTGATCGTGCGCGCCTTGTATGACGATGGCGCGGCCGTCTATTTGAACGGCACCTTGGTCGCCGCGTTCAACACGACCAATCAGGTCGGCGTGCCCTTCGCCTATACCGACTTTGCGGCGGGCGCGACCCCGGACGACGGCACGCGCTATTACTCCTCAAACATCGTGAACACCCTCGTGGTGGGCGTGAACACGCTGGCGGTGGAAGTTCATCAGAGCGACACCACGTCCTCTGACCTGAGCTTCGACCTCATGCTCTGGGGTGCCGCTCCGTCGGGCACCAGCCTGACCATCACCCCGATCAACGCGACGCAGGCCGACATTTCCTGGCCGCTTTCGACGCCCCCCACCGCCCTGCTCTACTCCACCACGGATTTGAATCCGCCGGTGGTCTGGACGTTGGAACTGGCCCCGGATGCTCCGTCGGGCGGCTTCCATCACGTCACCGTCAACACGACGGGCGCGATGAAATACTGGACGCTCCGCCAGTAACCGTTCGCAACTGTGCAAACTTCACTCCCCCGGTGGCGCAAGCTGCCGGGGGATTTTGTTTTCTTCACGCCGTAGCCAATTCCATCCTTCCAATGCCCGCCACGCTTGCTAGAACAGCCGCATGGCCTCCGAAGCAAGCAAGACGGATTTCAAGATTTGGGAAGCGGACAACGTCGTCTCGGCATCACTACCCCTTCCCGCACTCGTGGCACGGGTGCAGGCCGGCACGGTCAAGGCCGGCACCTGGATTTTCTCCGAGCAGCACGACGCCTGGGCCAAGGCTGTCCACACGGCGGAACTGCAAATGTTCTACCACCGCACGCCGCACGCCGCGGCCAGCGCCAAGTCCAGTTCCAACATTCCGCCCGAGGCGTTGCGCCGCGTGAAAATTCTCGCCGAGATGAGTGACGAGGACCTCGCGCGCTTCCTCACCTTCATGGAAGTCCACACGGCCCGTCAGTGGTCGTCCATCGTGAAGCAGGGCGAGCGCGGCGATTCCATGTTCCTCGTGCTGGATGGTGAAGTGCGCGTGCGCCTGCTCATCGACAACAAGGAGACCACGCTCGTCACTTTGGCGTCCGGAGATTTCTTCGGTGAAGTGTCGCTCTTCGATCAAGGCCCGCGCTCGGCGGACGTGATTGCCAACACCGACGCCGTGCTGCTGAAAATTTCCCACAAGGCGTTTGCCAACCTCAGCCAGACCGCGCCCGAACTGGCCGCGCCCATTCTCATCGGCATCGGCAGGACGCTCACCGCCCGGATTCGCGCCGACAACAAACGCCTGCGCGACACCCTCGTGCTGGCGCGAGCGGCGCACTGAGGTGGGGGAAATAATCAGTCATCAGTGAAACAGTAATCAGTAAGTCAGTGATCAATTAATCAGCGCCTTCCCGATTACTGACTCACTGATGACTGGTTACTTTCCCTCTTCCTTCAATCCCGGAAATTCTGGAACTGCAACGACACCGGAAACTCGTGCGCCTGCACCGCGCCGATCACCGCCTGCAAATCATCCCGGCTTTTCCCCGTCACGCGCACCTGCTGCTCCTGAATCTGCGTCGTGACCTTGAGCTTGGTATCGCGGATGAAGGTCGTGACCTCCTTCGCCGCGGCCGTCTCAATGCCCTGCTTGATCTTGATCGACTGCCGCGCGTGGCCGAGTGGCGAGAGATCGGCATCCGGACGGTCGAGGCTTTTCATGCTCACGCCGCGCTTGGCCAGCTTGCTCACGACCATTTCCTCCAGCGCCCGAATCTTGAAGGCGTCGGGCGCGATCAGCTTGATTTCATTTTTCTCGAGCGTGATCTCGGCCTTGGTGCCTTTGAAGTCAAAGCGTTGCGCGAGTTCCTTCTTGGCCTGGTTGACGGCGTTCTCGATCTCCATCGAGTTCACTTCAGAAACAATATCGAATGATGGCATGGCGCGGAGCGTAGGGAGAATCCTGAAAATCCAAAACCCAAAATGCGGGCGTGGCCAGAAGATATGGCCAAAGTGGCCCTACTGTTAAAAACGCGGCCGTTGGATGATAAAATCGTCCTGACCGGCAACCTCGTGACCAACCTGACCAGGAGTCCAGCCTTCACCAGGCCGAATCAGGCCCGGGGTGATTAGGCCACCAAAAAAAGAGAAAGGCCGGACAACAGGTCCGGCCTTTTCACACACACTGGCTTCTGAGAACTGAAGCGCAGCAACAACGTGAAGAGGTTACCGTACTTCCCCTAGCCCACCAGTCACCAGTAGTGGGGACACGCTGGGGAGGAAATAATCCTCAAGTTTTGGCCCCGGCGGGCCGGAGAAACTGGTGGCGGCGAAGCCTGGCAGCTTTCGGGGCTATCATCCCAAACCGTGAACCGGTGCCGCCAAAGCCAGATGGCACCAGCGTCAAATTAGCGTGGTCGAGGCTTCTTCTCCGGTTCGATCACTTCATCGCAGCCGCGTTGGAACAAGTATTCCGCCATGCCGGCGTGGTGAGAATAGACATAGCATTTGTCCAGGCTTAGGAAGGCCCAGAGATTGTAATCTCCGGCCAGCGGGTGTTCGTCGTCGTAGATGGAGGCGGCCGGCTCGGGTTTTTCTTTGAGGGTCACACCGCCGTCGCCGTCGGGATCGTCGTTCTCATCCTCGTCGTCATCCTCGCGATTCCACGGAGCCTCGGGGAGGGGAGCGAGTTCACCGGGGGCAAATTCCTTGGGATCGACTTTGCCGCCGGCCTGCTTGCGAAGTTCGTAGCGGTGGAGGCGTTCGAGGTAATCTTGACGCTCTTGATGCGAGCGTTCCCATTCGGCCTCGTCGCGCTCACGATCAAACTTTTCCTGCAATTTCTTTTGCGCCTTGGTGGGTGGGGGCGGGGGCGCGGTGAGCCGGACGGTGAAGCAGACCTGGTAGTCGGGCCGGAGCCGGGCGAGACATTCGCGGATGGCCTCGATGGCGAGGGGGATTTTATCCAGGAGTCCGTAGGATTGAAACTCGATGCCGAGGGAGCGGCCCGTCGGATGAATGATGTGGGGATGAAATGTCTGCTGGTCGTGGAGGTCAAATTGCGGCGCGCCCCAGTCGCTGGTGCCGAGTTTTTTATTAATGGCGCGGCGCAGATAGCGGTTGGCCCAGCGGAGTTCACGCGCGCGCAGGCCGATGTCGATCTGTTCCGGCTCGTCGGGCAGGCGTTGGTTTTCCCGGGCGTAGGGAATTTTATCGGTCGGCCAGGCCATAAGCCGCCACGCCGGCAGGGGACGCGGCTGCGGCAGGAGATAGAGATCGCCCCAGGAGGGCAGGCCGGCCTGAATGGCGGCGGCTTCGGTTTCCAGCATGGGATTGCCGATGATTTCCAACTCGCACAGCGCGGGCGCTTCCACGAGCGGCGCGAGGTCGCGCGGCTTGACGGGGCGCACGCGAAGCTTGTGCTGGGTGTTAAAGCACAGGAAGCGCAGGCCGGGCACGCGGGCGAGCGGGGTGACATCAATCGGCTCATGATCCTGGGCGATGAAACAGGTCAGGGCGGTGAGCTGGGTGAGCGGCTCGAAGCTCTCGGCCGGCGTGGAGAGGATGAGATTGCGCAGGCGCGGGAAGGCCTCGATGCCGTCGAGCATTTCAATGCCGCCGATGGAGAGGAATTCGCAGAGCGGCAGTTGCGGGAGATCGCGGACGTTGCGGGCCTCGAGCGGATCGCATTTCAGGCTGGCGAACTTGACCTTGGGAAAAACCGCGCGCTCGAACACGAGGAGGTTGCCTTCGAGCAGCAGTGATTCAACGGCGGGCAGATCCGAGAGTCCCTGCACGTCGGGCCAGTGCTTAAGTAATTTCAACTGGAGATCGTGCAACCCGGTGCAACGGGCAATGGGCCGCAAATCGCGGCAGGTGAAGCTGCTGAAGTGCAACGCACGCAGCCTGGGCAACTCGGCGAGTGGCGAAACGTCGGTGATCTCCGTGTGCTGCAAATGCACGGTCTCCAATTGGGGGAAAAAGCGCAGCACTTGGAGGTCGCGAATGGGGCGCTCGTCGTGCGAACAAAACTGCGACCACTCTTTGATGTCCGGGAAAACTTCGGCGCAGCGCCGGAGGGTCTGTTCGGTGTAGCGCGGATCATAGGCGGGATTGAAAGCGCGCTGGCGATCGCGCTCGGCGATGGCGTCGTAATTGAAAGGCTCGTGGATTTTGTGGCGTGATTTCCACCGAGTCATCCCGAGCTCCAGCAACAATTCCGTGGTGTACCGTTCTTCGACGGTTCGCGCGTCATCCAACGCCCAGGCAACAAAAGCTTCCGTGTCCATGGGGCCGGAGGCTGCCAGAAGCAATCGCCCGTGCCAAGTGCGGGCGCGCGGGACCTTCCATCCGGCGTAACCCCAAAAGGACACCCACCCGAGCGCGGGGCGCTTTGACTTGCCGCACCGCGCCGCCTAGCCTCGCGGGCATGGCGGGAGATGCGATGGAGAAATGGCGGAAGATCAGCGCGCGCGCGCGGGATTTTTTCCTGGAGCACGACATCGCGGCGAATGTTGATTACACCCACTCGCGGCTGCATCGCTTCGCGCACTTCTGGCTGCTCGTCGGAAAAAGTTTCAACCGCAACCGCTGCCCCGTCCGCGCGGCCTCGCTCGCCTACACCACCTTGCTCGCGCTGGTTCCGCTGCTCGCGGTGGGCGTGAGCATCACCACCGCCATGCTGCAAAAGCAGGGCGACAAGCCGGCCGAGGAACTCATCGGCAAGCTGGTGAACTATGTCGCGCCCGCGCTTGATCTCCAGGCGCGACCGTTGTGGGCTGATGCGCTGCCCATGGACGAGGAGGAGGCGGCGTTCTTCGGCATCACCAACGCCAATTATTTTTCCACCGGCACCAACTCCTTGGGCGGCACGAACTCTGTTTCCAGCAGCACCAACGCGCCGACCTTCACCGGACAGCAGCGCGTCGTGAAACAGCTCACCGGTTTCATCGCCAACATCCACACGGGCCGGCTCACGACCGTCGGCGTGCTGGCGCTGCTCTTCATCGGCATCTCACTACTGCGCACCATCGAGGCGACCTTCAATGACATCTGGGGCGTGGCCGACGGGCGCGGCTGGTTCAAGAGCATCGTGTATTACTGGACCACGATCACACTCGGGCCGCTCGTGCTGGTCGGAACCATCACGCTCACGACCAGCCCCAGAATGGAGTCCTCGCGCGCGTGGCTGGATCAAGTGCCGTGGCTGGGCGCGACGGTGGTTCACCTGCTGCCGTTCGTAATTCTCAGCTTCGGCTTCGCGGCGTTCTACGCGCTGATTCCGAATACGAAAGTCCATTTCCGCGCGGCGCTGGTCGGCGGCATCATCGGCGGCTCGCTCTGGCAGTTGAACAATTTGATCAGCGTGCTCTACGTCTCGCAAGTAATGACCTACACGAACATTTACGGCAGCCTCGGCATCTTCCCGCTCTTCCTCATCGGGATGTATCTCTCGTGGCTCATCATGCTCTTCGGCGCGCAGGTCGCCTACGCGTGGCAAAATCGCGAGAGCTACGTGCAGGAGAAACAGGCCGAGACGGTGAACCAGCGCGGGCGGGAATTCCTGGCCCTGCGCCTGATGACGCACGTCGCACGGAACTTCGTCTCGGGCGAACGTCCGTTGTCGGCGCTGGAACTCTCGCGGCAACTGACCGTGCCCAGCCAGCTCACCCAGCGCGTGCTCTGCGCGCTGGTGCAAAACCGTCTGCTCGTGGAAGTCTTGGATGGCGAGGCGCGCTACAGTCCGGGCCGGCCCCTCGACCGCATTAGCGCGTATCAGGTCGTAACGGCGCTACGCGCCGGCGGCGGGAGCGAACTGGCGACGACAGATGATGAATCGCGCCTCGTGGTGCGGGCGGAATTCGAGCGCATGGTGCTGGCCGAGCGCGAGGCCGGGGCCGGCGTGACCATGCAATCGATGGCGGAACTGACGGCGAAGCAGATTGGCGACACGGCGCGTCCGGTATTGGGGAAACCCGTGGATTGAGCAGCCAATTTTTCCCGAGGATTAGGGGCGGACAGGGATAAGAGGGAAAAAATCTCCGTCCGCCCCAAACCCCCGGGCAAATTTCTTCTCGCGCCTTTCACGCCGGCGGCAATACTTCCCGCACTCGTGAACGCCCCGGCTCCAGCTTTGTTGCCCGTCCTCAAGCAATACTTCGGCTTCGACTCGTTCCGTCCGTTGCAGGAGGAAATCATCCGCGACTCGCTGGCGGGCAAGGACGTGTTCGCGCTGCTGCCCACGGGCGGCGGCAAATCGCTCTGCTTCCAACTGCCCGCGCTGGTGCGGCCCGGACTCACCGTGGTCGTGTCGCCGTTGATTGCGTTGATGAAAGATCAGGTGGACGCGATGCAGGCCAGCGGCGTGGCGGCGACGTTTCTGAATTCCTCGCTCACGCCGGATGAAGGGCGCGCGCGTCTGCGCGGCCTGCATAATGGCGAGTATCGCCTGCTCTACGTCGCGCCCGAGCGCCTGATGCTCAGCGGGTTTCTCAGCGACTTGCAGCGTTGGAATGTCGCGCTCATCGCCGTGGACGAGGCGCATTGCATCAGCGAGTGGGGCCACGATTTCCGCCCGGAGTACCGGCAGATTTCCCAGTTGCGCGAGCTGTTTCCGAACGTGCCGTTCATGGCCCTCACCGCCACGGCCACGGATCGCGTGCGCGCGGACATCGTCAAGCATCTGAAGTTGCGCGAGGCAGGTTGCTACGTCGCGAGCTTCAATCGTCCGAACCTCACCTACCGCGTCATTCCGAAGTCGGGCGCGTATGAGCAGGCGTTGGAATTCCTCCGCGCGCGGCCCGGCGAGAGCGGCATCATCTATTGCCAGAGCCGCAAGAGCGCGGAGAGCGTGGCGTCGAACTTGAACGAAGACGGCGTGAAGGCGCGACCGTATCACGCGGGTCTCGAAGCGAAAGAGCGCAGCAAGAATCAGGAATTGTTTCTCCGCGACGAGGTGCGCGTGATCTGCGCGACGATTGCCTTCGGCATGGGCATCAACAAGCCGAACGTGCGCTTCGTCATCCATCACGACCTGCCGAAGAACGTCGAGGGCTACTATCAGGAGACGGGCCGCGCGGGCCGCGACGGATTGCCGAGCGAATGCCTGCTGCTCTTCAGCGCGGGCGACGTGGTGAAGCAGCGTGGCTTCATTGATGAGAAGCCGGAACCCGAGCGCACCATCGCCCGCGAGCAGTTGCAGCAGATGGTCCACTACGCCGAAAGCGCGGACTGCCGGCGTGCGTCGTTGCTCGATTATTTCAGTGAAGAATTTCCCGGTGACAACTGCGGCGGCTGCGACAACTGCCTCAGTCCGCGCGAGACGTTCGACGGCACGTTGCACGCGCAGAAATTTCTCTCCTGCATTTACCGCATCCGCGAGAAGAGCACCTTCGGCGTGGGGTTGAATCACGTCATAGAAGTGCTGACCGGGTCGTCCTCCGAAAAGGTGCGGAAGTTCGGGCACGAAACGCTCTCCACCTACGGCATCGGCAAGGACGTGGGCCGCGTGGAGTGGGGCGCGATTGGCCGCGAGCTGATCCGGCTCGGCTACGCGCGGCAGGACGCGGCGCGTTTCAACGTCGTGGAACTCACCGCCGAAGGCCGCGCCGTGCTCACGCAACGCAAGTCCGTGCAACTCACCAAGCCGATGAAAGTGCCGGAGCGCCGCGAACACGCCGCGGGCGAAATCGCCTGCGACGAGGGGCTGTTCGAGCGGTTGCGCGGCTTGCGAAAACGTCTCGCGGACGAGCGCGGCGTGCCGCCTTACATCGTGTTCTCGGACGTGGCACTGCGGCAGATGGCGCGGGTGTATCCGACGAGTGAGAACGAGTTCACGCGCATCAGCGGCGTGGGTCAGGTGAAGCTGCGCGACTTCGGCGAAACCTTCATCGGGGAGATCAACAGTTTCCTCGCCAGCAACCCGCGCCAGATTTTTGCCGACGATTCCTTCGCCGCGCCGCCTCCAGCGCGCAGCCGGCTGAACGACACCGCGCGCGAGACGCTGCGCCATTTCCGCGCCGGACGCAGCGTCGAGGAAATCGCCAGGGCGCGAATGCTCGCCTTCAGCACGATTTGCGGACACCTCACCACAGCGGCGGACGCGGGCGAAGTGATTGATCTAAATCAGTTGCTCACGACGGAGGAGCAGGAGGCGATACGCACGTCGTTCAAGAAATGCGGTTTCGGCAATCTCGTCGGCGCGCACGAATACCTTTCCGCGAAGTTCGACATGAGCCTGCTCCGCCTCTGCCGCGCGGTGCAGCAGCGTGCCCCCGGCATCCTGCCGGGTCGGGATTAAATGACGGGAAGCGCCGCTCTCATGTCGAGCAGCGCCCGGCGTCCTCATGCTTCCAACCGGCGGGACGCCGGGGGCACGTCAGAGTTGTATCAAATTTCAAACGCTTCCAAACTCACCGCGTCGAATGCACATGAGATCGCACCTTGGCCTTGTTTTGCTCCTGACCGCCTTGTTCGCCGCCCGCGCGGCGGACACGAAGACGCCGGACATCACGCCGGAAATCTACGGCGGCTGGAACGGCGGCCTCGTGATGCGCGGCGGCGATGCCAAGGCCGTGGTCGTGCCGGCGGTCGGCGGGCGTGTGCTGAATTTTTCCCTGAACGGCGAGAACATCCTGTTCGACAACCCCGACGCGAACGGGCGCACGCTCTTGAACTCGTCGAACTTCTGGGCCGGCGGTTATCAGCTTGATGTCGGGCCGGAGTTGCGCGGGATTCCCGATCACAAATGGCTTTGGCAGGGCCCGTGGGGCTGGCGTGTGCCGCGGCCGTTCACCGTCCACACGTTCAGCCAGGCGGAAATGACCCTCGGCGTGCAGCTCGAAAAAGAATTCGTCATTGATCCCGACACCGGCGACCTCGGCGTCACGCAGCGGATGCGCAACGTCATTTCTAACGACGTATCGTTCTGTCTGTGGGACCGCACGCTCTGCAAGGCGGGCGGCTACGTGCTCATGCCGTTGAACAAGCGCAGCCGCTTCAAAGCGGGCTGGGCCATCCGGCGGGGGAAGCGCGTGCCAGAATATCGTTACGACGGCGACCGCCCGAGCGACGAGCGCGTGCGCGTGCTGGACGGCGTGCTCTTGGCCCAGGCGAAGGCGTTGCCGGAGACGCCGAACTTGAAACTCGGCACGGACAGTGACGCGGGCTGGATCGCCTACGCGCGCGGGCGGATTCTGTTCGTGAAGTATTTTCCCGTGTTCCGCGATGGCAACTACAGCGACGGCGGCAACACCGTGGAGTTTTACTGCGACCGCCGCGTGGCCGAACTCGAACCGCTCTCGCCCGAAGTGACCATGAAGCCAGGCGAGTCGTATTCGTTCCCCGAGAAGTGGGTGCTGATCGAACTGCCCAAGGAAGTCGCCGGCTACGAACACGCGCGCTCGCTGGTGAAGATGATCCCGAAGTCTCCGTTCGCGAAGTGAGAAGGAACGTGCCCCCGGCGTCCCGCCGGGTGGAAATGTGCTGACTTCGAGCGTGGCTCGACACGCCAGCAACGTGCATCGTCATTTGCCCACCCGGCGGGACGCCGGGGGCACACTCCGCGACGCATCACATGAATCCGCTTTTACGCCCCAAACCCCTTCCGCTAACGTCCGTCCCACGCATGAAAAAAGTCCGCGTCGGAATCATCGGCCTCGGCAACATCGGCAAGCACCACGCCGGTTACTTGCTCGACGGCCAGGTGCCGCGCGCGGAACTGGCCGCCGTGTGCAACACGTCGCCCGCCGCGCTCGAACCGTATGTCGGTCGTGTGCCGCACCATTTCCACGACGCGACCGCGCTGCTCACTTCCAAGACCTGCGACGCCGTCATCATCGCCACGCCGCATTACCAGCACACGGCGCTCGGACTCGCGGCCTTCGAGGCGGGCCTGCATGTGATGGTGGAGAAGCCCATTTCCGCGCACAAAGCCGACGCCGAGCGGCTCATCGCCTGCGCGCAGAAACATCCGCAGCAAGTTTTCGCCGGGATGTTTCAACTGCGTGTCGAGCCGCGCTACGCGAAGATTCAGCAGCTCATGCAAGCGGGCGAACTCGGCACGCTCGTCCGCATCAATTGGATCATCACCGACTGGTTCCGCACCGAGGCTTACTACGCGAGCGGCGGCTGGCGCGCGACGTGGAAGGGCGAAGGCGGCGGCGTGCTGCTGAACCAATGCCTGCACCAGCTCGACGTGTTGCAATGGCTCTGCGGAATGCCGGCACGCGTGCGCGGCTTCTGCCAGATCGGTCGTTTCCACAACATCGAGGTCGAGGACAACGTGACCTGCTACCTCGAATGGGCCAACGGCGCGACCGGCGTGTTCATCTCCTCGACCGGCGAAGCGCCGGGCACGAACCGTTTCGAGATCGTCGGCACGCGCGGCAAGCTGGTGCTCGAGAACAACAAGCTCACCTTCACACGCAACGACGCGGACATGATTGAGTTCAGTCAGGCGGCCAAGACCGGCTTCGCAAAACCCGAAACGACCACGGCGGAAATCCCGTTCGAGAACTCACCCAACGCCCACGCCGTGCTCATGCAGAATTTCACCGACGCGATTCTCGACGGCACGCCGCTCCTCGCCCCCGGCGCGGACGGCCTCGGCTCGGTCGAACTCGCCAATGTGCTCCTCTACTCCTCGCTCCTCGACGCCCCCGTGAAACTCCCGATGGACGGCGCAGCCTGGGAAGCCAAGCTCAACAACCTCATCACCACCTCAAAGCTGGAAAAGAAAGTCGTGAAGATCGCCAACGACGACTTCACGAAGTCGTTTCATCGGTGAGAACTTCCGACTGATCCATTCCCTTGAGAAGCCGTGCGGCTCGCTGATTCTGGATTCTGGCCGAGACCAAACTCTTCACGTTTTCGCCCCTGGCCGACTCCGCGATAATTTCTTCTGCTCGGCTTTCAGCCGTTTCTTTTCCCGGCTCTCCACCTTCTTGATGTTCTCAGCCACCGGCAGATTCTCCGGCATCGTGCCGCCCAGTTCATGAATGGTCCGGCGAACTTTGCGGCCCACTTCGCTGTGAATCCGGTTCGCCTGATCTTTGTTCCGCACATTTTCCCGGCGCAGCTTGTCCTCGGCCTGCGTCGTGCGGAAAAGATTCGCCGCCAGTTCCAGGCTGCCCATGTGGTCGAGGACGTGTTCCTTGGCCTTGAGCCGCTTGCGCCCGTGGATGTCGCGCTGGCTCAATCCGCCATAAAGTCCGCGATACCCGTGATCCATGAAGATGGCGTAATCCACCGGCTGAATGACTCCCGATTGTTTCGCCACGCCCGCCAGATTCTTGTTGCGCCTCTTCATCTCGCCGCGCAGCAGCAACCGCTTCTGCTCTTCTTGGACGGCCTCCACGTCGGCCAATTCCTGGCGACGTGTCTGGACGGCGAAATAACTTTGCCCCAGCGCGACGCAGGTCTTGGTGGGATCGGCGTTCTGGATCACCAGATACCCGGCGTAACGGGACAACATCACGGTTTTCACCGGACGTTGCCCGCCCTTGCCGATCCGGATCATGTCGTTGATTTCAACGAAATGATCTTCCACGCGCTGGCCGCTGTTGAAACAGGCGGCCCGTGCCTTCTCAATCACCGCCTCGAAATTGCGGTAATCCGTGTAGCCCAGCACCCGGGCAAAATCCCGGCTGGACCAGCATTCTGCTCCTGAAGGCTGAACACGCTTGATCTGTTCAAATGTGTTGCTGGTCGTGTTTGCAGGCAATGGATCGCTCATGGGTTTCATTTTACTCAAAGCGTCCGGTCAAATGAAGAACGAGTTGTTCACACATTTTGCGCCGGAAATCCGCGATGGGCAATTTAGTCCTCCGCGCCGGGGTCGCGGCCGAGGCGGTATTTGATGTCGTAGTTCAGGATGAAATCCAATTCCTCCGCCGTGAAGCCGTAGTGCCGCGCCAGCACCCGGTCGATGTCGTCGAGAATTGATTTGGAAAGGCGTGGGTAAAACTCCTGGTAGATAATTTTGCCTGTCAGACTCGAGGTCTTTTCCTTCAGTTCGCTCTTCTCTTTGTAATCTTCCATCAGTCGTAAACACAGTTCGGCAAGGCCAGTCAGATGGGCCTTCGAGACTTTATCCAAGCTGATTGGAAACTCGTTGAGGTCGCTTGGATTCAAGTCTCGGCAGTTTGTGGTTAAAATGAAAAACCAGTAAAAGAGAGAACTGCTCAACACAGAAATTGTCGCGTCACGGAGAATTTCAGAGGGCAAGTAAAGGTAGTTCTCCCGGCTTGAGACGGCTCGTTTTCCATCCAGTGCAAAACGGGGTTGAAAGCTGGTGAAGATTTTCCAGTACCGTCCGCCGCCGATTCGGTAAAAGATTTTGTGATTGGAGTTCCGCTCAAGACGAAGACTTAACGCGCCGTCAGCAATCATCTTCCTCAAAATTGACGCTTCGATTTCGCCTGTGAGTTTCGGGATGACATATGGCTTTGGTTTTCTTTCAACGGCGCAATAAGCCGTCCGGTCAAACAACGCAGACCTCTCCTCAGCAGCCCACTTGGTGAATCCTGTTGTGAACGTATTCGGCGAACCGCCGTGGCCCGTTCGCGCAAGGACGATGGTGAGCAGAACTTCAGCTCCGCTGAACAGTTTGCCGGGTCGTTCTGCGTAGTTGCTGAACCAAACAGAATGCGTCGCTGTCGAGATGCGGTCTTGCAGAGCTTCCATTCGCTGAGTGCAAACAGTGCTGATCGGAACGATGAATCCGAAACTGCCATGTTCCTTGATTAAATTCAGGCTTCGCTCGGAGACGAAGGCGTAAAGATTCGAGGCCTCCTTGGTGTCGTAGTTTCTGACCGTGTAGGCGGTCCGCACTTTGCTGTATTCGACATACGGCGGATTGCCGATGACGACATCGAAGCCGCCGTTCTGGATGATGCTGTTGAACTCGACATACCAGTGGAACGGCTGGTGGGACTTTCGCCACGCGGTCAGTTCCCGCGCTCCGTAATCGGTGAACAGGCTGGTGTCCAGCTTCTCGCGGATTTCATTGAGCAGGGTGCGAATTTGCTGCTTGTCCTCGCGTTGCTCCGCGATGTCGCCGGCATGTGACTGTCGCTCGCGGAACTGGCGAATCTGCCGGTCCGCTCTCTTGATGCGTTCGAGGTAGTTCCGGCCAAACATGGAGTTCTGCACTTCGGCCAGCGTGGCGTAGCCCACGAGCGTGTTGCCGGCGCAGATGTTGAAATCAATGTCCGGCAGCGGCTCAATGCCGAGGTTTTCCTTTTTGGCGTCCGGCTCGACCTGCGCGGCGAGTTTGAGGAACAGGCGCAGTTTGCAGATTTCAACCGCCTCTTCCATGAGGTCCACGCCAAAGAGGTTTTGCAGGATGATGCTTTTGTAGATGAAGTATTTCGGGCTGACGTGGCTGGCGACGTGTTCAAGCGTGCGGGCGAAGTCCTCGAATTTGCCGCCGGGCAGCAGCGGATAGCCGTGCGTGGTGAATTTCAGTTGGGCGGCCTCGTGCTTCACGGCTTCGTCCGTGAGGAAATCCGCCATGCGGTCGAGGCAGGCTTCGTAAAGTGGCTCCAGGATGTTGAGTGCGGCAAAGAGGAACGCGCCCGAACCACACGTCGGGTCGAGAATGGTCACGCGCTGGATGGCGTGCCAGAGGGCGCGGAGCAAGTCCGACCCTTCGCAGTTCTCAATCACGTCCTCCGCGAACCGGCGGATGTCGAGGTTGAGGGTGATGAGGTTGTTGATGTCGCGAACCTCGCCAGCGGTTAGTTTCGTTTTGATTTCGTCGTGACGCTGCCGGCGGCTGACGACTTCGCGCCAGGTTTCGGTGGGTAAACGAAATTCTTCGTCGGCTTGTTTGTTCCAACCACCGCGCTTGGGCACGTCCTTGATTCCGGCCTCGATTTCCTTGGGCAGCGGAAGTTCGACGCCCTTCTTCACGGCGTCGTAGATGTAGCGGTCGGGATTTTTGGCGAGCAAATCCCAGACGGTCGGGCCGTTGGGGTTTTCAAACGCCACTGAACATTCCCGGCGCGCGGCGTCGAACAGGAACGGGATGATGGTGTTCTTGCCGATGTAGTCGGTGATGTCCTCCTTCGTGTAATACGCCCCCATTTGTTTCTGGTTGATGTACTTCTCGAAGATGTAGCCGAGCACGTCGGGGTTGATCTCCTCCTTGTCACCGGGCTGGCGGACGGTGCGTTCGGGATCGAGCACCCAATCATAGTGGTCGAAGTAGTCGAAGATGCGCTCGAACGCGGCGTCGGGAATCTGGATGACCGCACCGTAGCGTTCGGGCTTTTCGAGTTCGTGAACGTCGAACATGCCGCCGTTGAGGTACGGAATCTGGCCGATGAGCTTTTCGAGTTCCGCCGTCCGCTTCTTTCGGCCCAAGCCTTCGTGAAAAAGTTTGATGAGGAAGGATCGGTAGAAGGAGTGGAACTGGTTCTTGCCGCGTTGTTCGCGCACCAGATTCAGGCGCGTGCGCAGGTAGTCGCGGTCGTGGTCGAGGAAGCCCTTGTGCTGGATGAAATAGACGAACATCAGGCGGTTGAGCATGACGGACGCATACCACTCAGCATCGCTCTTGACGGGAATGCAGTCGGCGAAGGATTTCAGGAACGCTTCGTGTTCCCGCTTGAACTGGTCGTAGAATTTCTTGGTGACGCGCTCGACATCAAGGGCCTTCTTCACGCGGCGGTTGCCTTCGCCGGGCGGGATGTTGCCCTGCGCGTCGAGTTCCGAGATGTCCACGCGCATCGCGTCGAGCTTGCTGATGAACAAGTCGCCGGGCTGGCCCTTGATGTAGAGATGCGGGCGGCGATGCGACCGGCCCGCCTCGCGCTTCACCCAATACCAGAGGCTTTGCGTGCGCGCCTGGTCGGTGATGATGAGGATGTTTTCCGCAGCGAGTTTCGTCATGGCGGCATGGATGGCGGCGCGGTCACTGGCATCAGGAATCGCGCCGCCGGGCGTGGTGATTTCAAAGACGTGGATACCAGAGAGCACGGCCACGGGCGCGCGGTGGAAACGGATGCCGCCTTTGGCCTCGGCGTCCGCAGCTTTGAGTGCGAACGGTGGATTATTCCAGCCGAGTTCGTTGATGAACAACTTGCGGAAGTCGAAGTCTTGAAGGTGCTGCCGGGTGGCTTGGAGATTCAGAGGCATGGCATCAATCAGCGCGGAGTCCGAGTGAGCAGATGATTTGCGGCGGCGGGGGCGGCGCGGAATCGTCGAGGATCACGAGGCGGTTTTCGTTGCGGAGTTCGAGGACGAGTTGCGCGAGGTGTTCGGGCGGCAAGCCCTGGCGCAGTTCGCGAGCGAGCGTGTCGCGGGCGTATTCGGTGAGATGGCCCCTGAGCATTTCCTCCAGCGCGCGAGGCAGGGCTTCCAGCGGCCTGGCGAACAGCGTTCCCTCCACGCTTGCCCAATAATCCTTGAGGCGGTGGTAGGCTTTGTATTTTGGGCCGGAGCGCGATCCGAGCGCGCCGGTCATGGCGGGCTGTTCCTTCACCACAGCATCGGCGGCGATGACGACGAGTTCGTGATGATTTTCCGCTCGCGGGAGTGCGGGCGTGTCAGGCGCGCAGGCGGCGAGTTCGAGAATGGCGCGCGGGGATTCGGAGACGAGCTTGCCGGCGTTGTCCACACGGGCGAGGGCGTTCGCGCCTTCGGCGGTGCGGAGAAAGACGAGCGCGCCGGGAGTCCCGGCGGGTGGAGTGGCTTTGGCGGAGAAGACTACATCGGGCAGCGACTCGACGGCTTTTTGCAGCGCGGCGTTGTCCTTGATGGCGTCCTGCCAGATGCCGAGCGCGAAGGAGCCGAGATCAACTTCGTCATCCGAATCATCGAGGGAGCCGGATTTTTCGTTGTAGAGATCGTGCCATGCTTTCGCCTGGCCGATGTCCTCGTCGAAGAAGGTTTCATCCGTGCCGAGAATCTCCTCGCTCTGCTTGAGCCGTCCCCGCAGGCGGTTGCGGAGATTGATGATGCGATCCACGCCGTCCGCCGGCAGGAACGTGTAGCAGGTGACGGTGAGAGCTTCCTGCCCGATGCGATCCACGCGGCCCGCGCGCTGGATGAGCCGGATGATGGCCCACGGCAAATCGAAGTTCACCACGATGGCGCAGTCCTGAAGGTTCTGGCCTTCGCTCAACACGTCGGTCGCCAGCAGCACACGCGTTTCGTCAGCGGCGGAGACGTTTTTCTTATTGCTGCATGGACTGAAAGCCCAAGCCGCCGCCGTGGGGTCGGGGTCGGTGCCCGTGACAGCACGGAGATGCGTGATGTTTGCGGCTTCCACCTGCTTTTCGAGATACCGCACCGTGTCGGCGAACTGGGAGAAGATGAGGAGCTTCTCGTTTTTGTGTTTCTTCGAGATGAGGTGGAGCAGCTTCTTGAGTTTGGCATCGCGGGAGTCGTCCCATTCGCCGGTCTTTTCCAAAATCGCGCGCAAAGCTTCGGCGTCGTCGCGCAGATGACGGGCGAGTTCGTTGTTGAACAAGCCGGGGCGCACCCAGCGGAACTTGCTCTTCTGCGTGGTGGCGAGCAGTTGGTAGAGCGCGGCGGCGCGGTTGGTAAAGTCGGCTTCGGTTTTCAATGCGCCGGACGTTTGTTCAAGCGCGAGGGCGAGTTCGGATTCCTCCGCGTCGGAAACATCCAGCAGGTCGCCCAACTGCGTGCCGATGGGGAGCGGCTTCGACTGCGCGAGCGCGTGGAGCAGGATGTGGTTGCGGAGAATGTGCCGCTGCAACGACAGCAGAAACGAGTGACCGCAGCTTTCGAGGCGCTTGAAAAGATTGGTGCGGACGTAGCCGATGAGTCGCTTGCCCGCGCGGTTCAAGTCGGCCAGCACGACCTGTTCGGCATCATCGGGCGGCGGCTGTGGATTGGGGTGAAGGTATTTTTGCAAGCCGTAGCGCGGCAGATGGAGTTGACCAATGGTGTCAACGACCGTCGGCGAAAACAGGGCGGCGTATTGGTCACTCTGGTCGCTCTCATCAATGTCAAACTTGACGGTGCGCGGCTCGCGTTTGGGGAAGTAGGCGCGGCGACCGTCGGCGTAGTTGATGAAGTAGCGGTCCTTGGTTTCATCCCTTTCCGCGTAATGCTTCTCGATGAACGAGCGCGTGCGGCGGACGAGAAAGAGCCGCATCAAGTCGCGCCAGTCATCCGGGAACGGACTGGCCTGAAACGCGCGCAGCGTCTTGGGATTGATCTGGAGTTGCGCGAGGTCTTCGGCGGTGAGATCGCGCAGCCAGCGTTCCGGGCGCACGCCGAGATCGTCATCGTCGGAAAGGAAAAGCCGGAGCTGGTTGGCGACATCGGCAAACTCCTTATTGAACGGCGTGGCCGAGAGCAACACGGTGAACTCGGTGTTTTGGGCGATGTAATTTCTGATGGCGAGGTAGCGACGACCCTCTCGATTCCGCAGATTGTGGCTTTCGTCCACGATGACGAGGCGGTGGCGGATGAGTTGCGGGAGATCTTCTATGACCTTGCCGAGCGACATCACGCGCCCCCGCAAGCCGTAGCGGTGGCGGTAGTCTTCCCACATCGGAACGAGATTGGGCGGACAGAGGATGAGTGTTTGCAGGTCGTGGCGGTCTTCCATCAGCCGTGCGAGCGCCGTGGCCATGAAGGTTTTTCCCAGGCCCACTACGTCACCAAGCAGAACGCCGCCGCGCTTTTCGAGGTGGCCGGCGGCGACCAGCACGGCAGCACGCTGGAAAGGGAAAAGCTCCTGATGAAGTTGCTTCGGCAGTTTGTAGCGGTGCTGGCTCTCGCGGGCTTCCTCGGAGAGATGCCACGCCATTTTCAGATAAACGTGGTAGGGCGAAAGCAGATCGGGACGCGCCCAACTCTGGTCAATGATGTCGGCGAGTTCGTCGGAGATGTCGAGACACCAGCGGTCGTCCCAACGGTCATTGAACCACAGCGTCAGCTTTTTTGTCGCGTCGTGGTCAAGCACGTCCACGTTCAACTCGCCCTGCGCGCTCAGACCGGAAAAGGTTAGGTTGCTGCTGCCGACGAAACCTGTGACCGGGTTATTTGGATCGGAACGAAAGCAGAGGTAAAGCTTGGCGTGAAGCGGGTGCGATAGAAACAACTTCACCGCGAGTTTCTTCGCACGGAGCTGGGCGGACAAACGGCGGAGTGCGGTTTCATCACCCCGCGTGGGACAGCCCCAGGTCAGTTGATCCTTGAACGACTTCGCCGCCTGCTGGCGCATCCGGCGGGCCGTGGCGTTGTCGAGCAGTTCGCTGCGCCGCACGCGCTGCAAAGCGTCGCGAAGCTCCTCTTCCTCCAATCGCTGCATTCCGACGAGCAGGCGGCATTGGTGCCCCTCTCCGCCAAGCCACTGCTCGACGTGTTCATCAATCGCCTTCCAACCGCGCAGATTGAAATAGCCGACGCAGAAATCAGAGCGGTCGGAACGCTCAAGAGTCTGCCGCAAAGCGGGCAGAAGCTCTTGCGCGATATTGTCGAAGATGCGCGGCATGGCTGTTCGCTCGCGTGCGAATCAGCCCTGTGTGGTGACTGTCTTGGTGGGAACTCTGGTGCCTGAAAACGAAAGGGACGTGTCTACACACGCCCCTTCTCAGGCACCTAGGAGGGCCCACGTAAGAGCGCTTTCAACACGCCCCCGGTGGGGCGTGCGTCAAGCGCTGTCTTACGAGTGTCGAAAATTCCTAGGTTTCGAGAAGGACAGCAGCCGAAGCTACGCGAATTGGTTTTGGTTAAATTGTTTCTGGTCTTTGTTTTTCGGAACGCAGCGAGAGTAGC
Organism: Verrucomicrobiota bacterium; assembly: GCA_038208765.1. GTDB lineage: Bacteria > Verrucomicrobiota > Verrucomicrobiia > Limisphaerales > SIBH01 > JANNGC01. The sequence continues at coordinate 36,006 of JBBQYK010000002.1, forward strand.
GGGCGGCGAAGGGCTGGCAAGCGGAAGGCTTGGAACGGGTGGGATTAGAAGTGGCGGGCAGGAAAGTTGAGCGCGCAGGCCGGTCTCCCTCCCCATGAATCTTCCCACAGATTCAGAGCGACCACGGAGCAGAAAGACATCCGTGGTCTTTCTGAATCCGTGGGAAAGACTTTGGTTCATGGGAAGGCCGGTGACGGTGGGAAGGTGGCGAGACTCCCGCCTGACGGAGATCGCCAGACGCACCACCCCTCACCCTGAATCCCTCTCCCCGTTGAGGGGAGAGGGAAGCTGGATGAGGCATCCGCCACTGCCAATCGCACCCGCGCTGCCCACGACGATTACCCGCGGCTTGTCTCGGCAGGGGCGGATGCCCTACTTGTTGGCCCATGATTATCACTGGCATTGGCGACGAGGCGGCGAACGGCATCGATGGACAAATCCGCGCGCATCAGGCGCTCGGGTGGAAGACCATCGAGATGCGCGGCGTGGAGGTGCCGGGGTTTGCGAAGGCGAACTTCCACGAGATTCCCGACGCGGCGTTCGACATCGCGGCGGGCAAGTTGCAGGACGCGGGGATCAGCGTGCTGTGCTTTGGCTCCACGATCATGAACTGGCAGAAGACGGTGGCGACGCCGTTCGATGTGACGCTGGGCGAAGTGAAGCGGTGCATTCCACGGATGCAGAAGCTCGGGACAAAGTTCGTGCGCGTGATGAGCTTCAAGCCGGGCGATGACGAGGCGGCGATTCCCGCCGAAGTTTTTTCGCGCGTGCGCGAGGTCACGAAGATGTTTCTCGATGCGGGTCTCCAGCCGGTTCACGAGAACTGCATGAACTACGGCGGTATGAGCTGGCAGCACGCGCTGGAACTGCTCGATCAAGCGCCGGGACTCAAGTGGGTTTTCGACACGGCGAATCCGGTGTTCAACGCGGACCGCTCGAAGCCCAAGCCGTGGGCAAAGCAAGACGCCTTGGAGTTCTACACGCATGTGAAGCCGCACACCGTTCACGTCCACATCAAGGACGCCCGCTGGAATCCGGCGAAGAACGACGCCGACTATACGATGCCCGGCGAGGGCAGCGGCTACGTGCGCGAATTGATCAAAGATTTGCTGGCGAGCGGCTATGACGGCGCGTTCTCCATCGAGCCACACATCGCGGTGGTCTTCCACGACGCGGCGGTCACGTCGTCCGCAGAACAGCAGTTCCAGAGCTACGTGGATTACGGGCGGGCGCTGGAGAAGTTGATTGCCGGAGTGCGTGCGGCGTGACTTTCTCACGGGAAGGCCCCGTGGTCGCGCGGCGCTACGGTTCTCCCTCCCCATGAACTTTCCCACGGATTCAGAACGGCCACCGATGCTGCCTGATTCGTGGTCGCTCGGAATTTGTGGCCCCCCGGTTCTGCAACGACATCGGGGCTGCGCGCAACGCGGCCCGACTAGGACTCAAAATCAAAAACGCCCGGCCGGACTGATTCCAACCAGGCGTCTGAAAATCTCGAACCGCGTTACACTTTCGCCGCCGCGACGCCATCCATCGTCACCACCTGGCTGGTCACGGGGCGCTGGCCTTTGTGCCACCAGAGCACCAGCGCGCTGGCGATGAAAATGGACGAGTAGGTGCCGGTGATGATGCCGATGAGGAAGGTGAAGGCGAAGTCGTTGATCGCGCCGCCGCCGAAGAGGTAGAGCGACATGGTGGCGAGGAACACCGTGCCGGAGGTGATGATGGTGCGGCTCAGGGTCTGGTTCAGCGCCTTGTTGATCAGCTCGCGGAAGGTGCCGCGCACGCCGAGCTTCAGGTCTTCACGGATGCGGTCAAAGATCACGATGGTGTCGTTGATGGAGAAGCCGATGATGGTCAGCACCGCCGCGATCATCGTCGAGTTCAGTTCACGCCCGGAGAGCGCATACCAGCCCACGGTCATGAGGATGTCGTGGAGAATGGCCACGATGGCACCGATGGCGAAGGAGAATTCATAACGGAAGGCGACATAGATAAGGATGCCGAGCAGTGAAAACAGGAAGGCCAGCACGGCGCTCTTCATAATTTCGTCGCCCACGGACGCGCCGACGCGGTCGGTGCCTTCCAGCTTGAAGCCGGCCTGGGCAAACTGGCTGTTCAGTGTGGAGGTGATCTTGTCCGTGGAATCAAAGCCGGCGGTGATGCTCAGGGTTTCCTCGGTGCCGACGATGGCCTGCTTGTATTGAATCATGTGCTCACCGACGACGGGCTTGAGGGCGGCCGTGAGCTTGTCCTGATCGACGCGTTCCTTGAAGGAGTATTGCGCCTTGTCGCCGCCGAGGAATTCATGCCCGACCATGTGCTTGCCGCGGGAAATGCCGTAGCCCACGCCCACGATGATGACCAGCCAGGAGAGGATGAAGGCGGGCTTGGCCCATTTCATGAAGTCGAGGTTCGAGGACTTGATGAGTTGGAGCATGGGCAGGGACTTCATCCAGCCGAGGTTGATGAACGTGTCGAACACGAGGCGCGTGACGACGAGCGAGGTGAACAAGCTGGCCGACACACCGATGGTCAGCGCAACGCCGAAGCCCTTGATGGTGCCGGTGCCGAGGTAAATCAGGATGACGGACGAAATCAACGTGGTGACGTGCGAGTCGAAGATGGTGCCAAAGGCCCGGCTGTAGCCCGCCGCGAGGGCACCGCGCAACGACTTGCCCCTGGCCATTTCCTCGCGGATGCGCTCGAAGATCAGGACGTTCGCATCGACCGCCATGCCGGCGGTGAGCAGGATGCCGGCGATGCCCGGCAGGGTGAGCGTGGTGTTGAAGGCGCACATCACGCCGAGCAGGATGACGAGGTTCAGGACGAGGGCGAAGTTCGCCACCAGCCCCGCCATCAAATAATAGACCAACATGAAGGCCGCCACGGCCAGCGTGCCCCAGAGGGCGGACTTGATGCCGCTCTCAATCGTGGACTCGCCCAGCGTCGGGTCCACGCGCTCTTCCTTGATGATGCTGACGGGGGCTTCGAGCGGGTTTTGCAGCGTGGCCGCGAGGTTGAAGGCTTCCTGCTCGCTGAAGTCACCGCTGATAGAGCCGCGTCCGCCGGCAATCGCGCCCTTGATATTCGGTGCGGAGTAGAGTTCTCCGTCGAGAATGATGGCCAGTTGGCGGCCCACGTTTTCGGTGGTCACGCGCTCAAAGACCAGCCCGCCGTCCGTGTCAAACGAGAAGAGGATTTCCGGCTTGTTGAAGGGGTCGCGGCCCACGCCGGCACCCGTCACGTTCTTGCCGTTCAGCCCGGGGATCGGCGTCTTGCTGACGACGTGGGGCGTAACCTGTTTCTCGCCATTGGGCAGGACGCGCTGTTCCTTCATCACTTCAAAGCCCGGCGGAATGATGCCCTGTTCGAGCAGGGAGCGGCTGTCCTGATGCACGAGGCGGAATTCGAGGAACGCGGCCTTTTCCAAAGCCACGCGGACGTTGGCCATTTCCGCAGCCCCGAGGCCGGGCATCTGGATGATGATCTGGCGTTCACCCTGCTTCTGGATGAGCGGCTCGGCCACGCCGAACTTGTCCACGCGCTTGCGCAGGACTTCGATGGCGTTATCGAGCGCGACCTGTTCGGAGGCGTTGGTCGCGAGCTTGCCGGTTTCCATCTGCACGATGAACGAGGAGCCGCCCTGCAAGTCCAAGCCGAGCCGGACTTCGCCCGCGCCGCGCTTTTGGAGCACGTTGAGAATGGCCGTCGTCGGCTCCTTTTCACCCTTCACGTCAATGGCGAAGTGGCGCGAGATGTCGTTGGTGCCCACGGCATCGCGGAGGTTTTTGTACTCGCTCTGCGGATTGGCCGTCTGCAGCTCGGCGAACCGCACCATGATGTTCGAGTAAACGCCGTCGCGCTTGCCGATGTTTTCCTGAAAGACCTCGATGAGCGGCCGGCTCTTGAGAGGCAACATTTCCGTCGCGGCCCAGCCGACGACGACAACGATGATCAGCAACTTCCAAAGGTGACTGCGATTCATGGCAAGGACTTAGTTTTGCGCGGCATCGGTGCCGGCTTTTTCGGTGATTTCGGAGATGGTGGACTTAAGGACTTCCAGCTTCGAGTCGGCAGAGCGGAGGGATACGGTCTTCTCCTTCACGCCAATGACGACGCCAACGATGCCGCTGGCGGTCAGGATTTTGTCGCCGGCCTTCAGGTTGCTCATCAGGTTGTTGAGCGCCTTCTGGCGGGTGCGCTGGGGGCGAATGACGATGAAATACATCATCAAGCCCATGATCGCGACCATGCCGACGAGTTTCATCATCTCGCCTTGGGGATTGGCCTGCGTGCCCGGCGCAGACGGCGGAGACATGGCCAGCAATGCAAAAAAGTGATCGATTATCATATTTTCCTGAACAAGAGCCGCTGAATTTACGGAGGAGCGTTTTTTAAGCAAGAAGGAGTTTGGGGGCGGAAAGGGGCGGGTGGCGGCCAGCCTCCGCACCAAACTCCTTCGGCGCGGCGCGCGGCTCTCCAGAGCCGCAGCGGCCACGACTGGTCCACACGCTGCGGTTCGGGAGAGCCGCGCGCCGATCCCGGTGCGGGGGTCAAGTTGTGCCCGGCCGCCGATTCTCATCGAAAAACTCCGCGCTCCCGCCGCCCATCCGTGCCATCCTCCGCGCCGTCCGATGCAAAGCATTTTCACCGACCTTCTCGACGCGCTTGACGCGGGCGAACCTTTCGCGCTCGGAATCATCTCCGGCGTGAAAGGTTCCACTCCGCAGAAGCGCGGCGCGAAGGCGCTCTTCTTCGCCGACGGCCGCATCGTGGGCACGCTCGGCGGCGGCTGCCTCGAAGCCGAGGTGCGCGAACGCGCGCGGCAGGCGCTCCGCAAACAGCAGCCGGACGTCTTCGATCTCGTCCTCGATCACGACTTCGGCTGGGACGATGGACTCATCTGCGGAGGAAAAGTTTCCGGGCTGATTCTCCCGCACGCTGCACAAGCCGGAGACATCTGGCGCGCCCTCGCACGCCGCGAGCTGGTGCAAACGTGGGGGGTGCGCAGCGACTTCTCCATCGCGTGGGCCGCTGCGGACGATGCCGCCTGGCTCTACCGCGAAACCGTCGCCCTGCCCTGCGCGCTCTGGATCGGCGGCTCCGGCCACGTCGCGCAAGCCGTCGCCCCGCTCGCGTTACAACTCGACTTCGCCGTGACCGTCTTCGACGACCGCCCCGCGCTCGCGAACCACCAGCACTTCCCCGCCGCCACGCGCCTGCACGTGGACACCTGGGAAAAAATCCTGCGCGCTCCGCTGCCGCCCACACCCACCTTCGGCCTGATCGTCACCCGTGGCCATCAGCACGACGCGCTGGTCCTGCGCGAGTGGATTCACCAGCCGTTCGCTTTCCTCGGCATGATTGGCAGCCGCCGCAAATGGCGCATCATCTCCGAGCAGTTCCTTCAGGACGGACTCGCGACAGAAGAGGAACTGCGCCGGGTGGAATGCCCTGTGGGCCTGGACATTGCCGCCGTGAGCGTGAATGAAATCGCCGTGAGCGTGGCCGCCCGCCTCGTGCAACGGCGCGCGGCGCTGATTAGAAGTGGCAGTTAGGAGCGCGGGCGTCCCGCCCGCCGAAAGGGAACCAGATGCCCTTTCAACCGGACCGCGTGGGGGCGGCGGAAAACCATCCGCGCGCTCCGGCGGGCGATACGCCCGCGCGCCAGCATGCGTGCCCGCCCGTTCTA
>JBBQYK010000003.1:0-41358 GCA_038208765.1 Verrucomicrobiota bacterium
GCTCGTCGAGCAGATCTTCTTTTGCCCGGCCATGCCGACTTCCGGCAGAATCAAGTGGCGCGAATAGCGGCGGATCTCGTCGTTGTTCAGTTCCATAAAAAAGCGGACGCGAGCCTAAGTGACGCGACCGGGAAATCAAGGATGAGGAAGGTTGCAGGTTGAAGATTACGCGACCTGGTTCTTCCGCCGGGCTGGAAGCCACGGCTCACTGGCCGGCAGGGATGCCTGCCGCTCCAGCTCGGATTCCTTGGCGGCTTCCGTCCCTGAAGAATGCATAAGTCATTTGATCCCCCGGTTCAGCGCGAGCACAGTCTGGCGTTACCCGGACAAACCCAATTGTGAATTCTGTGTCACGACTCATCGCCTGCGCGCTTTTTTGCGCCTGTCTCGCTTCGCACTTGCGCGCGCAACACACCACCGACCGCGAGCCGCCGGGGCCGTCGTCGCGCAAGACGGGGCTGGTCATCACCGAGATCATGTATAATCCGCGCCCCATTCCCGGCGTGGCGAACACGAACATTACCCACGAGTTCATCGAAGTTTTTAATTCCAAGCCGTGGGCGGAAGACCTCGGCGGCTTCTTCCTTGATGGCGCGGTGCGCTTCACCTTCCCGACCGGCACGGTGCTGAACGCGGGCGCTTACCTCGTCATCGCGCGGGTGCCGGGGATGATTCAGACGAACTACGGCATCACGAATGTCCTCGGTCCGTGGGTGGGCGCGACCACGAACCGGCTGTCCACCCAGACCGGGCAAATCCGCCTCCGCAGTTCCCTCGGCGCGGTCTTGCTGGAAGTGAATTACTCCGACTCACCGCCGTGGCCCGAGACGGCGGACGGCACCGGCCATTCGCTCGCGCTGCTGCGTCCGTCCTGGGGCGAGGACAATTATCAAGCGTGGTCGCAAAGCGATGTGGTGGGCGGCTCGCCCGGCGGGCCGGAACCGTCCGCTCCTGAATCCATCGCCTCGCTGTTCATCAACGAGTTTCAGAACCACAGCGACCCGGCGGACTGGATTGAACTCTACAATCACAGTAACGGCCCGGTGGATTTGTCGGGCGCGTGGCTGAGCGATGATCCGCGCACGAACAAGTTCCGCATTCCCGACGGCACGATCATTGCGCCGCGCGGTTTCCTGAGCTGGGATCAAACCCAACTAGGCTTCGAGCTGTTCGCAGGTGGCGAGACGATCCTGCTCTGGAACTCCAACCAGACGCGCGTCATTGACGTCGTGGATTTTCGCGGCGCGTCGAACCACGTCTCCCAAGGCCGCTACCCGGATGGCGGGCCGTTCATCTACGGCATGTCGAGCAACACGCGCAATGGCCCGAACGCCGTGCCCATGCGCTACCCGGTCATCATCAACGAGATCATGTTCAACCCGATCTCCGGCAACAACGACGACGAGTATGTGGAGATTCACAACCGCAGCACGGCGCCGGCGAATCTGGCGGGCTACGAATTTGTCACGGGCATCGGCTATGTTTTTCCGACCAACGCGCTTACGGCGACCATGCCGGCGGGCGCGTATTGGGTCATCGCGCGCAACCCCGCGAGCCTCGCCACGATTTACACCAACCTGAGCACGAACGTGAATTTGTTCGGCCCTTACACCGGCACGCTGGCCAACGGCGGCGAACGCCTCGTCTTCGCCTCGGCGGACTACGACAACGTCCAGAGGCCGGGCGGCACCGTCGTCGAGAAGTTGAACGTCCCCGTCTGCGATCTCACCTACGGCGACGGCGGACGCTGGGGCAACTGGAGCGACGGCCTGGGCAGCAGTCTTGAACTCATTGACCCTGACGGCGACGCGCATCATCCATCGAACTGGGCCGACAGCAATGACACTGGCGAGAGCCTGTGGACCTCCATCGAATACAACGGGCCGCTCGGCGAATCGCTTGGCTCACCCGCGAACGACGCGCTCATCATCATGCTGCAAGGTCTCGGCGAATGTCTCGTGGATGAACTCGAGGTGCGTGTGAACCACGGGCCGAATCTGGTCGCCAACGGCAGCTTCGAGTCAGGACTCGACGGCTGGCTGCTGCAAGGGTCGCATGATTTTTCCACGCTGGAGAACGCGGGTTTCATCGGCGGCAAGAGCCTGCACGTCCGCACCGGCTCGCGCGGCGACAATCAATCGAACCGCATTCTCTCCGCGCCCTTCACGCATTCCATTCCGCCCGCCGCGCAAGTTTCCATCCGTGCGAAGGTGCGCTGGCTGCGCGGCTTTCCCGAAATTCTTTTCCGCCTGCACGGCAGCGCCACCGAGGCCTACGGGCGCATGAATCTCCCGCGCCGCCTCGGCACGCCCGGCGTGGTGAACAGCACGCGCGTTCCGAACACCGGTCCCGCCGTCTCGGACGTGGCGCACAAACCGTTGCTGCCGCAGACGAACGAAAGCGTGGTCGTGACGGCGCGCGCGATTGATCGTCAGGGCGTCTCCGTGATCAACCTCCGCTACCGCATTGATCCGAATCCGACTTACACCGACGCGCTGATGGTGGACAACGGCACGGCAGGCGACGCGGTGGCCAGCGATGGAATTTATTCCGCCGTGATTCCCGCGCAGGCGGCAGGCGAGATGGCGGCGTTCTACATCGAGGCCCGCGACGGGCAGAACAACATCGGCACCTTCCCGAAGGATGTCTTCCCGCCGCCCGGGCTGGACCGTTGTTACCCGAGCGACGCGCTGGTCAAGGAATGCCTCGTGCGCTGGGGCGAGGTGCAGATGCCCGGCGACTTCGCGACGTATCATCTCTGGGTCTCGCAGGTGAACTCGAACCGCTGGCACACGCGCAACGCCATGAACAACACCGTGATGGACGCGACGTTCGTGTACAACAACACCCGCGTTTTCTACAACGGCCAGCCGCTCTTCTCCGGCAGCCCGTTCCATCGCACGAACTCCACCGCCGGTCCCGCCGGGCCGTTGCGCGTGGATTACGAGATGAATTTCCCTGACGACGATCCGTTCCTCGGCGCGACGGACTTCGTGCTGAACAACACGGGCAATGCGGACCGTTTCACCATCAGCGACCTCAGCGCGATCCGTGAGCAGACGGTGTATAAAATTTTTGAAGGACTCGGCTTGCCGCACAATCACCGGCGCTACTTTCACATGTTCGTGAACGGCAGCCAGCGCAGCACCGCCTACGAGCGTGCGGGAAATTTCATCTACGAAGATTCGCAGCAGCCGAACGGCGACATGACCGCGCAGTGGTTTCCCGACAGCGCGGGCGGGCAGTTGTTTAAGGTCGAGGACTGGTTCGAGTTCGAGACGAACGGCTTCGACGTGGCGATTTACAACGATGCCGACATGACGCGCCGGACCATCATGCAGAATGGCCAGGAGACATTCGTGCCCGCGCCGTATCGTTTCATGTTCCGCAAACGCTCAGTGGGCGTGGGCAATTCCGCCAACGACTACTCGACGATTTACGCGCTCATTGACGCCGTGAGTCCGGTGGACAACCCGACCAACAGCGTCGTGGACCCGGACGTGTTTGGCGCGGTGGCGGACTACGAGGCGTGGATGCGGCACTTCGCGATTCAGCGCGCGGTGGGAAATTTCGACAGCTTCGGCTGGAACCGCGGCAAGAACGACTACCTCTACCAGACCACCGCCGGCTTCGCGCACCTGCCTTGGGACATTGATTACTCGCTCGGCCTCGGGCGGCCCGCGAACGAGCCGCTGTTCGAGTCGAACGACCCGCGCGTCACCGCCATGTTCAACACCCCGGTCATCCAGCGCGCCTACTGGCGGGCGTTTAACGATCTGGTCAATGGGCCGCTGCGGAACGAGGTGCTCGATCCCTTCATAGACGCGCGCGTGACGGCGCTGCTCGCGAACAACATCAACATTGATCTCGCCGAGGTCGCGAACACGAAGACTTACATCGCCGAACGCCGCGCGTATTTGCAGAGCCAGCTCGCGACCGTGGACGTGCCGTTCGCAGTGGACGTGCCGCCGTATTTCGAGGCGGAGACCAATCTCATCACCCTCACTGGGACCGCGCCCGTGGGCGTGAAAACGATCCTGATGAACGGCGTGGCGTATCCCATGACGTGGCTGAGTCCGACCCATTTCGTGATGCGCTTCGTGCTGCATGCGGGGAACAACACCTTCACGCTGCAAGGCTACGACCGTTTCGGGACGAACATCGCGGGCGCGAGCGCGACGGTCACGGCGGTCTTCACCGGCGACGAGCCGAATCCCGTGGGCGCGCTGGTCATCAGCGAAGTGCTGCACACGCCTTCCATTCCCAACACGCAGTTCATCGAGATCGTGAACCGTTCGACGGACAGTTTCGATCTGAGCGGCTGGCGGCTCGAAGGCGCGGGACTCACCTTCCCGCTCGGCTCGATTGTCTTGGACGGCCAGACCATCGTGCTCGCGCGGAATCGTTCCGCCTTCATCGGCGCGTTTACCGGCGTGCCGGTGTTCAACACGTTCCCCACCACGCTCACGGCCACGCAGTTGCTCCTGCTCACGCGCACGGTCAGCAACGTGGTACAGACGGTGGACGCCGTGCGCTTCGACCGCAGCGCGCCGTGGGTCGTCTCCGCACCGGGCCAATCCATGCAGTTGATTGACGCCGCGCAGGACAATGGCCGCGCTGCGAACTGGGACGTGAGCGCGCTCGTGCCAGTCACGCCCGGCGCGTCAAACTCCGTGTCGTTCGCGCTGCCGCCGTTTGATCCCGTGTGGATCAACGAGATTCAACACGTCAGTCTCGCAGGAATCGTGGACAACTTCGGCGAACCGTCACCGTGGATTGAAATTTACAACGCGGGCCTGACCCCGGTGAGCCTCACGAATTATTTCCTTGGGCAGGATTTTGCCACGAACCTCACGACTTGGCCGTTCCCGCCCAGCGCGACGCTCGCGGCAGGCGAGCACAAGATCCTCTGGGCCGACGGCAATCCCGCCCAGGACACCGCCACCGACTGGCACACCAGCTTCGCACTCGGACGCCACGGACGCCTCGCGCTCACGCGCCTGACCAACGGCATGCCGCAGGTCGTGGATCATCTCTCGTGGCGCTGGCTCGGCGCGAACGTGACGCTCGGCAGCCATCCGGAAGGCCAGTTGATTTTCCGCTCCACGCTGGTCGAGCCGACGCCGGGCGCGGTGAATGTCGGGCGCCCTTACCCGATCATGATCAACGAGTTCATGGCCGCGAACGTGAACAGCCTGCGTGACCCGGCGGACAACGAGGCCGAGGACTGGATTGAATTGTGGAATGGCGGACAGCACACCATCGATCTCGGCGGGATGTACCTCACCGATTCGCAGTTTGATCCGCTCAAGTTTCGCGTGCCGACGAACGGGCAGTATCGGATCGCGCCCGGCGGCTTCCTGCTCGTGTGGGCCGACGACGAGACGGGGCAGAACAATCCGACGCGCGCCGATCTGCACGTGAATTTCCGGCTGGCGAACAACACCGGCTTCATCGGCCTCTGGGCGCCCGACGGCGCGACCCCGGTGGACCTGATCGCCTACGGCCCGCAGAGCGGCGACGTCAGCTCCGGACGCTACGGCGATGGCGGCGACGCCGGCCTGGGCGGCATCGGGACTTACTACATGACCCGCCCCACGCCCCGAAATCCCAACGGCCTTGCCAGCTACAATTCACCGCCCCGCCCGCCCGCGCTCACCAATGTTTTCATCGCGCCGGGCCAGGCCCTGACCACCTTCGTGCGCGCGACCGATCCCGACGCGCAACTCTTGACCTACACGACGAACGCCGCCTCCGCGCTGCCCGGTTCCACTCTGTCGCAAGGCGGCACCTACCGCTGGAACGTGCCGACCAACCAACCGCTCGGCGAATATCCCATCACCGTCACCGTGACCGACAGCGGCACGCCGCCGCTCAGCGACACCATGACCTTCTCCTACATCGTGCGCCTGCCCGGCACCGTCAGCACGAACGGCGCGCTCGGGCCGCAGATCCATTCCGTGGCGGCGGTCACGGGCGGCCAGGCCACCTTCACCATCGACACCACCGTGGGCCGCACCTACCGCGTGTTTTACAAGGACGAGTTGAATGCGCCGCTGTGGACACAACTCGGCCCCGACTTTGTGGCGGCGAACCCGACCGCGAGCATTTCCGACAGTGCTGCGAACCCGCATCGCTTCTACCGGGTGCAGCAGGTGAATTAAGCCGGAGCCGGATTTACAGAAGGCCACGAAGGAAACGAAGACCGGAAATAGCTGAAAAATAAAACCGGCATTGTTCGGGCGTTCACGCTCCCGCCCGCGGCCAGTTTTTTCCCTTCGTTTGCTTCTGTGGATCGAATGGGCAGCTACGGCAAAAACGCGCGGTAGAACCGGTTGCTTTCCACCGCAGGCATGGCGAAGTCCACGCGGCCGGTGGTGTTCGTGAGATCGGCGAGGCGGGACCAGTTGCTCAGGTCGCCGGAGATTTGCAGTTCCCACACGCCCAGCGGGCCGCCGGTGATGCTCAAGGAAACTTCGCCCGGCACCGTCGCGTTGATGGAATGGAAAACGAATCCTCCCGTGTAAGCCTCCTGCGTGACTGGCAGGGCTTGTCCCGCCACGAAGACGGTACCGGTGCGCGCGATAAGCCCCCAGTTCGCGAGCAGGGAATAATCAAAGCTGCCCACGCCCGTGCCGTTGGTAACGGAAGTGAATTGAATCCAGTCGTCCGTGGTCGTCACGTCCCACGCGCAGCCCGCGCCGGTCGCGATGCTCACGGTGCCGGTGCCGCCGGACGAACCGTGAGCCAGGCTGACCGGCGTCAGCTCGTACGTGCAGCTCGCGCCCGCGCGCTGCGTGATAATCAGCGTGGCGCTGTCCACCGTCAGCCAAGCCAGGCGCTCAAGCGGCGCTGGGTTGGCCTCGATCAGGTAGCCCACGGCGTTCGTGCCGTCGCCGCTGTCCCCCAGCAGTTGAATCCAAGGGTTGGTGTTGTTCACGGTCCAGAGGCAGCCGCTCGCGGCCTGGACGGTGAAGAAATTCGAGTTCGCGCCGGGGCCGTGCGAGCGGCGCGTGGGCGACAGGGCGTAGGCGCAGAGCACGCCCTGCTGCGCGAGCACGAAGGTCTGCCCGGCGACTTCGAGCAGGCCGGTGCGCGTGAGGGCCGTGGGATTGGCGGCGAGCGAGTAAGTAATGACGCCGTCGCCCGCACCGTTGCTGCCGGTGAGAAGGTTGATCCACGGATTGGTGTTCACCGCCGACCAGGGACACGGCCCGGGCGCGAGCACGGAAATGGTGTCGGTGGCAGGCCCGGATGCGTGGACGCGATCTGTGGGCGAAAGTCCATAGCCGCACACGACCGGCTGCTGCGCGACGTTGAAAATTTCCCCGCCCACCACGAGCGCACCGCTGCGCCCGGCGAGCGACTCGTTAGCACTCACGGCATAGGTCACAGTGCCGTCACCGCTGCCGTCGCCGGAGAGAAGGTTAATCCACGGATTCGTGTTCACCACCGACCACGCGCAGAAATTGCTCGTGGTGATGCTGAAAGAATTCGTGGTCGAGGCGGCGGTGTGCTCGGCGTTGGTGGACGACAGCGCGTAGGCGCAAGGAAAGGCGTCCTGCAAAATGTTGAACGTCAGCCCGGCGATAACGAGCGTGCCGGCGCGCGGCGAGGCGGAGAAATTATCCGCGACGGCATAAGCAACCGCGCCATTTCCCGAGCCGCTGGCCCCGGAAAGAATGGTCACCCACGCGTTCGTGTTGCCCACCGACCAGACGCAGGGATCAGCGGCGAGGACGTTGAACGAATTGGTTTCCGCCCCCGGGCCATGCGAACCGCTGCCAGGCGCGAGCGCGTAGGTGCAGGTAATTCCTGATTGCGTGACGGTGAAATTCTGCCCCGCGATGACCACCGTGCCGGTGCGCCCGGTGAGATCAGGATGGGCGTCCACGAGGAATTCCACCGTCGCGCTGCCCGCGCCGTTCGTGGCGGAGGTGAGGTTGAGCCACGGGTTCGTGTTGACCAGCGACCACGCGCAAACTGGGTGGCTGGCCACAAGGCTCACAGAGCCGGCACCGCCGACGTCGGAAAAATTCGCCGCGCTGGAACCGAGAGAAAAACCGCACTGCAAAACCACGGACACGCTGGAGCCAACGTAGGTGGCGGACAACTCGTTGGCGTTTGGATCAGAAATTTCCGTGACGCCCGGCTCGTTCGTGAAGGTGATGGCGCTCACGCCGCCGGTCACGCCCGCCGCCGGCGTGAAAAAAATGTCGGCGATGAAATTCGTGCCGGCGGGAAAGGTGTTCGTGGTGAAAAAATCGAGGCTCAAGGTCACGCCGAGACGGCCGAAGTTCGTCGTCTGGTTGGGATTGGGCCTCAGCGTCGCGCCCACGGCCACGGAGTCCGCGCCCGCCGCCGCGTTCACGAACCGCAGCACCGCCGGGTTGTAACCGAGGTTGAAGCCGAGCGCCTTTTCATCGCCCAGACTTTCCAGCACCACGCGCACGCGCTTCGTCTCGCCGGGCGCCAGGGTCGTGCCTTCGACGCGAATGACGCGGCTCGCCGCGTGGCTCGTTGACATCAACAACGTGACCAACAGCAGCGCGCCAATTTTCCAACCGTTCTCCAACCACTTCATGAATCAGTATTCCAAGATTTTATAAAACCGCGTGCGTCCGGCGGGCAGGTCTTCCACGGTGGCGTGATATACATCCGAGCGCACCTTGCCGCCAACCTCGCTCCACTTCGCCAGCACCTCGCCGTCGAGCCGCGTCCAGGTCTCATCGGCCAGATCGTCCTTGTAATAAACCTCGTAGCTCTTGTGCGTCTGGGCGGTCCATTCGAGCCGCACGGTGTTCTCCAAAATGGTCAGGCGCGGCGTGATGGCTCCGGTCGCCACAGGCTCCGGCTTGGCGGTGGATCCGCTGTCCGGCGTGAAGGTGATTTGATCCAGCCAGCCGCGATCCGTGCCGGCGCGGCCGGTGGCGTTCTTGAAATACGTCCAGTCCACAAACTGCGGACCAGCCGAGAGCGGGAACAAAACTTCCTGCCAGTCCGACTCGCCGGAGATCAGCGCCTCGGTCTGGCCGTTGACCGCGAAGACCAGCACATCGGCATTCGTCTCCGACGACACGCGCCACCAGAAATGCAGCGCGCCCGGCCCGTCCACGATTGTTTGCAGCGTGGAACTCTGGCCGTCGCCGACCAGTCCGCTGCGCGCCGAGTCGAAGCCATCATGCGTCACGACGGTGTGGCCTTCCCACAACGAGTGACCATCGGTGAGGAAATCCCACGTCGGCTGATCCACCGCCTCGGCCAGCGAGAGCACGTCATTGACCGTGAGCCGCGCGACCAGGCTGGTGATGGAACCGGCGGCGTTGCTGACGATGACGGAATAATCTCCGCGCTGCGTGTCGAGCACGTTGAAAATCGTCAGATCATCCGTGGTCGCGCCGCCGATGTTGCCGCCGTCGCTGAGCCGGTTGGTTTCGTTGAACAGCCAGCGGTAGCTCAATGGCGGAGTGCCGCCCGCCGCCACGGTGAAGTCCACCGTCTCGCCTTCGTCCACGGTCTGGCTGCCCGGCTGAATCAGGATCGTCGGCGGAGTGCCGGCCACCGGCCCGCCCGTTCCGTAGGTCACACGATCGAGCCATGCCCGATCTTGTCCGCCCACGCCGCTCGGGCTGCGCGAGTAGCGCCACTGCAATTCATGCGCGCCGGACGGCACTTGAAAACTGACCTGTTGCCAGTCCACCTCGCCGGAGATGCGCACCTGATCCGCCGCATCAAGCATGAAGCGGAGATAATCGCTGCCCTCCTGCGTGGAAGTTTTCCACCAGAACGTGAGCGTGCCGGGTCCGGTGACGTTGGCTTTGATGAACGTGTAAGTGGCATCCGTCATCACGCCGGTCACCGCCGCGTCTTCGCCGTCCGAGGATTCCCCCTGCTGGCCGGTCCACGCGGGCGCGGTGCCGCCGAGCGTGAAGGTGAGCGCGGTGTTGTCGAGCGCCACCGGAATCGACACGGGTTGCACCAGCGCGAGCGATGCGTTGGCACTGATCGCCGTGCCGAGTGTGTTGCTGACGAGCAGAGAGTAATTGCCCACCCGGTCCAACTGCGCATTCGCCACCGTGAGCGTCGGCGTGCCGGAGCCGCTGATGCCGCCGCCGTCCGCGAGCGGCAACCCGTTGAAACGCCAGCGGTACGTGAGCGTCGCGCTGCCGACGGCCGTGGCGTTGAAGCTGGCGCTCGCGCCCGCGCTGACGACGCGGTCCGTGGGCTGTGCGGTGATAACTGGGGCGAGCGGGCCGAGGACGACCTCATCCACCCACGCGCGATCCACGCCGCCGGTCACGCTGCCATTTTTCAGATATTCCCAGCGCAACGTGTGCGTGCCGGCGGCGATGTGGAAGGCGCGCAACTGCCAGTCCACCGCCCCAGAAATGGCCGCCTGCTCGTTGCCATCGATCAGGAAACGCAGCCGGTCGTTCGCCGGCTCGCT
Source organism: Verrucomicrobiota bacterium (assembly GCA_038208765.1). Lineage (GTDB taxonomy): Bacteria > Verrucomicrobiota > Verrucomicrobiia > Limisphaerales > SIBH01 > JANNGC01. The sequence goes on from JBBQYK010000003.1 coordinate 10,448, forward strand.
GGAAACTTTCCACCAGAAGCTCACGGTGTTCAGCCCGGTCACCGTGGTCTGGAACCACGCGGATGCGCTGTGCGCCAGCACCGGGCTGCGCGCCGCGTCCACACCGTCGTGCGTGATCGCGCCGTTGCCGATCCAGGTGTTCGCGCCGTTCGTGGTCCAGTTGAGATTTGTGGTGTCGAGCGCCAGGGCGAGCGTGACATTGGTGAACACCGCGAGCGAAGCATGCGCGCTCGGCACGGTGCCGACCGCGTTGTTGACGATGACGCGATAGCTGCCGGCGTTGGCGAGTTGCACGCCGGTGAGCGTGAGATTGGAACTCGTCGCGCCGCTGACGCCACCGCCATTGGCGAGCAGCGTGCCGTTGTAGAGCCATTGATAGGTGAAGGGCGGCGTGCCGCCGGGCGTGACGCGGAAGCTCGTGGTCGCGCCGACATCGACGTTCTGATCCGCCGGGGGCACGACAATGGACGGCGGCTGCGGGCCGAAGAAGACCTCGTCGAGCCACGCGCGATCCTGTCCGGCGCTGCCGGTGGCATTCTTCAGATACACCCAGCGGCAAGTCTGGCTGCCGGAACTGAGGGTGAAAGATTGTTGCTGCCAGTCCTGCTCGCCGGAGATGCGCGCCTGCTCCACGCCGTTGATCGTGAAGATCAGTTTGTCATGCACCGGCTCGCTGGAAACTTTCCACCAGAAGCCGAGGCCGCCCGGGCCGATGATGACCGTCTGCACCATGTTCGAGCCGTTGTTCGCGTTCGTGCCGCTGCGGGCCGCGTCCGTGCCGTCGTGCGAGACGACTTGCTGCCCGACCCAGGGCGAACTGGTGTTGGTGGCCCAGTTCAAGCCTGCGCCGTCGAGCGCCGTCGCGAGCGGGACGAGCGGAGTGACACTCAGGAGCGCCCCGTCGCTGGTCACGGCGGATGCGTCGTTCACGACGAGCAGCGCGTAGGTGCCGCTCTGCGAGGGCTGCACGTTGGAAAGAACCAGCGTGGGCGAAGTCGCGCCGCTGATCTCCGGTCCGTTGGTCAGGTTCACGCCGTTGCGCTGCCAGTAGTAATCCAAGCGCGGCGTGCCAATGGCCGCGCCGGTGAACGTGACGTGCGTGCCAGCCTCGACATTCTGGCCCACCGGATGCGTGACGATGGAAGGGTGCAGCGGCGTGAAGGCAAATTCATCCACCCAGCCGCGATCCTGTCCGGCCTTGCCGGCGGCGTTCTTCTGGTAAGTGAACTTTACGACCTGGTTGCCCTCGCCAATGAAGATGGCGCGTTGCTGCCAGTCCGTCTCGCCGGAGATGCGCGCCTGCTCGGCGTTGTTGACGTAGAGAATCAGCGCGTCCCCGTCCAGTTCGCTCGACGACTTCCACCAGAAGGTGATCGTGCCCGGCCCGGTGATCGTGGTCTGAAGGGAGCCCGACTGGTTGTCGTTCAGCGTCGGGCTGCGCGCCGCGTCCACGCCGTCGTGCTTCGTGATGGGCTGGCCGATCCACGCGGGCGTGCCGGTGCTCCAAGTGTAGTTCGTCGTGTCGAGCGACTGCGCCAGCGGCAACACGGGCGTGAAGGCCAGCACGGTGTTGGAACTCGTGGCCGTGCCGCCGAGATTCGTGACCAGCAACGAGTAAGTCCCCGCGCGATTCGAGGACATGCCGGTGATGCGGAGGATCATGTTCGTGGCGCCGCTGATGTTCGGGCCATCGACCAGCGGCAAGCCGTTGAAGCGCCAGCGGTAATTGAGTCCAATGCCGCCGGTCACGAGGGGTGTGAAGGTGACGGTCGAACCGGCCTCAGCGTCCTGCGAAACGGGCTGCACGACGAAACTCGGCGGCGCGGGCGTGAAGTTCACGTCATCCACCCACACGCGGTCCGAGCCGTTCGTGAGCGCGAAGTCCTTCGCGTATTCCCACTGCACGACGGTCGGGCCGGGCGGGATGGCGATGATGCGCTCCTGCCAGCTCACGTTGCCGGAAACTTGTACCTGCATCACGCCGTTCATCAGGAAACGCAGGAAGTCCGCGTTCGGCTGCGTCGAAGCCCGCCACCAGTAACGCAGCGTGCCGGGGCCAACGACCGTCGTCCGCATCCAGGTCGAGTAGCCGTCATCCACGTAGCCGTTGCGCACGGACTGGTTGTCGTTGTGGCTGTCGTCCGTCGTGCCGACGAACCAGGAGAAGCCGCCCGTCTCCCAGACGAGGTGGTTCGCGTTCACGGCCGGGCCGATGGGCGCGGCGGCGTTGACGCGCAGATACATGTTGTCGCTGATGTCGATCCCGGACTCGTTGCCGACCTGGCAGGAGTAGAAGCCCGTCTGGTTCGGCTGCGCATTCGAGAGAATCAGTTTCGAACCCGTGGTCGCGCCAATGACGTTGACGCTCGGGAGAAGATTCGTCGTGCCGCGCCGCCATTGATACTGAAACGGCTGGGTGCCAGACGCCGCGACCTTAAAGCGCACGGTCGTGCCCTGATCCACGATGTTCGTGTCCGGCGCGCTGTTCGTGATGAACGGCGCGATGTGGAGAAACTCAATCTTGTCCACCCAGGCGCGATCCAGGCCCGCGCTGCCGCTGGCATTCTTGTTGTATTCCCAGCGCAACACCGCGCTGAGATTCGTGAGCGCGAACGAGCGGCGCTGCCAGCCGACTTCGCCGGAAATGTTCGACGCCTCCACGCCATCGATCAGGAAGCGCAGCCGGTCCGCATTGGTCTGCGAGGAAACTTTCCACCAGAACGCGATGGCCAGCGGACCGCCGTCGATGGTCGTCTGAATCCAGTTCGACCGGCCGTGGTTCAGCGCGGAGCTTTGCGCGGCGTCGAGCTGGTCAAGGCTCGTCACGGTCTGGCCGACCCACGGCGAGAAGCCGCCGGTGCGCCAGAAGAGATTCGTGTGGTCGGTGTCGAGCGCAACGTTCAGCGGCACGGTCGTGGCCACGTTGACCAGCACCGGCTCGCTGTTGGCCACGCTGTAGCTGTTCCGCACCACCACGTCGTAGAGGCCGCTCTGCGGCACCGTCACGTTGAACAGCCGGAGCGTGGAGGAATTCGCGCCGAGAATGTTGCCGCCGTCAGAAATGTTCTGGCCCTCGAAGCGCCACTGGTAAATGAGCGGGGCGGTGCCGAGCGCTTCAACGTTCAGCGACACGGTCGCGCCTGGGGCCACGTCCTGCCCGACCGGATGCGTGAGAATCACCGGCACCGACGGCGCGTTGTTCGGGATGAAATCCAACTCGTCGAGCCACGCGCGATCCAGTCCGGCGAGGACGTTGGAATTTTTCGCGTAGGTCCAGCGCAGCGGAATCGCGCCGGCCGGCAGGTTGAAGGAAAGTTTCTGCCAGTCCTCGTCGCCGGAGATTTGCGCCCACTCGGCGTTGCCCACGAAGAACTTCAACGTGTCGGCATTGGTCTGCGACGAGACTTTCCACCAGAAACGGATCGTGCCGGGACCGGTCACCGTCGTCTCCATCGAAGTCTCATTGGTGTGGCCGATGAAGCCGCTTTGCGCCGCCGCCTCACCGTCATGCGAGATGTTGGTCTGGACGAACCACGCGCCGTTCGGCGAGGTGAGCCACTGGAGATACGGCGCGTTGACCGACTCGGCGAGCGTGAGCGGCGGAATGATTTCGACGAAGGCATTCGAACTGACGGCCACGCCCGCGACGTTGCTCACGACGACGGAGTAGAAACCGGACTGCTCCGGCTGCGCGTTGCTGAACGAAAGCGCGGTCGTGTTCGCGCCGACCAGGCCGGAACCGTTCACCACGTTCGAGCCATCGCGCTGCCATTGATAACTGAGCGGGAACGTGCCGGTCACGCCCACGGTCAACACCACGGTCACGCCTTGCGGCACGCTCTGCGCCGTGGGTTGAACCACGATGCTGGGCGGCGAGAGCACGCTGAACGTCGCGTTGGAACTCACGGCGCTGCCCACCGCGTTCACGATCACCACAGAGTAAACACCGGCGGCAGCGGGCTGGAGATTGGCACGGACCAGAGTGGGGCTGGTCGCGCCGGATATTCCGCCGCCGTCGGTGAGATTGATTCCATTGAAGCGCCACTGGTAGGTGAGCGGCGCGCTGCCGCTGGCGTTCACGCTGAACGTGGCGCTGCCGCCCGCGAGGCCCGTCTGGCTGGCGGGATGGCTGCCGATGGACGGCGGCGCACTGATGACGAGCGTCGCCAGGACGCTCGTGACGCTGCCGAAAGCATTGCTCACGAGCACCGAGTACTCACCGGCCTGCGCGGCGGTGACGGCGGTGAGCCGCAAGTTCGTGGCGGTGACGCCGCTGATGTTGCCGGCGTTGAGAAGATTGGTTCCGTCGCGCCGCCATTGGTAACTGAGCGACGGCGTGCCGAGCGCGCTGACGAAGAAATTCACGGTGGAACCTTGCGCCGCGTTCTGGCTCAACGGCTCGGTGATGATGATGGGCGAAGTAATCACGGTGAGCGTCGCGACTGTGCTCGTCGCGCTGCCAGCGGGGTTCGTGACCACGGCGAAATAATCTCCGGCACGCGCGTCGCTGGTGCTGGCGAGCGTAAGGTTCGTGGTCGTCGCGCCGCTGACGCCGTTGCCGTTGGTGAGCGGTTCGCCGTTGAAGAACCATTGCCAGCCCAGCGGCGTGGAACCGGCGGCGGACGCGGTGAAGACGGTGCCCGCCGTCGCGACCGCGGTGCGGTTCGTCGGCTGAATCGCGATCATCGGCGCGGTGGGCGTGGCGTTCGGCACGAAGACGAATTGATCCACCCAGCCACGATCCTGGCCCGCCGCGAAGCTGCTGCTCTTCACGTAACGCCACTCCAGGATTTGATTTCCGGAGCCGACGGTGAAGGAGCGCCAAGTCCAATCAATCTCACCCGAGATGAACTCCTGCTGCGAACCGTTGAGGTAGAGACGCAGTCGATCGTTCGCCTCGCTGGAAACTTTCCACCAGAAACTCACCACCCCGGGACCAACGACCGTGGTGCGGAAGGAAGTCGTCTGGCCGTCGCCGATGCGGCCGCTGCGCGCGGCGTCCGAGCCGTCGCGCGAGACGGCGGTCTGGCCGATCCACGGCGGCGTGCCGCTGACGGTCCATGCGAAGCCGGGCGCGTCGAGCGCGTCAGCGAGCGGGACGAGGGTGTTGATCTGGAGCAGCGCGCTGGCACTCGCGACACTGCCCGCGAGGTTGTTCACGAGCACGGAGTAGTCGCCGCCTTGCGCGAGCGAGACATTGGAAAGCGTGAGCGTGGCCCCAGTCACGCCAAGCACCGTCGCGCTCTCGATCAAATTCGTGCCGTTCAACTGCCATTGATAACTGAACGGCGGTGCGCCGCCCGCCGTCACGGAGAAGAACGCCGTGGCGCCTTCATCCACAATTTGCGCGAGCGGTTGCGCGGTGATGCTCACCGGCAGCGGCGCGAACTCCACGCGATCCACCCACGCGCGATCCGCACCCGCCGAAACGCTGGTGCTCTTGGTGTAGCTCCAGCGCAAGGTCTGCGCGCCGTTGGGGAGGGCGACGGTGCGCTGGTTCCACTCGACCTCGCCGGAGATGCGGACGCGCTCGGCACCGTTCACGAAGAAGGCCACGCGGTCGTTGTTCGTCTCGCAGGAAACTTTCCACCAGAAGCTGATCGTGCCGGGTCCCTGCACCGTGGTTTCAAAACTCGTGGTCTGGCCGTGCGTGATGTTGCCGCTGCGCGCGGCATCGAAGCCGTCGAGCGTGATCACGGGCTGGCCGATCCACGCGGGTGCGGCGCTGATCCAAGTGAGTTGCGGCGCGTCGAGCGCCTCGCCGAGCGGCACGGCAGGCGTGACGGTGAGCGTGGCGCTGGCGCTGAGGAGATTGCCGCCGGGATTCGCGACGACCACGGAGTAGTCGCCGGCCTGCGCCGGTTGGACATTCGACAGGCTCAACGTGGCACTGCGCGCGCCGCGAAGGTCCCCGTCGTTGTTGAGCGCGAGTCCGTTGAACAGCCATTGATAACTGATCGGCCCCTGGCCCGACGCGGCGACGGTGAACGTGACCACGGTGCCTTCGTCCGCCTGCCGGCTCGCGGGCTGGCTGGTGATGGCCGGGGGCAGGGGCGTGAAGATAATTTCATCGATCCACGCGCGGTCGGACCCGCCCACCACGCTGCTGTTCTTCGAGTAGCGCCAGCGCAGGTCATGTTCGCCCGCCGTCAGATTGAACGTGCGGAACTCCCAGTCCACTTCGCCGGAGATGCGGAGTTGCTCGGTGTCATCAAGGTAGAAGCGCAGGCGGTCGCTCTCGGGCTGGCTGGAAACTTTCCACCAGAAGCTCAGCGTGCCGGGACCGGTCACGGTCGTTTCGAGCAGCGCCTCGCCGCTGTGCGGAGTCACGCCGGTGACCGCCGCGTCCACGCCGTCGTGCGTCACGCTCGTCTGGCAGGTCCAGCCGGAGCCGCTGGAGATGAAGCTCACGTTGGTGTTGTCGAGTGACTCGGCGAGCGAACAGAGGCCGAGGATGTTCACGAGTCCGTCGTGGAAGCTCGCGGGCAGTGCCGCGCCCAACGTGTCGTTGAGCCGGCGCGCGACCGGCGTGTCGCACATCGCGAGCGTAGTGACGGGACGGCCGAAGACGTTGAGCGCGCGGAAGCAGGCGCGCAGTTGCGGAGCGAAGCCGGGTGTCATGCTCTGGCCGGCCGGCAGGCGGATCGTGAAGCCGATGCGGCCTTGAGACGCCTGTTGATTGCTGATGGAGAGCGTGGCGTTCGCGACGGCGTTGGATTGCAGGCTGGCCGAAGTGAACGCGAGCAGGTTGGTGTCGTAGCACACCGTGAAGGCGACCGAGTTTTCGCCGCCCTTCGCATCAATGGTGATGGCGAGACAGCTCGTCTGGCCGCTGCTGACCCCGAACGGCGGCACGATGATGTCGCGCACCGCGCTCGCCTGCGACACCGAGTAATCCTGACCGCCGACCGTGAACGTCGTGGTCCGCGCGGCGCCGTCGTTCGGACTCACGACGTAGGTCACGGTGCCGGTGGCTTCACCGCTGCCGCCGCTGATGAGGCTGATCCACGGCGGCAAATCCGCAACCGACCAGAAGCAGCTTGGCTCGGCGCGCAGGGTCACGCTGCCGGTGCCGCCCGTGTAGGGGAACGCCGCTTCGTCGAGGACGAGCGTGTAGAGACACGGCTTGCCGGCTTGTTCGACAGTGAAAACCAAGCCCGCCACGTTGAAGACCGCCGTGCGCGGATGGCTGGTGGGATTGGCCGCGAGGTCATACTTCAACTCCTGGCTGCCGAAGCCAACCACCGGCGGCAGGATCGTGATCCACGAATTCGTGTTGCTCACCGACCACGCGCAGACCGCGCCCGCCGAGACCGTCACCGTGCCGGTCTGCGCGATGAAGGTGTGAACACGACCCGACGGCGTGATGGCGTACGAACATGAGGCTTGCGAAATGGCCAGCACCTGGCTGCCCACCGTGAGATGGCCCGCGCGCGGAAGGAACGTGGGATTTTCGCCCACGAGATACGTGAAGCTGCCGCTGTTCGTGCCGCGATCCAAAGTGGTGAGGAAAATCCAGTCGTTCGTGTTGACGACCTGCCACGCGCAGCCGCCGGCGGTGGTGACATTGACGGTGCCAAATTCTGACGACTCGCTGTGCGTGCGCGCGGTCGCGCTCAACGTGACGTCGCAGTTCGTGCCCCACTGGGTGACCGTGTACACTTCGCCCAGCACCGTGAGATGACCAACGCGTTTGCCGGTCACGCGATTATCCGCGAGGGCATAAAACACGTTGCCCGTGGCCACGCCGCTCGCACCCGCCGTGATCGTGATCCACGAGTTGGTGTTGATGACCTGCCACGCGCAATCGGCCTTGGCCGTGACTTTGAAGCTGTTACTGCCCGTGCCGAAGCCGTGGAAACGGCTCGTGGGCGAGAGCGAGTAATTGCAATCAAGCGGATGCTGGCGCACGAGGAACACGTTGTCGCCGATGCTCAGGTAGCCATTGCGCCCGGCAAAATCAGGATTCGGCAGCACCAGGTAATTCACCCCGCCGGGGCCGGAGCCGGACGCGCCGGACGTGATGACCACCCAGTCGTTCGTGTTCACCACCGTCCATTCGCACTTCGGCCCCACCGTCACTTCAACCGTGCCGGCGCTGCCCGCGAAGCCGTGGAAGCGCGTGAGCGGCGAGAGCGCGGTGAGGCAGATGGTGACGTTCACCGCGATGGGCGCGGAGACGGCGCTCGCGCCCGCCGGATCGGTGACGCGCGCCCGCACGATGCGGCTGCCGAGCGTGTAGTAGTTGTTCGTCATGACGAGTTCGGTGGTCGGCACGGTGTCGTAATGGCCATCGCCATCGAGGTCCCATTCGATTTCCAAAAGATTCTGGCTGAACTCCGGATCAAACGTCGCTGCACCGTTGAACACGATGTCCTGCCCGAGTCCCGCCACGATCGGCAGCGCGGAAATGAACGGCTGCGGCGAGCGGTTGAACGTGGGGAGCGGGTAGATCGTCGTCTCCGCCGTGTGGCGCAATCCCTGGCGGTCGAAGACGGTCAGGCGGTAGCGGTTCGTGCGCTCGGCGTTGAAGTAGGGAATCGAGAAACTCGTTTGCACGCCCGTCCCAGTGAGCGGGAATTCATCGGCCATCACAAAGCCCTCGTCCGTTTCCCACGTCAGCAGCGCGGCGTGCAGCGCGAGGTTGTCCGTGGCGAGGAAATCAATTTGCAGCAGGCCGTTGAACGGCGCGCGCTCGCCGCTGGTTTGTATTTCAACCTGCGGCGCGACGGTGTCCGTGACGGGCCGGCCCATGTTGAAGAAAGGATTCACGTCCAGCGCCAGCGCCGAGGCGTAGGAGAGGCCGCAGGAATTGTAGGGATAAATTTTCGGATAGAACATCCCGCGCAGCCCGCGGAAGCCGAAGCCCATCACGTTGCCGTTGAAATTTTCGTCGTTGCGGAAATCCAGATTGAGTCCAAAGGCCTCGCCAAAACTCCGCAGTCCGAGACCGAGCGCGGACGAACTGATGCCGCTGAACGTCTCACCCTCGAACCACGGGAACGACACGTCCTGCACGAGCGGGAAGGGGCCGAGATCGGGCAGGGTGAGACCATCGTAATAGGCGGCGTTGGTGTGAAAGCTCGCAGGATACAACGCGAGCCGGTCGCTGCCGCTCAAGGCCCAGCCGCCAGCCGTGCCCGCCGTCGTCTCATAATGACCGAACCCGAAGCCGCCGCTGATCGCGCCGTCCGGCTGTTCGACGTGCGTCTCGGGAATGAGCCACCACATCTGGCCCGCCGCGCCGACCGGCAGGCCCGCCGCGCGCACCGCGTCCACCACGCGCCCGCCGTAAATGTCCGCGCGCAGGAAGCTGTCCGTGGCCGGCAGTTGCAGCACATGGATGAACGGCGTCACCCCGTCCGGCTCGGTCTCGAAGATGAAGGTCTTCCGCCCGAAGCCGTTCACTTCCATCTGGTCGGCGAACCATTGCTGGTAGCGCACGAGCAGTTGCTGCAACGACGCGACGGCGCGCGCCTGCCCGGTGCGGTTCTGCGGCACGAGGTACGCGACGCGGACCAGCGCGTTGCTGGAGAGCGCGCCGACATCAATGAGAACCTGATTGGTCAACGTGGCGTACGTCGCGCCATCGGTGGGCGTGAAGATCACGGAGAGCGGCTGCGCGTTGCCCACGGGCAGCACGGTGCCGGCGGGCGGCGTGTAAGCGAAAGCACCGGGGACATTCGCCGTGGCGTTCAACTGCAACGCGCCGAGCGGACTGCCCGAAAGAACCGGCGCCGGCGCGGGCCAGGTGAGGAACGGCACGGTTTTCCCGCCAAGCTGGACGTTCAGAAAATTGGTGCGCGTGACGGACTGATAATTTGCCGCGTCGTCCGGCGTGAACGTGACGACGAGTGGCCGCGCGGGATGCGCGGAGAACACCGTGTTGGCCGGCGGAACGTAGTTGAACGTGCCGGGGACGTTCGCCGTGGCGTTCAATTGAAGATCACTGAGAAGCGTGCCCTGCTCGATGGGCGCGGGTGCGGGCCACGTCACGACCGGCGCGGCCCGGGTCACGCCGATGAACACGGTGCGGCTGGCCGGAAGAAAGTTCGTCGTGTTCTCCGGGATGAAATTCACGGTGAGTGCCTGCGCGTTGCCCGCGTTCAACACCGTCCCCGCCGGCGGGACGAACTCGAACGAGCCGGAGGCGTTGACCGTGGCGTTGAGTTGCGCAGCGGAAAGCGCGGTGCCGTGGACGATGGGCGCGGGGTTGGACCAGTTGATAGTCGGCGTCGCTGGAGTCACGGTGATGGTCACGCTCTGCGTGGCGACGGTGAAGCTCGCGAGATCGTTCGGCGTGAAGACGACGGTGAGCAGTTGTGCCGGGCCCGCGTCGAGGATGGTTCCCGCTGCAGGTGAGTAGGCGAAAGTTCCCGCCGCGTTCGCGCTCGCGCTCAACTGCGCCGCGCCGAGCGGCGTGCCGTAAGTGATGCTCGCGGGATTCGCCCAGGCCAGCGCCGTGCCGAGCGCGCGCTGCCAGAGCGGGCCGACAACATTCGCGGCGAGCGGCGGATACGCGTGTGCAGATAAAGAGAATTGATCCGCGCCGATGTCCTTCAAAGCCGGACGCGCGTCGCCTTCCACGTCCTGCGTCACGTAAGCGTACAGGCCCGCCGCCGCGCCGAGCGCGGGGCTGTTCGTGGCCGGACGCCAGAGCGCGTCCACGAGATTCGTCGCGAGCAGCGGATCCATGCGCAACGTGCCGCTGTTCGTCGGAATACCGAGCGTGGTGCCGAAGAGAATGTTGCTCTCCCACGAAATGATTTCCGGCCCTGCTGTCGCGACGCGCAAATCCACGAGGCGTCCCGCCGTCTGCCGCGCGAGGTTGTTGGCGATGACCGAATCCACGACCGGCAGCGTGGTGGCCGAACTGCCGAGCGTGCCGGCGAGATTGATGACGAGGGAGTTCGTGCAGTGGACAAAGGTGTTGAACGCCACGGTCGCGCGCTTCACTTGCAAATAGCCATTGGGCGGGCTGTCCACGAGGCCCTGCATCAGCGAGAGCGGCGCGCGTGTGCCGGTGCCGGTCAGTTCGTGGAAATAGTTGTTCACGATGAGATGATCCTCGCCGATGACGCGGACGCCGCCGGTGAGCGCACGGCGGCTGCCGAAGAAGTAATTGCCCTCGACGACGCTGCCGTTGCCGTGGCGCAAGGTCAGCGCGCCCTCGCACTCAATGAAGGTGTTGCGGCGGAAAAAGTTCCCGCACGACTTGCTGGAGATGAATTCCGCGTCGCCGTTGCATTGCGTGAACAGGTTGTCCTCGACGATGGTGCGCGACTGGTTCAGCGACTCGTCCGATGTGCCGACGCGAATGGTCTCGCCCCCGTTCGACGCGGCCGTGAGCACGGGGCGCGGGCCGAAATGATTGCGCGCGATGACGTGATGGTTCGGCGCGTTCGACGCCGCACTGACCCAGACCACGAGCGTCGCACCGATGTTGGCCTTGCCTTTGAGATAGCAGTTCTCGACGCGATTGCTCAGGCCGTAGAGGGAGACCCACTTGGTGTCGTTCGTGAGATTCGGCGGGTTGTAGTCAACGATGGCGCAGTTCGTGAGCCGCGAGTGATTCGCGAACGTCGTGGTGTTCTCGCGGAAGGCGATCACATCACCGCTGGTGCGATGGCCGTTGGTGAACGTGAGTCCGTCCACGACGAGATAATTTCCCGACAGCCGCAGACGCGACTGGCCGGTGAGATGCACGCGTCCGAGCGTGGCCGCGCGCAGCGTGATCGGCTGCGCTGCGGTCCCGTTCGCGGAGAACAGAACGTCCGCGTTGGCCCACACGCCGTCGTCCATGACGATGGTGTCGCCAGGATGCGCCAGCGCTGCCGCCGAGGAAATTTCCGCCACCGTGGAAACAGGAAACTGCGCGGCGTGGGTTGCGGTAGTGAGCGTCAGCAGAAGCAGGACGAGCGGAGCGGCGGACAGCCATGTCCGCCGTTCGTGTTTCAAGATCCCGGACAAACTTTCCCGGCGCTTTTGCACTGCGGACAAGGCTGTCCGCTGCTCCTTCATTTTTTGAGTGCGATTCATCATGGCGTGGGTGGCAAAATCAGTTGTCGAACGTAATCTGCCAGTCCACGACGGCCGTGGTGATCGCAGTGTCAGAAATGGTGATGTAACCCTGCGCGTCGGCGACGTATTCGAACTCCACGGCGTTCCGCAGGAGGAGGTATTCCACACCCGGTGTGAGGTCGCCGATCTTGTAAGTGATGCGCCGCGTGGCCGCGCTGGCCTGGGTGAGCCAGCGCTTGGGCAGATTGCCCGCGATGTTCCAGACCATCATCGTGACTTTGGCCGTGCCGGCGTCCGGCGTCACTTGCAGGTTGCGCGTCTGCACATACGACGCCTTGGCAATTTGCGCCGTCGCCAGCGTGAGCGTGGAGCCGCCGCTCGGTCGCGTCGTGGTGGCGAGGCCGGACTCTTCGGGATCGAAGATGCGGTTGCCTGCGTCATCGAAGGTCATGGTGCTGAACGCATCGAGCGCGATGGCCAGCCCCGGCTGGTTGCGCGCGAACGTGGAGGCGAGAATTTCCGCCGTGCCCTGCGTGCGCACCTCGACCTCGCGCGGAATGGCGTTGCTCTCGAAACGGTTGCGTTTGCCGTTCACCAAAACCAAATCGCCCGCGTTGCCTTCAAAAATATTGCCCGCGAACAAGTTGTCATCCGACGTGGTGAGCAGCAGGCCGACGTTGCCGTTGTGATGAACATGGTTCTTCACGAAACGGTTGCGCTTGGGATGGCCGTCCTCGCCGGGGAACGGCAGGTCGCCGCCCTTGTAGAGATAGATGCCGTAGTTCGCGCCGTGCCCGAACTCGTTGTTCTCGATCAGGTTGTCCGCCGGGCCGACGGAGAGGCGGATGCCGGAGTTGAAATTCCCGATGCAGACGTTGCCGCGCACGATGGTGGTGTTGTTGTCGAAGAGCGCGATGCCCGAGTCGCCGTTGTGGAACGAGCGGTTGTTCTCGATGATCGAGTCGTTGCAGTAACGGTGGAGCATGATGCCGTTCTTGCCGTTGTTCCACGTGGTGTTGTTGCGGATGATGATGTTGTTGCAACGCTGCGAGGCGATGATGCCGTGCCAGCCGTTGTGATGGACGTTGTTGTTCTCGACCACGAGATAGTCCGAGTCGTCGTGCGGGTCGAAGCCGTAGCCGATGTTATGATCCATCTCGTTGTCCGCGAGCCGCTGGGCGAAGGAGCCGTAGGAATAGTGGCCGAAGTAGTTGTGATGCACGCGGCTGTTCAGGATGTCGCCGTACACTTCCACAAAATTGTAGAGGTTCTTCACGTCGCCGTAGGGCCGGTTGGTGTTCTCGATCACCTTCCACGTCAGCCCGTAGGCTTCGGCGTCGTGCGAGCCAAGGTAGCCCACGTCGCTGTCAATCACGTCCATGCGCGATTCGAGCGGCGTGCCATTGGCGGAGAGGTTGGAGCGCACGCGGATGAACGCGCGGCGCAGCGCGCCCGACTCGGTGTCGGGACCGTTCACCGCGTCATCCCAGGAAGTGATCTTCGTGCTGCGGATGTCGATGCTGCCCCAGTCGGCCGTGACGTGGACGAAGGCGTTGGGCAAACCGTCGTTGTTGCTTTGCAGACGCAGTTCGTTGCAGTCGCCGCCGATCTTCGTGCCGTGCAACACGAGGCGCGCGCCGTTTTCCATCACGAGATTCGCGCGCAAGTGCCAAACGCCGGGCGTGACCTGCGTGACGAGCGCGTTCGGCATTCCCGCCTTGAGATCACTGAGCGTCGCCGAGCCGGGGCCGGTGATGTAGATGCGATACGAACCCGCCGACCAGCGGAAGGTGACGCCGAACGCGGGCGCAAGTGAAACGCAGAAAATGAGCACGGCCAGCAGCCGCCCGGAGAGAGTTCGCCGAAATGTACCGCGCCCGCCACGTGACTGTAACGACGCGCCGCTGCGCGGGCGTGGAGCCGCCGTTGATTCGCAATCGATGACCGTCCGCCGTGCGCAAGGCACGGCACCTAGAGTTTTTTGCTGCATGACCTTCTGATCCCAATGATGCCCGGAGAAGTGTGTTCGATTCGCGTACGCGTACAGGCGAGGAAGCGCTCACCTCACGTGTTTCTGTCACCGACGAATTCAGCCCCGGTCGTAGATTGACCAGAACCACTGCCTCTCCAGCATCGACAGTGATTTAAGCAGGGCCGGACGGACGACAGCAATTGCCTGAAACACGGAGGCAGGGAGAGTGGTAACACCCAGCCGATGAATGCGGATTGCGCTCAATCATCACTACGCAGTTCACCGTAGCCGCCCAGTCTGCGGCGAGAGTCAGAAAAGCGGGGCTGAAGCGACCGCACTCCAAACGGTGACGCGCAGCACCCTCCGCCTTGTCACTCGCGGAGCGTTGGGAGTGCGGCACTTCCGCGACGCTTTTCCACAGCCGGCCACTGCAAATGCTTCTCCAAAAAACGGAACGTCCCCAAGCCATTGATCGTATGCGGCCCGTTGAAGAACTCGATCTCCGTGCGGTCGCCGATTCCCAGCTTCTCATACATCCGGCGCACCTTCGCGTATTCGTAGGCGACCCATTCGTCGGGAGCCACGCCATCATCGTGGCCGCGCTCGACCATGAAGGGACGCGGCGCGATCAGGCTGGCCATCTCCGCATAGTTGAACGTGTGGCCGAGGTTCCATTCCGGCATCTCGTATTCGCCGGTGAACAGGTAACTGTACGGCGACTCGGTGGTGACGTTCTTCTGAATCCACTCGTTAAAATCCGCCGAGCAAATCGAGAGACAGTAACGCTCCACCACCGCCGGCACGCGCATCGCCGTCTTGCCGCCGTAGCTGAGGCCGTAGAACGCGATGCGCTGCGGATCAACGAACGGCAGCGAGGCCAGCCAGTCCGTCGTGACCTCATGCTGTGCGATGATGAAGGAGAACAGCGACAGCCCGAGCGGATTCGCCTTGCGTTGCAACACGCGGAACTTGTCCTGGCCGCGATACGGATTGTGCGGCGCATAGACGATGAAGCCGCGCTCGGCCAGTCGCGCGGTGAAGGCTTGGTAAGAACCGTAGGCGCGTGAGTTCGTGTCCTCTATGATTGTGTCCTCGGGCAAGCCTTCCAATCCATGCTGACACACGACCACGGGACGTCGCTCGCCCGGCTTCAGATCTTTCGGCACCAGCAAGGTGCCCCACGCGAAAACATCCGGCACCACGTCGAGCAGCACTTCGTAGCCGGTCCACTTTGGTTGGTCATAAATCTTTCGCGTGCGCGGATTCGGCGGGAGCTTCGGTGCGTCGAGTTTGCCAATGACGTTGCGCCAGAAGAACTCGCGGTTCCGTTTGGCGTCGTCGAGAAAGTCGTTGGTTCGGCTCAAAGTTTTCCAGACGCGCTCGTGGCGCACCGCTTCCGAGCGACGGAAAATGTTCTGCGTGAAGTTCTCCAGCTCGCGCACCGTCCGCGCCTGCCGGTTCGTGATGGCGGCCAGCGAGACGGCGGTGAGTTCACGGTTCGTGTTGTCGAAGACGACGGCGTTCGTGACGCGCGCCTTGGTCGCGAGCAGCGAGAGCGCCTTGCGTGAGCCGAATTTCACCGCGCTGCCCTCGCTGCCATAGACCAGTTCCACGAACGGTGCACCGCGCAGCTTGGCTGTGAGTTGATTCGCCCGATCCACTTCACCCTCCACGTCGCCAAAACCCGGCGTGCTGATGATTCCGGGGGCTGCACCGCCGCGCCCCGGTTGCGCGGCGGGCGGGCCGCTGATCTGCGGCGGCTTGCTGTATTCCACGAGGAGCGGGCGCGGTGCGATGAGTGCGGCCAGTTCGGCATCGCCGAACTCGCGCACGAACCCGGACATGTTCCGGTAAATCGGTTCGCGCCAGAGTTGTTCGCGCGGGCCGAAATAACCGCTGACCAGCGCCGCGTCGAACTGCGTGTCGAGCGCCGCCGCGTGCAGCGCGATCAATCCGCCCTCGCCATAACCCGCCACGACCACCCGCTGTTCCGCCGCCGTGGACATCGTGGCCAATACCGCGTCGCGTCCCGCGATGACCTTCCGCACTTCGTAGCCGATGATGTGCCGGCCCATCTCGTAAGCCTGCCGGTAAATCCATTCGCGATGCGGCTGGTTGGTGAACTTCTTCAGCCGCACGTTTCCGGAGAAAGCATCGTCGCGACTGACGAGCGCGGGCACGAGCACACGCCAGCCGGTCTCAACGAGATGCCGCGCGAACTGCGATTCCGGCGGCAGCCCGAAACGCAGTCCCGCGATCAACTCCGGTGCCTGATCCGCGTCGGGAATCGCGACCGCGAGTGGCGTGGCCGAAAGCGGCGGATGTCCCTCTGCGCCGAGCGGTTCCAGCAAGATACCTTCACCAAACACGCCCTCGAACACCGGCCAGCGCACGCGCCACGCGACGAATCCATGCGGGCCGCTCGAACGAAAAATTTCCCCACCCCGTCCCGGACCCCGCGCGGTGTCGCCAATGAATTCGAGACCGCCGCCCACCGGACGATCCACGTCCCCGATCATTTCGCTGAGTTGCCGCCGCTTCGTGTTCAGAAAATCATCCCGCGACTCCTGGCTCGCCATCGCCTCCGCCCAAAGCACCATTCGGTTGCTCGCCACGCGCTCCGTCTCGCGCATCAACCAGCGGTCGATCCCTTCGACCATCTGTGCCGAGAGATCGCCGGCGGCGGTGAGCGGCGCTGTTTGGGGCAGTGTTGCCGCCGGCTGGGCCTGGCCGATGAATGCGAGGACGACGAGCGCCACTCCGAAAAAGATTCTTGCGCACATGGCTGGTGAGAATCGCCCCACGCTCCGCAAGACGGCAAGCCTGCTATCCCAAGGGGGTGTGATTGGAAGTGGTCGTCAACCGCGCAGGAGCGCGGGCGTCTCGCCCGCCGGATCGCGCGGAAAGTTTGCCGTCGCCCCACGCGGTCAGGGCGCCACGGCACCTGGTTCCATTCGGGCGGGCGGGACGCCCGCGCTCCTGCCCGCCACTGCCAATTCTCCCCATCGCGGTGATGAGAAAAACAAAACGGGGCCGGGCTTGCGCCCGGCCCCGTCGCGATATGTCACTCCACCTTAGTTCTTCAAGCGGAAGAAGCGATTGGTGCCCGGATTGATGGGCACGGTCACGGTGTTCTCGCTACCGTCCACCACGATCGGACCCTCGGGCGTCCACGTCACGGCGGGCAGCACGGGCGTGGACTCCAGCGTGTATCCGGTGAAGCTCGCCGGCCAGGAGAGCACGGCGTCCGCGCCGATGGTCCGGATGCTGAGGGTCGGTGAGCCGAGGGCGACGGCGACGGTCGCGACGGCGCTGGCCGTATCGGTGCCCGGGATGAAGATGAGCGCCCGGTACTCCGCTCCGTTGTCCGGCGCTCCGAGCGCGGCGGTGACGTAGTTGGAACTGTTCGCTCCGGCGATGTCCTGCCAGACACCGGAGATTTTCCGCTGCCATTGATAAATAATGGGCGCGGCGCCATTGGCGTTCGTGCCCGTGGCGCGGACGGCGAAGGACGCGGTCTGTCCAAGTTGGATGTTCGTGCTCGCGGGTTGTTGCGAGATGGTGATGGAGGCTCCGACAGGATCCGCAAGTGCGGCAAAGCTGAGTCCTCCCGTGGACAATGACCCATTGACCGGGACCGGACCGCCCGGAACCTGCCAGTTCAGCGCGAGGTTATCACCACCACCGCCCTCCTTCATGAGGGTCTCGAAATAGTACTGCTGGCCCGCGACCAGGCTGATGGGGCCGGAGATGTTGGCCTGCGACCCGCCGGATGGCGACGCGTTGGCCAGACGGCCGCCGCCGCCTGCTTCACCGGTCCAAGTCCGCCGCCCCGACCACACCGGTTCCCGGGCGATGTACACGATGTTTGACGGATTGGAATTAGTGCTCAACCAGAGTTCGCCGTTGTCGTCCGAACTCATGTAGAAGACATAGTTGCCGCTCACTGGCGGGATCAACACGCCGCTCATCCGTGCCCCGTAGCCGTCGAACTCATCGAAGGTGTTGAGTTCGGGCGTAGCACCATAGCGAACAATGCTGGGGGAATTGGGATAATTGGGGGAACTCCTCAGTTCACTGATCGCCACGGTGCTCGCGCTCAAGCCGAGATAAAGTTCCTTGAGCACGAATCCACGGGTGTAGAGCCACGTTTGGAAGGTGAGGTCAACGGGAGCCAGGGTGTTGCCCCCCACATCGGTCAGGCTCTCCGCGTGGAGAACGTAGTAGGTGCCGGCGGTCTGCGGGTCGGTGCTGAGCACGACGGATTGGTTGTCGCCACCGACGGTCACAGCGGTCACGGCGAGCGGGTTGCCATTGGTATCGGCGAGGCTGTAGTTGGCCAGCGTGCCGAGCGAAGCCGCGTTCATCAGTTCGCTGAAGCGGATGGACACCCCGTTGAGGCCGGCGGTGCCGCGCACACTGGTGATGGTGGGCGGGAAGGTGTCGGTGACCACGGTGAGCGTGGCCACGGCGCTGGTCGCGCTGGCCCCGGGCACGGAGACGATGGCGCGGAAACGGAGGCCGCTGTCGGCGGGGCTGACGGGACCGAGCGTCAGCGTGGTACTGGTCGCGCCGAGGATGTTCGTCCAGTCATTGCCGCCGGGGGTGGTCTCAGTTTGCCAATGCACGGCGATTTCATTCTGCGGAGCGTTGGTCGCCACGGCCACGACCGTGAGCGAGCCGACATTGTTCTCGGGGATGCTGGTGTCCACCGGTTGCTGGGTGATGCCGATGGCCGCCCCAGCATAGGTGAAATCTCCGTAGCTGACGAAACTCGCCACGGTGGGCGCGACGGCGTTGTTGTGCGCCGTGGCGGCGAGACCGACCAGGATGCTGGCCGGGTAAGGCTGGGTCGTCTGCGAGACCAGCACCCAGTCCACTCCGTTGCTGCTGCGATAGCCGGAGAAGATGTTGTCGAACCGGCGCAGCCGCAGCCACGCGTTGGGAATCCCCGCCGGGGTGGCGAGGCTGCCCAGCGTGGTGGTCACGCTGGCGGTGTTGCTGCGAATGCCCATCTCGATCCCATTGCGGCCTCCGGGCGGATTCGCGAGCAGATGGATGGTGCGGCTGTCGGCGGCGGCAGTTTCGCGCGCCATCAAACCAGCTTTGGCGATGGCGTCCGTCTGGGTGAGCCCGGCGAGGCGCACCTTCACATCAAAGTCTCCGGTGCGTGTGGCCAGCGCGAGTTGGCCCTGATCGGAGACGCCCCAGATGTCCGCCCCGCCGCCGGTCAACTCGATCAGGTTCGGGTCGCAGGCAAATGTGCTCCCCGCCGTCGATGGACTGCCCACGTCGAAGGGGGTCAGATGCACGACGGTGCCGGTCGAAGGCGTGCCATCCATGAAGTTGCCCGCGAGATCGCCCACGAACGCGCCCAAGGTGAAAGTTTCGCCCACGGGCGAAGCCAGATGGAGCACGACGGACATGCCATCCGCCCGGAGTTTGGAGAAATTCGCGAAGGTGTTTCCCTCATCCACCAAGAAATTCGAGGCCTCGATGACTGTGCCCGGATCCAGCTTCTCGCTGAAACAGATGCTGACGTTCGTGTAGTCGATGCTCGCGACCGAGACGATGACGGGCACGGTCACATCGTTCGTGACCGTGACGGACGAGACGATGCTGGTGACCGAGTTCAAGAGGTTGCTGGCGATGACATAATAGCTTCCCGAGTCGGCGGCCTGAGCGAGCTGCTTGGTGTAAGTCCGCGCGGTTGCGCCGGGAATTTCCAGGTCGTCCTTGAACCACTGGTAGCTCGGGGCAGGCGCGCCGAGGGCCGTGACCGAAAGGGTCAAGGTGCGGTTCTGTTCCATGTTGATCGTGGCGGGCGGCTGCACGGTGATGCTCACCGGCGTCGGTTCACCCACTTCCGCGAGCATGATGCCGGAGAAGCCGTAGCCGTAAGTGGTCAGATCGGGCGTCTGTGCATTTGGCAACGGGTTGTCCACGTACTGTTCGCACTTGACGGTGAAGACGCCATCCGCACCCGGCGCGATGTCGTCCCAACCGATGACTGCGCCGTCGGCCCGGTTCTCACCGCTGTTGTAGGCGGCCTGCCCATTGGTCATGGTGCCGGTCGGAAAATTTTCCACCGTGAACACGCCCGCACCCTGGTGGGCGTTGGTGAACGAATCGACATCGCGAAGAGAGGCCAGCGTCCATCGGCGCAAGTAGTTGCCTCCGCGCACCGCCGTGCCGCGAAAGATGTAGCGGTAGGCCGGATTCAGGTTCGAGAAGGTGAGCGTGATCGTGGAATTCGCGCTGGAGCGGACGCCGAGCGCGCTGTTGTTGTTGCCCAAGTCCACGATGCCGTTGAACAGGTTCGAGCCGGGCGTGCCGCCGCCGGGATATTGGATTGACCCGAAGAAATCCGGCGACCCGGTGGCCGTGGCGAAGATGTAAGCCGGGGTCGGCAGCCCGGTGGCGATGTCATTCAAGACGCCGGACGTCGGCTCGGGCGGGGTGCCGGCGATGCCGCGCATGTTGTAGCGGTTGGCGTTGGCGGCCGTGCCCCAGTTGTTGTTCACGCCGGGGCTGGGCAGCGGTCCGGGGACGTGGTCGTTGAAGACGGTCCAGTTGGTGACCGGAGCCGCCCCGGCCAGGGGGGCCAGCGCCAGGCAGGCCGCCAGCAGCAGTCCTCGTTTCACCAAGGATATTTTTTTCGCACTCATAGTTTGTTTGTTTGTTTGTTTGGGGGGGAAATCAACCGGCCTTGGTCAGCCGTTCACCACAAAGGTTCGCGACCAGCCTGGGCCGGTGCTCCTTTAGAGCGGAGCCACTGCAGCGTTCATGCAAAGTATTCATCCGATTCCGACTGAACCCGGAACAAGACGTTTGAATCAGAAAACGAGCGTACGGGATCGCCGTTGCTGGAACGTGGTCTTGGGTTCGGGCATTTATGAAGCCAGACCTGTGCTACAGGCAACATGTTTTCCTTGGCGGATTGAATCTTTTGCTAGGAGGATTTTTACATGGCTGTGCCGGACGGGCGGTGATCGCGGTGAGATTGCCGCCCTTGGAGGAGCGCGGGGGTCGCCCGCCGGACGGGCCTACGACCGCAGCCCCAAGTCTCTGGTGCTTGGCTTCGGCGGTGGAGGGGATGCCCGCGCTCCGCAGCGAGTCCGTCGCGCTCCTCGGCTGGACAGCAAATCGTTGCCAGTCTCGTCCGGGCCGTCACACTGCGTGCCATGCGCAACATCATCGCATGGTTGTTCTGCCCTGCGGTCATCGCCACCGCCGCGCCTTCTGCACAGGAGGCGCTCAAGCAAATGCGCGTGGCCCCTGGCTTCGAGGTGAAACTCGTCGCCAGCGAACCGGACATCCGTCAGCCGGTCACGATGAGCTTCGATGAGCGCGGGCGCATCTGGGTCGTGCAGTATTTGCAGTACCCCAATCCCGCCGGGCTGAAGGCGGTGAGCGTGGACCAATATCTCCGCACGAAATACGATCGAGTGCCCGAGCCGCCGCCGCGCGGGCCGAAGGGCGCGGACAAGATTACCATTTGCGAAGACACCGATGGCGACGGCGCGATGGATAAGTTCAGGGACTTCGTCACCGGATTGAATCTCGCTTCGGGCATGGCGCTCGGTCATGGCGGCGTGTTCGTGGCGCAGCCGCCGTATCTGCTCTTCTACGCGGACAAAAATCGCGATGACGTTCCTGATGGTGATCCCGAAGTCCTGCTCACCGGCTTCGGCATGGAAGATTCACACGCCTTCGCGAACTCGCTCGTCTGGGGGCCGGACGGCTGGCTCTACGGCGCGCACGGCAGCACGGTCACGGCGAACATTCGTGGCCTCGAGTTTCAACAAGGCATCTGGCGCTACCATCCGGTCACGCGCGAGTTCGAGCTGTTCGCCGAGGGTGGCGGCAATACGTGGGGCGTGGACTTCAACGAGGACGGCGAGATCATCGCGGGCACGAACTTCGGCGAGAAGATTGGGCTGCATCAGGTGCAGGGCGCGTATTACGTGAAAGGTTTTGCCAAGCACGGCCCGCTGCACAATCCGCACAGCTACGGATACTTCGATCACATCCCGATGCGCGGCTTCAAAGGCGGTCATGTGACGTGCGGCGGGATTGTTTACCAGGGCGGCGCGTTTCCCGATTCGTTCAACGGCGCTTACGTCGCGGCCAATCTGCTTTCGAGCGCCATCTACTGGCACAAGTTGGAACGCGACGGATCGAGTTGGAAGGGCAGCTTCGGCGGCGCGCTGCTGGAGTCGGACGACAGCACGTTTCGTCCAATTGATTGCCTGACCGGTCCCGATGGCGCGCTCTATGTCGTGGATTGGTGCGACCCGCGTGCGAGCCATGTTGATCCCGTGGACAATTGGGATAAAGCGAGCGGGAGGATCTACAAAATCCAGAAAGCAGAAAGCAGAAAGCAGAAAGCGCCAACCTTCGACCTCGCGAAATCTTCCAGCGATGAACTCGTGAACCACCTCACCAATCGCAACGACTGGTTCCGACGCACCGCGCGCGGGCAACTGGCCGAGCGCCGCGACACAAACATCGTTTCCCGCCTGCGCGGTCTAAGTTTGCAGCGCACGAATCAACCGCTCGCGCTGCAATCGCTCTGGGCGCTCCAGGTGAGCGGCGGATTCGCTGACGATGTCGCGTCCCAACTTCTATCGCATCCCCACGGACCGGTTCGCGCATGGACAGTTCGCCTGCTGGGGGACTCGAAGAAACTTTCGCCCGCCCTGCTTTCACAAGTCGCAGCATTGGCCCGCGCCGAGAAGACCTCCGCCGTGCGCAACCAACTGGCGTGTTCGGCCAAACGCTGGCCATCGCGCAGTGCGTTGCCAGTGCTTCGTGAACTATTGCGGCGTGATGAGGACGTGAACGATCCGCAGATTCCGCTGCTGCTCTGGTGGGCCATCGAGCAAAACCTGATGTCTGATCTGAGCGATGGGATCGGTGTGCTGAGTTCGGCGGCGGACTGGCACTTGCCCATGATGAAGACTCATATCCTCGAGCGCATCGCGCGTCGCGCCGCTTCGGACGCAAGCCGGTCGGCATCTCAGCTCGGCGCGTGGCTGCTCAATGCCGCGCCCGCCCAAGAGCAGCGCGACGTGGTGTTGCGCGGTTTTGACAAAGCTTGGGAAGGCCAGGGCGTCGTGTCGAATGAGGAAGTGAGGCGTGCTCTCGCCAGAATCTGGTCACCTGATGACCTCCTGATGATGCGCGTGGGGTTGCGGGTTGGCCTGGAGAGGGCGCAGCAACGGGCGCTCGAATGGGTCGCGGATGATCGCGTGGGCGAAAGCGGGCGCGTCTCGCTTGCCGAAGCTCTCGGTCAAGCGCGCCTGGAGGCCGCCGTTCCTATTCTCCTCAACTGGCTGGGCGACAACCGCCGTTCTCTCCGCTACGCGGCCGTGACGGCGCTGCTGAATTTCGACGATCCAAAAATCGCCTCGACGCTCCTCAGTGCTTATCCCGGATTGAACTCGGAGACGAAGGCGCGCGCACGTTCAGGTCTGGCCGGTCGCGCGAGCTGGTCGATGGAACTGATCCGCGCAGTGGAGGAGAAGAAGTTTGATGAGAAAGAAATCTCGCCCGATCTGCTGCGCCAAATGTTGCGGCACCAGGATGCGGCGTTGACCGCAGCGATTGAAAAGCGCTGGGGTAAACTTCAGGCGCAAACCTCGGCCGAGAAGGCCAGCACGGTGAATCAGCTCAAGTTGGTGTTGAACCCGAGCGGCACCACGCTGCGCTTCCCGGGCGACGCGGCGGCAGGCCAGAAACTCTTCACGCAACTTTGCGCGAATTGTCATCAGCTCTTTCGTGTGGGGCAGAGCATGGGCCCCGAACTCACCGGTGCGGATCGCAAAAACTCCGAATGGTTGCTGACGCAGATTGTGGATCCCAGTGCCTTCATTCGCCCCGAGTACGTGAATCACAACGTGGAAATGAAAGATGGACGCGCGCTGACCGGACTCATCGCCGAACAGAGTGACCTGGCGCTCACGCTGCTCGACGCCCAGAACCAGCGCACCGTTCTGCGACGCGCGGACGTGAAAGAACTGAATGCTTCGGCCATCTCGCTTATGCCGGAAGGTCTTTTGGAATCACTCACGCCGCAGCAGGTGCGCGACTTGTTCGCGTATCTACAGTCTGCGCCGTGAACGGAACGTGCCGCCGGTTTGTCACCGGCGGATGAGGTGCGCGCATTTCCAGGATGCAGAGGCTTGCGAGAACTGATCTCATTTCGCGGCCCCTGCCAGTGGCAAACTGGCAGCACGTTGCGCCGGCCTTGCGCGATGTCAGGAAAAGCTTAGGCTGGCGACCAATGACACGCATGTATTCAACGATGACACGCCTGTTGCTCCCCGCGTTGCTCGCGGTGTTGGCGGGATGCCAGCCGCGCAACTCAACTTCTGTATCAACTCCTGTCGCGCCTATGAAATCCAACGAACCCACGGCCAGTGCCGCCGCGCCTGCTGCGTCAACCGCACCAGCCAAAGTCGAAAAGACGGAGGAACAGTGGCGCAAGGAACTGACGCCCGAGCAATACCGCGTGCTGCGGGAGGCCGGCACGGAGCGCGCGTTCGGCGCGGCGTATGATGAATTCAAGAAGCAGGGCGCGGGCACCTACGTGTGCGGCGGCTGCGGCGCGGAGTTGTTCTCGTCGAAGGAGAAGTTTGATTCGCATTGCGGCTGGCCGTCCTTCTATGACCCGGCGAATGCGAAGAACGTCATCACGCGCGAGGATAATTCGCTCGGTGGCAAGCGCACGGAAGTTTTGTGCGCGCAGTGCAACGGGCATCTCGGGCATGTGTTCACGGGCGAAGGTTTTCCCACGCCGACGGACAAACGGTTTTGTATCAACGGCGTGTCGCTGAAGTTCGTGCCGGCGGGCGGGGCGAAGAAGCCCTGATTGAGAGAGTGGGGCAGCCGTCCCGGCTGCCATAGTCCACTGGCCGTCCCGGCTGGTATTTTCCTGATGTTGGATTGGTGAACCGGCAGGCGAGACGCGCGGCAGCCGGGACGGCTGCCCCACTACGATGCGAACCGCGTCACTTCACTTCGCCCCGAAAACTTTTTGCAACAGCTCGGTCGTGCGCGCGGCGCAGATCACAACTTGAGTTTTGCAACGAGCGCGGAGCGTAGCTTGCTCAAGCGAGGCCGAATGCGCAGCGTCCGGGTGTTTGATACGAAAGCGAGTTTGCGATCCAGAGGACGGAGTTCTTTGGTCTCAACTTTTCTGAAGCCGAGCGCGGACATTTCCAATTCGGCTGCTTCTGGGAGAACAGCCGCGCAATCCCAACTTGCTGCCACATGCGCCACGAGAGAAAACGACGCGCACTCTGCATCAATTTTGGGTTTGCAGCCCGTTGCCTTGACCAAAGCAGCAAGACCTCGTTTGAAAGCGCCATCCCCCTCTATCGTCACGAGCGGTTGTTGCTGCAAAATGCACGCCAGATTCTCGTTCGAGACCTTTGGCTTGCGGGTGAACAGCGCGTATCTCATCACACCGATTGGCGCGCGTGTCAGCGTCTCGAAACTGCTACCATCTCGAACGATGCCGAAATCAACACTGCCGTCGTGGAGCCGCCGCAGTATTTCTTCGGTTTGAAGGTTCAAGAACGCAAAACCCGCCTCTGGAAACTCAGCCCTGAGACGATTGCAGCGCGGCAGCACCAACCAGCGCATAATGCTGTCTCCCGCTGCCACGGTGATTTTCTGAGGCTGGTGAACGCATTCGAGCCGGAAGTCGGACAACGCCGAAAGATGTTCCCGCGCCAAAGCCGCCAGTTCCCTCCCGGCGCGGGTGAGCACAATTCCGCGCCCGCTTCGCTGCACAAGAGCGGTGCCGAAGAACTCTTCGAGTTCCTTGATCTGCCGGCTGTAAAGGCTCTGCGCGTTGACATCGCCATTGGCGGCCTTGGTCACTCCACCGGCCTCGGCCACCAGGCAAAAGGTTTGCAACCGTTCGAGTGAGAGGCCGGATTGCTGAAAGAGTTCGCGAAACATTACTGGAGAGTCATGCGGCTGATGGTTTTCGATGTAGAACAGTTCACGCGGCTCCGCAATACTCCGGCCAACAAAAGAAAGCGAACACGGAAATGTTGACGGAACTACAGTTAGGAAATTTTAAGGCGTTTGCCGAAACGCAGAGAATCCCGATTCGCCCGCTCACCCTGATCTTCGGGCCGAATAGCGGTGGCAAGTCGAGCATCCTCCACAGCCTCCTGCTCGGGTGCCACGCGATCAAGAGCGGCGAATTGGACGTGCATCAAACCGAGGTCGGCGGTGATGCCGTGGATTTGGGAGGCTTCCGCCAGTTTGTGCATCGCGGAGACTCAAACAGATGTGTGGAGTGGGGCATTACGCTTGAAACTGCTGGCCTGAGCAAAAAATTCGCCGAAGCGTTTTCAGCATTCGAGCAGGTTTCTGTGAAGACTTCGTTTGGTGAATTGGTTGATAGCGAATCCAAACATGACGTGGGCGCACAGAAGTTTGTCATCGAAACGGACGACAAACATTTCCTTGAAATGGAGTCCGCGCATACTTCGAGTTTCTACAAACTTCATGAACTTCAAACGCCCATGTCAGCACGGGACTTCACCGCACCGGCGAAGTCGCACCCCGTCACTTTCTGGATTCATGGTGTCAACTTCCACCACCCCCTTGTTCAGAGAGTGCTTAAGGGCACATTCGCTGAATTCTCGGGCACAAATCTATCGACAAAGGATTTCAACTTGTTGGAGAAGAATTGGGAAGATGTCTGTCACTTGCCGACGTTCATTGAAGGACTAATTCCCGAAGCCATAAACGCAAGATTACCGGATTTGAGTGTGCTTTTCCACCCGGTGTCCGCAGGGGGCAGCCGTAAGAAGATGATTGTCAGCGCCGCCCGTGGCATCATGCACCATTTCCTCGGGAATTTGTTTGAGGAAATGCACAAAGCTATTTCAGACCAACTTGGAAGGGTAATGTATTTAGGGCCGCTTCGCTCCTATCCATCTAGGCGCTTGTTGTTTCCACTCGTGCAGACGAACTTCTCAGACGGCAGCTTCGCTTGGCAGGTCATCCGAGAGGAGCCGGCTGTCCGAGCGAAGATCAATCAGTGGCTGGGCGATGCGAATCGGCTGAACACCACTTTCGAACTGTTGGTTCGAGATTGGTTGGATAGCGATCAAGCTGCGGAGGTCGCAGTCAAAGCATTGCGTGGCGCAGGCAAACCGGCAGGCCCAAAGAGCCGCGAATTAGTTACGAAAGCGCTCGGCCGACTCGCAGCAAAAATGGGCGAAGGCGTCATGGGCGAGGTGTTGCTGAAGGACAAGCGCACGAACACGATCGTTTCGCATCGGGACATTGGCGTTGGAATTTCCCAGGTTCTGCCCATCCTCGTTGCCGCCCATGCCACGAAGAATCACATCCACGCCATCGAACAGCCGGAACTTCATTTGCACCCGGCGCTTCAAGCAGAACTCGGCGATGTGTTCATCGAATCTGCCCTTGGTGAACGGAAGAACATCTTCCTGCTGGAAACGCACAGCGAGCACTTGTTGCTGCGGATTATGCGACGGATGCGCGAAACAGCTTCCGGCAAGTTGCCTAAATCGTGCCTGCCTGTGACGCCCGCAAACGTCGCGCTGCTTTACGTGCAACCGGATGGCGCTAGAAGCATTGTGCGTGAAATCCCGCTGAATGAGCGCGGCGAACTGCTTAAACGCTGGCCCGGAGGTTTCTTCGAGGAAAGTTTGCGCGAGGTGCTGCCTTCTTATGCTCAGTGAAATCGCAATCATGCCAGAGGCGTTTCGGAACGATGGCAAACAGCCTCCGGCATCACGGGAGTTTGCGCTCTCGGTGCTCAAGGACTTCTTGCTCGATGCGGCCATTGTGCGCGATCTGTGCAACGGTGAGTGGACGAAGAAAATGTTCGAGCTTGGGGATCTTCCAACCAGAAAGTTACTCGAAGCATTGAAGGGAAGACTGCATCGGTTTCCCACGGCGCTGCCGAAGCTGGATCATGAAACGGACGCGGAGTGGTATTGGGAAGCACAAGCGTCCCACGAAAAATCACCGCTTGATGCAATCCTCGTTGCTGATCCTCAATCCGCCGATTGGACGGGTGATAAAAAAATCCTCGATCTGATGTCCCTTCCAGCTTCCCGTCTCTGGCAGCAGCGGAATTCCTCAATTCGATTGAGGCGACAAACAGATGACTACTTGAAGCTGCTAACGCCGGTGTTCAAGCGTGCAAACTACATCACATTCATTGACCCACACTTGGATGAAAGAGAGCGGGAAGCCCACGCGCGTTCTACGTATCGAGAATTCTCAGTGCTCGTGCAACGGATTCCCACTCGCTCAGATGGAGTTGCCGTGCGCCTAGAAATACACATTTGCAAAGGGGGCGATGCGAGCCGGAGCGACTGGGAAGCGCGTGTGGGAAAATCGGCGCGCGCACTGTTGAAGGCCGGACAAACTGCGGACGTTTTTGTTTGGCCGCTGAAGTTCCATGATCGGTATCTCATCACCGACCTTCTCGCGCTCAATCTCCCGAATGGATTTGATACTGCCAAGGACGAGCACGAGAAGACGACATGGGCACGCCTGACGAGGCACGATGCTGAAGACATCGAAAAAGATTTTGAGGCGAATGGCGCGTGCTTCGGTGTGCCTTGCGTTTTCCAAATTGGAGCCGTGAAACAATGAATCACCAAGTTCAACTCCGACTCGCTGCGAAAGCGAGGCGGTTGGCCCGCCTTAAGCAACCGGAGCTGGACAGGCAAAAGGCCGACTACGCGCAGCTACAGCGCCCTGACTTTTTGTGGCACTACCTGCTTCAAAGCTTTGCCACGATGGGGCGGGCTTCAGGGTGGCGCGGCCTGATCGGTAACAAATCCAACTACGACAAACTCCGCTTTGATGTTCTCGCGGAGCTCACGCCAGCCGCGCGCAGCGGTCAGGTCGAAACAACCTGCCGAGCGGCCAAAATCCGAATGCCCGGCATCAAAGCCGGATACATCCTCAAGTGCTTTGACCAGGTGCAAGAACTCGGCGGCTTGGAAGCGGCGAAGGCGAAGCTGCTGGCGCAAACAGGACGCGAAGCCAAGATCGCTTTCCTCAAATCCTTTCGCGGGATTGGCGACAAATATGCCCGCAACATCATGATGGACGTGTACCATCCTGACTTCCGAAACAGCATTGCGGTAGATGCACGAATCAAAACCCTATCGGAGAAGCTGGGGTTGAGCTTCGGAAGCTACAGAGAGCACGAGGAGTTTTACGTGTCCGTGGCCCGCGAGGCCGGACTCAATGGTTGGGAATTAGATCGGCTCATTTACAATTTTCAGGCCGAATTTCTGATACTCGCGCACGAATCTAAGGAAAAGTGAGGCGGTCGAATTGTGGTCGGCGGCGGGCCACCAGGCCTCACTTCGTGCCGAACACTTTCTGCAACAGTTCCGTGGTGCGCGCGGCGGGGTTCTTGCGGATGCGTTCCTCTTCCTCGGCGATCATCTTGAACAGGCCGTCACTGGCCTTCTGCGTCACGTATTTGTCCACGTCGAGTGAAGCGATATCGACGTTCAGCCGGCTGAGGTAGGAACTCGCGCCACCGCCTTGCGCCAGCAGTTTCTTGTAAGCCGCCGTCACGCCGGCCCTCTCCGTGGCCTGCTTCACGATGGGTGCCATCTTTTCCTGAATCTGTTTCTCGCCCTTCGTCTTGAAGAACTGCGTCGCGAAATCATTCGTGCCGCTGACCAGCTTCTTCGCGTCCTCGATGGTCATGCTCTTGAGCGTGTCGGTGAAGATGGGCAGCGCCTCGGGCACGGCGGCTTCGGCAGCGCGGTTCAGGGTGGTCACGAACTCATCGGCGTATTGATCCTGCTTCATGGCGCGCAACGTCTTCTCCACGGTCTGCAATTTCTCCGGCATGGGAATCTTCACCTTCGGATTGGCGAGGAAGCCGTCGGGCTTGGCGAGATTGGTGATGGCGCTGGAGACGCCCTTACCGAGCGCCTGCTTCAAGGCTTCCGCGACTTGATCCTGCGAAAGACCGGCGAGCGAGGGCAGTGCGGCGGTGGTGACACTCGTGGAATTAGTTTTCGGTTTCAGAAAATCCAGTAGCGCGGCCTGCGTGGAACTGGCGAGAGCGAGAACAACGAGAAGCGCCATGAGTTTCATGGGCGGACGGTAGCGAGAGCAAAGCGGAGAGTCAAAGTGAGCGCGGCGTCTTGGAGTGCGCCGGCAGAGCGGAGTGACGACGGCGCTTTTGAGCGGAAGAAGACGCCACGCCGTGGCCGCGTGCCGCTCTGCGCGGCACGACGCGTTCCACCACTTCAATTCACCGGCACGGAAAACTTCAGCGACAGCTTTTCCTCGCCCCGATAATTCCGCCCGCTGTAACGCACGTCGATCTTCGTGCCGCTGTCGCGCACCTGCACGTAGCCGAAGCAGCCTTCGCCGGGCACCGGCTTGTACACACCCTGGCTGTACGGCCCGCCCTTGATGGATGCATCTTGATCCAGCGGCGCACCCGCCAGCACCGGGATGCGCGGGCCGCCGCCGGTCGTGTAATCGCTGTGCGTGCCGTCATCCGCTGCCAGGCTGTGCGCGTCGCCGTGCAGGATGACAAGGCCGGTGATCTTTTCGTCGCGAATGAAGTTCGCGATCTCCCGCCGCTCCTCCGCGAACGCACCCCAGAAATCCGCGCTGCTGAAAAAGCTGCGACTCTGCTCCGCCAGCGCCGGGTCGCGCGCGAACTGCCACGCGTTCGTCTGATGAATGAACCCCGTGACGTGATCGCGAATGGGATAATAGTTCGCCCCCGCCGTGCCAATCCACGGCACCGAACTCACCCACACGATGAGCGGATACTGGCCCTTCGCCGCGCGCAGTTCGTTCTTGAACCACGCCTTCTGCGCTGCGCCGAGCATGGATTTTCCCGGGCCGTCCGGCTGTTCCA
>JBBQYK010000004.1:0-37262 GCA_038208765.1 Verrucomicrobiota bacterium
CTTCAAAGCTTTCATGGCGGCGTCATAAACTTCGCGCACGGACACCCCGCCCTGCTCCGCCGCCACGCGACAGGATTCAAATTCCGGCGCGGCCTGCACCACCTTGTTGTTTAGCCGGCCAATCTTCACGGCGACTGCGCCGAACTTGGTCTTCACCGCTACCACTTCGCGCCGCAGCTTGCGTCGCTCGGTCAGCGTGCGGCGCACGCCGAAGGCCGTCGTCTCGCGCAGCATCATTTCGGAGAAACGATCCGCATCCGCACTGGCGCACAGCACCGTGAGCAGCACGCCGGGCCGGTTCTTCTTCATCTGCACCGGCGTGTGAAACACATCCAGCGCACTGGCGGCGAATGCTTTCTCCACAAACGCGCCCAGCCATTCAGCGTTGATGTCGTCGAGGTTCGTCTCCAGCACGGCAATGGTGTCAATCTCCCAATCGAGCGCGCCTCCGGCCTTGGACTTTGGACCCTGGACCTTGGACGTGTTGCCGAGGACAGCGCGAACGACATTCGGCCGCGTCTTGTTCTGCCGCGTGCCGAGGCCGTAGCCAATCTTCTCGACGCTAAGTTGCTGCATCGGCCCAAAGCTCTCCGCGAACTCGGAGAGAATGGCCGCGCCCGTGGGTGTGAGGAGTTCGCCCGGTTCTTCGCACTGCTGAATCGTCAACCCGCGCGCGCCGAGAATCTCCAGCGTGGCCGGTGCGGGAATGGGAAAATTACCGTGCGCGCAACGAATCATCCCGGTGCCTTCCATCGGGCTGCCCGCGAGCACGCGCGGCTGGCCGAGCATCTCCAGCGCAACGCACGAGCCTACGATGTCCACGATGGAATCCACCGCGCCGACTTCATGAAAGTGAACGTGTTCCGGCGGGTGCCCGTGAATCTTCCCCTCCGCCACCGCCACGCGATGAAACACCGCGATGGATTTCTCCTTCACCCACTTGGAGAGCTTGCTGGCCTGAATCAGCGCGCGGATGTCTGCAAAGTTGCGACCGTGCTCATGTGGAGCGCCGGACTCTGGCCCGGCGTGGTGATGCGCGTGGCCGTGATCATGGTCGTGGTCGGAATGGTGGTGATCATGGTCTTCCACAAACTCGATCTCGCACTTCTCCACTGTGCCGCCGCGTTTAATTTTCAACACCGCCTCGAATTCATGCGGCTCCGGCAGTTCCGCCGTGGCTTCGAGATACGCGCCATGCTTCTTGAATTTGAACACCTGCCGTTTCTTCTCGCCGCGCGTGGTCTCCAGCGTCACGTCCTTGGCCACGGGCGGTTTCGCCTCGTGTCCGTGCGCGTCGAAAAAGTAGAGCCGGAAACGCGGCGGCACCCCGGTCTCGAACACGCTCAGTTCCACGCGCCCGGATTTCGTTGTGACCAGCGGCCCGCCGTGCGGCCCGTGGGTTTCACCATCGAGATGGTCGTGATGTTCCGCGCCGTGGGCGTGCGAATGTTCATGCGCGTGCGCCTCTTCTCCATGCGAATGCTCGTGCTCATGCCCGCCCGCCAGATGCACATCAAACTTCGTCCCGGCAATCGCCCCGCGCTCCTGCCGCGAGACGTGCAAGTGAAATTCATCCAGCCCAAGCTTTTCCAGTTCGTGCGCGAACTCCTGCGCGTCCACGCCCAGATCAATCATCGCGCCGATGAACATGTCGCCGCTCAGGCCGCTGAAGATGTCGAGATAGAGAGTTTTCATTTTCCTGCCGCCAGCGCGTTGATCTGGCTCGCCGCGTAGCCCGCGCCGAAGCCGTTGTCGATGTTCACCACCGTCACGCCGCTGCCGCAACTGTTCAGCATGGCCAGCAGCGCGGCCACGCCGCCGAAGTTTGCGCCGTAGCCGATGCTCGTCGGCACGGCGATGACGGGCTTGGCGACCAGGCCCGCGACCACGCTGGGCAGCGCGCCTTCCATCCCGGCCACGGCCACGATGACGTTGGCGCGTTGAATGTCGTCGAGCCGGCGCAACAGCCGGTGCAGTCCCGCCACGCCCACGTCGTAGATGCGCTCCACGGTGTTGCCCATGATTTCAGCAGTCACCGCCGCTTCTTCGGCGACGGGCAAATCACTCGTGCCCGCGCACAGCACGGAGATCGTGCCCGGGCGTTTCGCACGTGCCTTGCCTTCGATGGTCACGCAGCGCGCCGACTCGTGATAGACGGCACGGCGAAACTTCTTCCGCAACACCCGCGCGTGTTCCGCCGTGAGGCGCGTGACGAGAACGTGCTCCTCGCGCTCGACGAGTTTCGTGGCAATGGCCAGCACCTGCGCCGGCGTCTTGCCCGCGCCGTAAATCACCTCGGGGAAATCCTTGCGCAGCGAGCGGTGCAGATCGACTTGGGCAAAACCAAGGTCGGCGACCGGCGCGGCCTGAAAGGCGCGCACCGCTTCTTCCACGGAAATTTTTCCGCGCTGAAATCGTTCGAGCAAGGCCTTGGCTTCAGTCGCAGTCACAGCTTGAAGTCAGTTTCACGGCGAGTCCGCCGCCACGATGCGTTCCGTGCCTTCGTGCTTCGCCACGCGGCTGCGTTTGGCCTCGACCTTGATGTAGTGCAGGATCACCGGCGCGAGAATCATGCCGGGGATGCCCATCAGTTTCTCGCCCAGCACCAGGCCGATGAGTGTGAGCCACATCGGGTTCTGGATGCGGTGGCCGATGATTTTGCTGTTCAGGAAATATTCCGACTTGTGCAGCACCACGAGGAAGATGAGCGCGAGCAGCGCCATCTTCGGCGAGATGGTGAAGGCCACGCCGACGATGAGCGTGTTGCTGATGAGGTTGCCGATGATGGGCAGCAGCCCGCAGAGAAAGGTCACACCCACGAGCACCTTGGCGTAGGGCACGTCGTTCCAGAAGAGGAACACCGCCGTGAACGCGGTGTTGATGGCGGAGATTATGATCTGCGCACCCATGACCGTGGCGAAGCTTTCGTAAAAGACTCCGAAGCGCAGCGTGATCTCGCGCGCGGTGAGCGTGTAGAGATTGTTGTTCTGCGCCGGCTTGTCCGGTTCGAGATCGAACTGCGAGTTGATGAAGAGGCTGACGGCCACCACGACTCCGATGAGGACGGCGGCGAACTGAATCAGGGCCACGCCTGCGTATTTACCGACGCCCCGAAATTCCTGCTCCACCGTGTCAATCGCCAGCGTGCGCAGACTGGCGTAGTCGGTGAAGGGCAGTTGAAAATTCTGTTTCTCCGCCCATTCCAGCACCACGGGAATGGTCGTCTCCGCGATGCGCGGAACGGCCACGATGGTTTGCTTGAAGAAAAAGAAGAAACCCACGCCCGAGCCCATCAGCACAATGAGGAACAACGAAATGCCCAGCCACTTGCGCCCGCCGAAGGACAGGACATGCAATGCAAAGAAACAGAACAGCACCGTGACCAGCGGCGTGGCCAGCTTCAGCCAGCCCGCCGCGATGATCAGCAGCGCGATGAACGCATACGAAAGCCGCGACGGTAAGCTCATGGGCGCGGAGTGTAAGACTGGCGTCCCGCCTGTCCAACCATCTGAACAGAAGGAATGAATTTGGTAGAGACAGGCGGGACGCCCGTCCTACGAGAGTCAGCCGCCGTCCGAAGATTCTCAAGCCGCCGTTCCATCTCAGCGTATCCGCTCCAGCAGCCAGTCCTTGAGTTGCGCGATGGGCAGGCGCTCCTGCCGGCCGTCATCGCGATACCGCAGCGTCACCGTGTCGAGCAGCTCCGGCTTCTCGCCGAGCGTGTCGAAATCAATCGTCAGACAGAAGGGCGTGCCCGCCTCGTCCTGGCGCGCATAGCGGCGCCCAATCGAACCGCCGTCGTCGTAGAAGACATTCATGTGCGGGCGCAACAGGTCGCGCACGGCCTGCGCCTTCTTCACGAGGTCGGGCTTGTTCTTGAGCAGCGGCAGCACCGCCACTTTGATCGGCGCGACGCGGGGATGGAACTTCATCACCACGCGCGTCTCGCTCTTGCCCTTGTCATCGGTGTCGGTGATTTCGGTGAAGGCGTTGCAGAGCAGCGCCAAGGTGAGACGGTCGAGTCCGGCGGACGGCTCGATGACATGGGGCACGAACTGGCCCTTGGCGAGCTTCTCGAAAAACCCGTCGGCCTCCTTGCGCGCGGCTTCGGCAGCGTCGGACGGAGCGAGTTTTTTCTTATCAATGCCCGTGCGTGTCTTCGCCTCGATGAATTCCTCGCGCATGGCCTGCTTGCGTGCGTCAGGAAGTTTCGTCCAGGCGGCGCGCACTTCCTCGTCAAACACGCCGAGCGGTTTGCCGGAAAATTTCTCGTGCTGGCTCAAGTCGAAGTCGCCGCGCGCGGCGATACCTTCGAGTTCGTCACCCTTCACCACGCCGTCCTCTTCCTTGCTGAAAGGAAACTTGTAGAGAATGTCCACCGTGGCACGGGCGTAATGCGCGAGTTCGTCCGGCTGCTGAATGTGGAAGCCGAGCGTGTCGCGCGAGAGGCCGATGTTCTCGTAAAAGCACACGCGCTCCTCGACCCAGTATTGATGCCACGCCTGCCAGCCCCAGTTCGGCTGCGGCTCACCGGGATGCCCCTGCGGCGGCACGGTGGCAACCGAGCCATGCAACGCTTCCGTCGCCTCGTCCGGCCGGATGAAAAACTCCAGTTCCATCTGCTCGAACTCGCGCGAGCGGAAAGTGAAATTGCGCGGCGTGATCTCGTTGCGAAACGCCTTGCCGATCTGGCCGATGCCGAACGGCACCTTCACGCGCGACGAGTCGAACACGTTCTTGAACTGCACGAAGATGGCCTGCGCGGTTTCGGGACGGAGGTAGGCCAAGTTCTCATCGCTCGCAATCGGGCCGTAATGCGTTTGCAGCATCAGGTTGAAAGGACGTGGTGGAGTCATTTCACCACCACAATGCGGGCATGGCGGGACAGGAGACTTGTCCGGATCAAAGCCGTCGCCACCGAGTAGGCAAACCAGTTCGCGAAAGTTCGGCCAAGGTGCCTGCGTAAGCGGGATAGTTAAGCGTTTCTCAATTTCAGGAAGGACCGTGTCCCGATTACGAACCACGGCAAGATCAGGAACTTCCTTCTTCGCGGTATGTGCGATCCATTTCGCAAGAGGAGAATCTTGAAAACTAGGCGGAACGATCATTGTGGATCCTTCGCCACCAGTACCGACAGCAGCTGCTAAAGATTGTCCCCATTTGGACTCCCAAATCATTCCGAACACTTGATCTGCGCGGATGAGTTTCTTGCAGCTTTTGCAGGTGCTCATCGGGTCCGCAAACGTGTCCACATGCCCGCTCGCCTTCCAAACAATGGGATGCGTGATGATGCTCGCGTCGAGACCCACCACGTCCTCGCGCTGGCGCATCATGGAGTGCCACCAAGCGTCGCGCAAATTGCGTTTCAGCTCCGCGCCAAGCGGGCCGTAGTCCCAGAAGCCGTTGATGCCGCCATAGATTTCCGATGACTGGTAAATGAATCCACGTCGCTTGCAGAGGGAGACAATCTTCTCCATCAATAAATTTTCTTTCGGCTCGGCCATAAATGGGCGCGCAGTGTTTGGGAAGGGGCCGGGGGTGTCAAGGTGAGCGCAGGCGCGGCAGCACCACGCGCAGACGTTTTTCCGCCCGCTTCGCCAGCGCGAAACGGACGACGCATTCCTCCGCTGAACTCGAGCTCGGCGGTGGGACGCCGACGCTACTTCGTCGCCGAGTAGTCCGTCGCCTTCATGTAGGTGGACTTCACGCCGGCCATGCCGCCTTCGGTCAGGGAACCGCCGGCTTTCTTCTCCGACGCTGCCCTGGCCGCCATCCAGTCCGGATCGGTGCGGAATGAGCCGAACGACGCCGCGCCCGCTTCCGGACTCTTGTGCGCGATGATGTAGATGAGCTTCCGGTCGGCGTCCTTCTGGCCGGGCGTGAGGTGCCAGTAGAAAAGGTTCTGCATCCCGTGCTTGGCGAACAGGCCGACGGTGTGGTCGCGGAAACGTGCATCCAGCGCCGCGAGGTTGTTCGTGCTGGCCGTGTATTCGCGCAGCTCGAAGACGCGCGGCGCCGCCTTTGCGGATTTGATCGCGGGCGAATAATCCGTCGCCTCCATGAAATAGGATTCGATTTTGGCGACCAGTTTGCCGTTCGCCTCGGAGGACTTGGCCGCCGCCTTCCAGTCCGGATCCTGGCCGAACGCGGCGAAGGATTTCCGCGCCGCATCGCGGCTGGCGTGAGCGAGCACGTAGATGAGCAGGTTGTTCGTGTTATCAATCGGTGTCCAGTAGCCGAGGTTCTCCATCCCGTGCTTCTCGAAGAGCCGCACGGTGTGGTCGCGGAAACGCTTGTTCAAATCATCCAGCTTGCCCGGCGCGGCGTGGTAGATGCGCATTTCATAAACGCGCGAGTCTTTGAGATCGGCGGCGGCGACGAAGGTGGCCCCGGCGAAAAGCGCGGCGGCGGTGAGTGTGAGCAAGGTGTTCATAGGCCGGAGGTTTGGGCTTCAACGGGGAATGATCAATCTTCAATTCGCCAGTGCGCGGCGTGACGGAAGACCGCGATTAAGATTAGGAACAAGATTAGGATTAAGATGAAGACGGGGGCTTTCCGTCCTAATCCTAATCTTGTTCCTAATCTTAATCCTCCATTTCATCGGGTCCCTCCACAGAAGCTTTGCGCCCCGGCCCTCTCCCGCTAACCTTCGCCCGCATGGCTGACCACATTGAAACCCTCGGCATCATCGCCGGCGACCTCGCGCTGCCCATCGTGCTCGCGAAGCAGGCGAGGGCGCTCGGCGTGCGCCGCCTCGTCGCCGTCGGGTTCGAGGGCTTGAGCAACCGCGACCTCGAACCGCTCGTGGACAAGATGGTCTGGCTGCGCCTGGGCCAGACCTCGAAAATGATCGACGCCTTCGTCGAGCACGGCGTGAAGCATTGCGTGATGGTCGGGAAAATTGCGCCCAAGAGCTTCCTCGATGCGCGCCCCGATCTCCGCACCATCGCCGTGGTGTTCAAACTCAAGGAGCGCAACGCCCACACCCTTTTCGGCGCGCTGGCGGATGAATTGGAGAAGGACGGCGTGAAACTCATCGAGCCGGTGCCGTGGCTCCAACCGATGATGCCCGGCCCGGGCTTTCATCTCGGCGCGAAGCTTTCCGACGAGCCGCGCGAGGACGTGGCCTTCGGCTTCCGCATCGCCAAGGAAATTTCCCGCCTCGAGATCGGCCAGTCCGTGGTCGTGAAACAAGGCTCGGTGCTGGCCGTGGAAGGTTTCGAGGGCACCGACAAATGTCTCCTGCGCGGCGGCGAACTCTCCGGCAAGGACGGTGGCGCGGTGGCCGTGAAGGTCGCGAAGGAAAAGCACGACATGCGCTGGGACATTCCGTGCGTTGGCGCGCGGACGTTGGAGATGTGCGTCACCGCGCGGCTCTCGGTGCTCGCCATTGAGGCGGGCAAGACGCTGCTGCTCGACCAGGAACGCGTCGAGGCCATTGCGAAGAAGCATAAGATTGCGGTGGTCAGTGTGGGGTAAGGTGGTGCCGGTCGCGCTGCGACTGGCGAAGGCTTGCTAACTGTTCCCCTCATCGCCTCGCAGCGCGAGGCGAGCCACCACCTCGAATCTCTGGCGCACTGCCTTCTTCCTGCTATTTTCCGCGCATGGCTTCCATCGTCACAGGACTGCTCGCCGCGCTCGTCGCGACGAACCAGCCTTCGGCCGTCAGCAATCTCGGGCGCGAAAAAACCGGCGCGAAGATCGAAATCGCAAACCTCAAAGATTCCGTCGAGCAGGAATACCAGCGCCTCCTTCTCGCCGATCAATCCGCCGACGACGAGACCGACCGCTGGATGGCCGAGAACGAACGTCTCGCCGCCGCCGGCG
This sequence comes from Verrucomicrobiota bacterium, assembly GCA_038208765.1. GTDB lineage: Bacteria > Verrucomicrobiota > Verrucomicrobiia > Limisphaerales > SIBH01 > JANNGC01. Next base: position 7,828 of record JBBQYK010000004.1, read on the forward strand.
CGGGCGACAGCGCGGCCACCTTGCGCCTGCGCATGAAGCAACGCTTCGACCCGGTCGAGAAATCCTACCGCGAATTCCTCGAACGCCATCCCAAGCATGTGCAGGGTCGCCTCGCCTTCGGCAGCTTTCTCAACGACCTCGGCCGCGAGGAAGAAGCCGCCGCGCAATACCTCCTCGCTCGCGATCTCGATCCGAAGAATCCCGCCCCGTGGAACAACCTCGCCAACTTCTACGGTCACAACAGTCCCGTGACCAACGCCTTCCTCTGCTACGAGAAGGCCATTGAACTCGACCCAAGCGAGCCAATCTATTTCCAGAATTTCGCCACCACCGTTTATCTCTTCCGCCGCGACGCCACAAACCACTACGGCATTTCCGAGCAGCAGGTTTTCGACAAGGCCATGGGCCTCTACCGCAGCGCGCTCGCCCTCGCCACCAACGACTTCAAGCTCGCCACCGATCTCGCACAAACCTATTACGGCATCGAGCCGCCCCGCGTGCGCGACGCACTACAGGCTTGGAACGACGCCATGAAACTCGCGGCCGATGACACCGAGCGCGAAGGCGTGCGCCTGCACCTCGCGCGCTGGCATCGCACAGCAGGTGACAAGGATTCGGCCCGGCGCGAGCTCGCCCTCATCACCAACGCCGCCTTCGCCACCATGAAGGGCAACATCCTCAAGAGCCTCGACCGGCCCGCGCGCGACACGAATGCGCCGCCGCCGGTCGCGCCCAAACTTTAATCGGCTCGCGCGCGCCATCCTTGCATCTGGAGGTTGCTGGCGCACGGCGCATCCGATACACCCACGCCATGCCGAAATGGAACCGCGCCAGATTCATCGCCCCTGGGATGGGCGTCCGGTTCGCACCCTTGGAAGCAACATTGGTATGAAGAAAAAGAACGCCGCCAATAAAACGTCCACCGCTCGAACGAGCACCACGGGCTGGTGGATCGCAGGCGCGGTCGTGATCGCGGGCGTTCTCGCCGTCTGGAAATTACGCACGCCCCCGGCCACGGCTGAGCGCGCTGGCACCGCCGCCCAGACGAATGGCGCCGCCGCGTCGGCTTCCCCTTTCGCGCCGACCGTTCCGAACAGTGCGCCTGCGCCCGCGCCCGCGCCGGAGGGCATGGTGTGGATTCCGGGTGGCGAGTTCTCGATGGGCAGCGACGCGGCGAGCGACTCCTTGTGCGGCCAGCCGGGCTTGACCAGCGACGCGCAGCCCATTCACCGCGTTTATGTGGACGCCTTCTGGATGGACGCGACGGAAGTGACCAATGAGCAGTTCGAGAAATTTGTCCAGGCCACCGGCTACCGCACCGTCGCGGAGATCAAGCCGACACAGGAAGAGTTCCCCACCGCGCCGCCGGAAAATCTCGTGGCCGGCTCCACCGTCTTCACGGCCACGCCGCAGGCGGTGAAGCTGGACAATTATTTTCAATGGTGGAGCTACGTCCCCGGCGCGGACTGGCGTCATCCCACCGGGCCGGACAGCAGCCTGAAGGGGCGCGAGAAATTTCCCGTGGTGCAGATCGCCTACGAGGACGCGGCGGCCTACGCGAAGTGGGCGGGCAAGCGATTGCCCACCGAGGCCGAGTGGGAGTTCGCCGCGCGCGGCGGCGTGGCCGGAAAACTTTACGCGTGGGGCGACGAGCTGAAGCCCGGCGGAAAATTTTTCGCGAACATTTATCAGGGCCGCTTCCCCATGGAAGGCGGCGACACGGGCGAGGACGGTTTCAAGGGCCTTGCGCCGGTCGCGCAATTTTCCGCGAACGGCTACGGCCTGCACGACGTGGGCGGCAACGTGTGGGAATGGGTGAGCGACTGGTATCGACCCGACACCTATGCGCGCTCGAAGCTGGTCGGCGGCGTGGCCCGCAATCCGCAAGGCCCGGACTCACCCTACGATCCCGCCGAGCCGAGCGAAAAGAAGCGCGTGCATCGCGGCGGCTCCTTTCTCTGCACGGATCTCTATTGCACCCGCTACATGGTCGGCACGCGCGGCAAGGGCGAAGTCCGCACCGCCAGCAACCACACCGGGTTTCGTTGTGTGAAGGCCGTGGAGAGCACGGCTGTGATACGCTGAAAAGCTGGAATCGGAAGCGGCGTCCGCCGCCTTACGACTTCCCCAAACCCTGAGTGATGCGGCGCTGGGTCTCGCGGTAGCCGTGCAGGAAAATGTCGTTGTCCGCGCCCGCTTTCTGGATGAACTGCACGAGCAGCAGCATCTCCGAACGGTTCACCACCAGATGCACGCCGTGCTGGTAGGCTTCCATGGGGTTGAAGCTCGTGAAGGCGTCACCGACGAGAATGATCGTCGAGTGGCGGCGCAGTTGCATGGCGGCGGTCTGGAGAAACGAGAGGCTGCGGTTTTCCGGCGCGGTGTCGGCGGCGAAACATTCCTCGATGACCACGATCTGATACGGGACCTGCGTGAAGTTCGTGATGAAGTCGCTGTGCGTCGCGGCCTGGTGGACCTTGTAGCCGAGTTCGCAGAGCGCGGCCTTGGCCAGTTCCTGCCACTCGGGCGTGCTGAGCGCGAGCAGCGCGGGCTTGTCGCTGGTGGTGAGAAAATCAAAGGAGGCGGACATAAATCAGTTCAACTTGAGCGGTTGCATTTGGGGCGGAGCGCCGTTCTTCGCGCGCGCTACCAGCTTCTCAGCCATCTTGAGCGTGAACTCCGTGGTGTTCTCGCCGCGCTTCTTCTTGATGTTGTCAATGCCGCGCTGCACCGTGCCGCGCTTGCTGCAATAGAGCATGGCGGTTTCCTCGCTGATGAGGTTGTTGTCGTAGGCATCAAGACAGGACTGGTCGAAGCTGCGCCAGCCGAACGTGTAGCTGGCCTCAATGATTTCGCTGAAGCTCTTCCCCTCGCTCTCGCCGAAGACAATGCTCTCCTTGATGCGCAGGTTGGAACCCATGATTTCCAGCAGCGCGTGGCGTCCGCCGCCCATCTTCGGCGCCAGACGCTGGCCGACGATCCAGCGCAACGTGTCCGCGAGACGATGCCGCACCTGCTCCTGCTCGGCCGTCTCGAACATGCCGAGAATACGATTGATGGTCTGGCCCGCATCAATCGTGTGCAGCGTGCTCATCACCAGGTGGCCGGTCTCGGCGGCGCTCAGGGCAATTTCCACGGTGGCGCGGTCGCGCATTTCGCCGACAAGAATGATCTTCGGCGCCTGGCGCAAGGCGGCGCGCAGGCCGCTGGAAAACGTGTCGAAGTCCGAGCCCATCTCGCGCTGGTTGATGGTCGCCTGCTTCTGCGCATAAACGAACTCGACCGGGTCTTCGAGCGTGACGATGTGGACGGACTTGGTGGCGTTGATCTCGTCGAGCATGGCCGCGAGCGTCGTCGATTTGCCGGAGCCAGTCGCGCCGGTGACGAGCACAAGGCCGGTCTTTTCCTTGGCCGGCTGGTGGAGGATGTCCGGCAGTTTCAGGTCGGCGAGCGTCGCGATCTTCGTGTTCAGCTTACGCAATACGATGGAGTAGCTGCCGCGCTGGGAAAAGATGTTCACGCGGAAGCGCGCCTTGTCGATCACCGAGTAGGACGTGTCGCACGAACCGGTGCGCAGCAGGTCATCCACGAGGCGCGGATTGCCGCCGCACAAATTCAGCGCGATCATCTCCGTCTGAAAGGGCGAGAGCTTCTCCAGCGGCGGCGTGAGCGGCACGGGCACGAGCACGCCGTCGGCCTCGACCTGCGGCGGCTTGTCCACGGTGAAGATGAGATCAGACACGCTGCTCCGAAAATCGAGCATCGTGCTGAGAATGTAGTCTAGTTCGTTGCGGCGCATGAATCAGGTGGCGGCCACTTCGTCATCGAGTGGCGGCGTTGTGAGGAAGGGACGGAATTTTTTCTTATCGAGGCACTTGTCGTAGGCCTCCTCCGGGGAAATGCGTTTCATGCGCAGATGCTCCATGATGGCGTCGTCGAGCGGCACGTTGCCGATCTTCTTGCCGACCTGAATCATGCCGGGCAGTTGGTGCGTCTTGCCTTCGCGCACGAGGTTCGCGATGGCCGTGGTGAAGACGAGAATTTCCAGCGCGGCCACGCGGCCCTTCTTGTCCACGCGCTTGAAAAGGTTTTGCGCGACCACGCCCTTCAACGCCTCGGAGAGCGTCGCACGAATCTTGTTCTGCTGGTCGGCAGGAAACACGTCGATGATACGATCCACCGTCTTGGCTGCGCTCGACGTGTGCAGCGTGCCGAAGACCAGATGGCCGGTGCTGGCCGCCGTGATCGCGAGTTCGATGGTTTCCAAGTCACGCATTTCGCCGACGAGAATCACGTCCGGGTCTTCGCGCAGCGCGCCCTTGAGCGCGGAGGCGAAGGAGCGCGTGTGAATGCCCACCTCGCGATGGTTCACCAGGCAGTTCTTGCTCTCATGCACGAACTCGATGGGGTCTTCGACGGTCAGTACATGGTCGCGACGGTTCTTGTTCACGTAATCGACCATCGCGGCCAGCGTCGTGGACTTGCCGGAACCGGTCGGGCCGGTCACGAGCACCAGTCCCTTGTGCAACATGCAGAATTTCTTCAGCACCGCCGGCAAGGGCGCGTCGAACTTCTCGAAATCTTCAAACGAAAGAACCTTCGACGGAATCTGGCGGAACACCGCGGCCACGCCGTTCTTCTGGTTGAAGAAGTTGGCGCGGAAACGCGACACGCCGGGAATTTCGTAGCCGAAATCCACGTCGCCGGTTTCTTCGAACTGTTTGATCTTGTACTCCGGCGTGATTTCGTAGAGCATCGCCTTGAGCTGATCGCTTTCGAGCGGCGGGAACTCCACGCGCTGGAGTTCGCCGTTGATGCGCAGGATGGGCGGGTTGCCGGATGAGAGATGCACGTCCGAAGCTTTCTGCTCGAACATCAGATTAAAAAAGGCATCGATCTTGGCCATACAAGAAACTACAGCGGCATGAGAAACGAGGAACTTGAGATGAAGCACAAAAGAAGGAGCCGAGTCAGCGTGCCGCCAGCGTCCCGCGAGGGCCTGGGGCCGCAGAAAAGACCGACCCGCGAGACGCTGGCGGCACGTTGATGAGCGCGCTCGGCGAAATGATCCGCGCGCACATCGAGCGCGATGGACCTCTCCCCTTCGCGCAATTCATGTCGCTCGCGCTTTACCATCCGCAGCACGGCTACTACAGCCGCGCGAGCGGGCAGATTGGCGCGCGCGGCGATTTCATGACCAGCGTCAGCGTCGGTTCAATGTTCGGCGAACTGCTGGCGTTTCAATTCGCGCGCTGGTTCGACTCGGAACGCGATCAAGAATCCAAATTCCAAATTGTCGAGTCCGGCGCGCATGACGGGCAACTGGCCTTCGACATCCTGGAGGCGTTGGAAGATCAGGAAGCCGCGCTGTTCCCGCGTGTCGAGTATTGGATTGTGGAGCCTTCGCCCGCGCGGCGTGCCGCGCAACAGGCGAGGTTGAGCCGCTTTCACAACGTCCGCTGGCATGAGACTCTCGCCGACATCCGCCAGCGCGTATGCGGCGTGATTTTTTCCAACGAACTGCTGGACGCGATGCCGGTGCATCCCTTCGCGTGGAACGCCTCCGCGCGGCGTTGGGAGGAAATGGCCGTGATGCGCCGTGGCGATCAATTCGTCTGGACGCGGCTGGCTCAGCCAAATCCTGCGCACCCGCAACTTCCCGCCGCGCTGCTCGACGTTCTTCCCGACGGCTACGTGATGGAACTTGGCCCCGCGGCGACAAGCTGGTGGCGCGAAGCGGCGGCGTCATTGGGGAGCGGGCGGTTGATGACCATCGACTACGGCGGCGTGCTCGAAGAACTGCTTTCGCCTGCACGCAACACCGGCACGCTCCGCTCCTACTCCGGCCATCGCGTCGGGGCGGACGTGCTGGCGAATCCCGGCGAGCAGGACATCACGGCCCATGTCAACTTCACGGAAATCATCCAGGCGGGCGAGGCGGCGGGACTGAAGACGAAGACGTTCACCTCCCAGGGTCAGTTCCTCACGGAGATCGCGCGCGAGTTATGGAAAGGCAACGATTCCTTGTCGGCGAAAAAAGTCCGGCAGTTTCAAACGCTCACGCATCCCGAACACCTAGGGCGGCCGTTCAAAGTGCTGGTGCAGTCGCGAGCCTGAGGGCGGGGACGCGCGTCAATATCTCCGCCTCGCCCTCGGTGATGAGGACGGTGTGCTCGAAGTGCGCGGAGAGCTGGCTGTCCACGGTCACGACGGTCCACTTGTCCTTGAGTATCTTCACGTCCGCGCGGCCTGCGTTCACCATCGGCTCGATGGCGATAGTCATGCCGGGGCGGAGGACGGGGGATTTTTTCCCGGACTCGACGAAGTTCGGCACCTGCGGCTCTTCGTGAACGGAGCGGCCCACGCCGTGGCCGACGAATTCGCGCACCACGGTGTAGCCGTGGCTCTCGACGTGTTGCTGAATCGCGCGCGAAATGTCCACAACCCGGTTGCCGCCGCGCGCTTGGGCGATGCCGACGTAGAGCGCCTGTTCGGTCACGTCGAGAAGGCGCTGCGCTGCGACGCCGCAGCCGCCGACCGGAACCGTGGCCGCGTTGTCGCCGATGAAGCCGTTGTGACGCACGCCCACGTCGAGGCTCACGATGTCGCCAAACTCCACGCGCCGGTCGGACGCCATGCCGTGCACGACTTCCTCATTCACGGAGATGCAGATGTGGCAGGGATATTTGCGGTAGCCGAGGAAGGCGCTCTTGGCTCCGTGCCGGTGGATGGCCTGCGCGGCGAAGTCATCAATCTGCCGGGTGGTCACGCCGGGGCGGATGAAAGCCGCCACCGAGTCGAGGACTTCCCGCGCGACGCGGCAGGCGGGGCGCATGGCCTCCAGATCGCGCGGGGTCTTGAAGATGATTCCGGCCATGACCGGCGGAGACGCCTAGAAGCGCCCTTTGATGCGGCCCTTTTTCAGGAAGCCGTCGTAGTGGCGCATCAACAGATGCGATTCCATCTGGCGCATCGTGTCGAGCATCACGCCCACGGTGATCAACATGCCGGTGCCGCCGAAGAACTGCGCGACCGCCGGCTGGATGCCCATCTGGTTCGTGAGCACAATCGGGATGACGGCGATGATGGTGAGGAAGATTGCGCCCGCCAGCGTGATGCGGCTCATGGCGTTGTGCAGGAAGTTGCTGGTGGCCTCGCCGGGACGCACGCCGGGGATGTAGCCGCCGTATTTTTTCAAGTCATCGGCGATCTGGATTTCGTTGAACTGCGTCGCGACCCAGAAATAGGAGAAGAAGAGAATCATCAGGCCGAAGACGACCATGTAGAACGGATGGTTCTCTTGGAGCATGGTCGAGAGGCGGCTGAGCGATTCCATTTTGAAGAAGGTGCCGGCCTTCGAAAGAATCTGCGCCGGGAACATCAGGATGGCGCTGGCGAAAATCACCGGCATCACGCCCGCGTAGTTCACCCGCAAGGGCATGAAAGAGGTGCCGCCCTGATAGACCTTGCGACCCACGGCGCGCTGCGCGTATTGCACCGGCACCTTGCGCTGCGCCTGCGTGATGGCGATGACACTGGCAACCACCACGACGAGCAGTGCGATGAGAACGAGCGCGTAGAACGGATTGAAGCCCTCACCGCCCGTGCCCTTGACCATGTCCTTGAGACCCTGGAAAGCCGCCGGGAGCCGCGCGAGAATGCCAATGGTGATGATGAGCGACACCCCGTTGCCGATGCCGCGCTCGGTAATCTGTTCACCAAACCACATAAGCAGCATCGTACCCGTGGTCAGCACGACGGTCGTCTGAATGAAAAACCACCATAGGTTCTCGCGCATGTAAGGCATGAGCAAATCACCGTTGAAGCCTTGGAAGAAACTTTCCGCCTGCGACCAGCTCAGGGTCATGAACGCGCCCTGGCCGATGCAGAGCAGTAGCGTGAGGTAGCGTCCGTACTGGATGATCTTCGCCCGTCCACCTTCCTCGCGCATCAGCTTGCTCAGGCGCGGAACCACCGCACTCAACAACTGGATGATGATGGTGGCGCTGATGTAGGGCATGATGCCCAGCGCGCCAATCGCGCAACGTTCCAGCGCGCCGCCCGTGAACATGCTGTACATGCCCATGATGCCGCCGCCGCCGGCCTTCGACTGTTCATCGAAGAACTGCTGCAGGCCCGCGCCATTAATGCCCGGAATCGGGATCATCGAGATCGCGCGGCAAATCGCGAGGATGATGATCGTGAAGATGATGCGCGACTTGAGCTCCGGGATCTTGAAGCAGTTCGCGAATGTGCCGAGGACCTTTTGGAACATGCGCGTCAGGCTTTCGCTGCAGCCTTGGTGGCTACAGGTTTGGTGGCGACAGTTTTGACAACCACTTCGCAGGCGCCGCCGGCGGCTTCAATCTTCTGCTTGGCGGCGGCGCTGAACTTGTGCGCCACGACCGTGAGCTTCTTGGTGATCTCGCCGTCCGCGAGAATTTTCACGAGCTTCACGGGACCGTTGGCGAGACCGGCGTTGCGGATCATCTCCACATCGACGCGTGCGCCACTGTCGAATTGGTTGAGCGAATCGAGATTCACCGCGACGTAGGCGGTGGTGTGGCGGGCGTTGTTGAAGCCGCGCTTGGGGATGCGGCGGATGAGCGGCATCTGGCCGCCCTCGAAGCCGATGCGGATCGAGGAGCCGGAACGTGCGGTCTGGCCCTTGCCGCCGCGACCGGAGGTTTTGCCGTGGCCACTGGACTCGCCCTGACCGAGACGCTTGCGGCGGTGTTTCGCGCCGGGGCGTGGTTTCAAATCGTGCAAACGCATAATATCAAATCAAATTAGGCTGTGACGGCGGTGACGGGGGCGGTGGTGGGAGCGGCTTCTTTCTTGGGTCGCAAGGTGAGGCCGCGGCTCTTGTAAATGTCCTCACGCACACGGAGCTGCTGGAGCGCGCCGAGCGTGGCCTTGACCACGTTCGCGGCGTTGCTCGATCCGAGCGACTTGCTCAACACGTCCTTGAGTCCGGCGGATTCCAGCACCGAGCGCACGGTCTTGCCGGCGATGATGCCCGTTCCGGGAGAGGCGGGGCGAAGCATGATCTTCGCGCCACCGAATTCGTAATAAATCTCGTGGGGCAGGGTCACGCCTTGCAGCGAAACCGAGACCAAAGAATTGCGGGCCACTTCGCCGCCTTTGCGAATCGCTTCCGCGACTTCCGCAGCCTTGCCCAGACCCCAGCCCACTCGGCCCTTCTTGTCGCCAACGACGACGAGCGCGCTGAAGCTGAAACGACGTCCACCCTTCACGACCTTTGCGGAGCGGTTGATGAAGACAACCTTCTCCATCATTTCGTTGCCGGACTTGTCATCACTGTCACCGCCGGAACGCGGACGACCACGACCACGACCGCCGCCGAAACCGCCGCGACCACGGCCACCGCCGCCGCCACGACCGCCGCCGCCGCCGAAACCACCGCTACGTTCGCCGCCGCCAAAACTGGCGGAGGCGGGACCGGCGGGAGCCGGCGCTGCTGCTGCTTGAGATTGATTTTCTTCTGCCACGTTCTTTGTCTCCTGTTGAAATTAAAATTGCAGACCGGCTTCGCGCGCCGCGTCGGCGAGCGCCTTGATCTTCCCGTGGTAACGGGTGCCGGCGCGGTCAAACACCACCGACTTGATGCCTTTGCCCTGCGCCTCTTCCGCCGCCCACTTGCCGAGGAGCGTCGCGCTCTTGATGTTCGCGCCGAGGTTCTCGCGGTCGGGCGCGCTCTTGTGCCGGGTCGAGGCGCTGGCCAGAGTCTTGCGCGCGATGTCGTCGATGAACTGGATGTAAATGTGAGTGTTGGAGAACGTGGTCACCATGCGAGGGCGCGCGCTCGTGCCGGACAGCTTCTTGCGAATGCGGAACCGGCGCAACTGCTTCAGTCGTTTCTTGGTTTGCGGAGTCATGTTCTTTTTTACGCTCTCGGATTGCGCCGAAAGCCTATATTTTATTACGGATTCAGCCGTTCCCGGAGAAACGGAACGCGGAATCTATAGAACGACATTCCGGCACGCAACAGGTTTTTCGGCGCGAGGCACACAAACGATAGATGCGGGTTGCAAGGGTTGGTGAATGACGGGGCCACGCTGCGGCGGACGGAGGAGCGACGCCTTCCGCCTGCGTCTTTTTAATTTCCATCCGACTTTGTTTCGCTAGAGTCCGCGCACACAGCCGCATGAACCAAACGCGCATCAAGGGATGAAAGCCGTCTTGCTGATCGAAGATGACCACGAGTTGCGACCGATGATCGCGGCTTTGCTCGGCCAGCACGGCTGGAACGTCATTGAGGCCGTGGACGGCGAGACCGGCATCAATCTCGCCCGCCAGCACCAACCCGAGATCGTCGTCTGCGATTTGCTCATGCCGCGCTGCAACGGGTTTCAAGTCTGCCGGGCCATCCGCAACACGCCGGAATTGCGCGGCACAAAAATCGTGATGATTTCCGGGCGCGGCTATGCCACTGACAAATTGAACGCGCTCGAAGCCGGCGCGGACGTATACCTCGTCAAGCCCGTCAGCCCCGGCGAACTGCGCGCCGCCCTCCGCAAAGTCACGACGGAAGAATTTCCCAACGAGATCAAAGAGCGCCCCGCCGCGCCAACGCCCGCCGCCAGCGTGAACGGCCCGCCGCTCGTGCGCTTCTGGGGCGTGCGCGGCTCCATCGCCACACCCGGCCCCGGCACCGTGTTCTATGGCGGCAACACCACCTGTGTGGAAGTGCGTGCCGATGGCGAACTCATCGTGCTCGACGCCGGCACCGGCATCCGTCCGCTCGGCCTCGCGCTGGCGAAAGAGTTTGGCGACCAACCGTTGAACCTCACGCTGCTCCTCACGCACACGCACTGGGATCACATCCAGGGCTTCCCGTTTTTTGTCCCGGCCTACAATCCCAAGAACAACGTCCGCATCCTCGGCTACGAAGGCGCGCGTCAGGGACTCGCGGCCACGCTAGGCACGCAGATGGAGAGTCCGTATTTTCCAGTCGGCCTGAAGGAACTGCCCGGCAACATCCAAATCGAGGAATTGCGCGACATGGAATTCACCGTCGGCAAAGTGCGCGTGCAGGCCATGTTCGTAAATCATCCCGGCATCTGCGTCGGCTACCGGCTCAACACCAGCGCCGGCTCCGTCGTGTTCATTCCTGACAACGAGCCGTTCCACCGGATGCGCGTCAAGCCCGGCACGGCGGACGCGAAGTCGTTGGAATTCGCCGAGCAGCAGGATGACAAGCTCGTCGAGTTCATCCGTGGCGCAGACGTGCTGATCATGGATGCCCAATACGAACGCGAGGAGTATGAACAACGTGTCGGCTGGGGACATGGCTGCGTGGATGACGTCGCCGCGCTCGCGACCCGCGCCAGCGTGAAACAACTTTTTCTCTTCCACCACGATCCCGCGCACGACGACGAACGCATCTCCCGGATGCTCGCCCACGCGCGCCAGTTCACCGCCAACGGCATCATGGTCGAAGCCGCGCGCGAGGGTCTGGAAGTGAGGTTGAAAAGTTTGCCGGGTGATGGGCACTTTGTTCCGTGAATCGGCCAGGCGCTGCGCTGCCTCCATGGTGCGCTCGCGCTCCGTTTCCTCAAAGCGCGTTCCAGCCGTGCGATTGGATGATGGCGCGGACGATTTGGCGGCGGCGTTCGGGAGTGATGAAGCCTTTGCGCGCCTTCAGTTCTTCACGCGGCACGGCATAGATGCAGTCGCACTTGCAGAAGGTCTCCCAGTCGAGTCCATCGGGCTGATCCAGCAGCACCTCATGCTCAAGCGGAGGGCGGCTCGCCCGTTCGCCAACTAATGGCCTATCGTCAAGCCTTCCACCCCGCCCGTGCCGGGCGTTTCACCCAGGCGTTCAGTTCGGGCAGGTTGGTCACCTTCATGTTTGGGCCGTCCCATTCTACTTTTTTGTTCAGGCCCGCTTTCATCGCGAGATTGCCGAGAATGCAGAACTCCGTCAGCCGCGTGCCGTAGTCGAAAGGTACGGCAGTCTCGGTCTTGCCCGCGCGCACCGCGTCGAGGAAGTCCACGAAGACGCTCTTCGGACGCGGCAACGTCTTCGGCGGCGCGGGCACTTCCTTCATTTTCTCGTAGGGAACGATGTGCATCTTGTCGCCGTAGGTGCCGGTGAAGATCACGCCCTTCTCGCCGACGTAAAGCGTGCCGCTGTCGCCGGCATCGAGTCCTTCGTCGGGATATTTGGCGCGCAGTTCGAGGAGGAGCGCGGGCAGGTTGCGGTCGTCGCCTTTCACGGCGCGGAGGTTGCCGGAGGGCTTGCCCGTGGTCTTCTCGTTCAATCCTTCGTACCAATAAACTTTCAGCGCGGGCATGTCGGCGCGCGCGGGCATGTCCCAGCGCACGCGGCTGCCCATGGGATAACGCTCGTCGCTGCCGCCGCGCAGTTGCTCGGCCTCGATGCTCGTGGGGTGCCCGCACTTGAGCGCCCAATAAACGCCATCCAGAACGTGGCAGCCCATGTTGCCGATGGAGCCGTTGCCGAAATCATACCAGCCGTGCCACGAATGCGGATGCAGGTCACTGTGGAAATCGCGATAAGGCGCGGGGCCAATCCACGACTCCCAGTCCAGCCCGGCGGGCGGCGCTTCCTTCGGCGGACGCGGCCCTTCGCCGCCGTTGGCGCGATTGGTCCAGCTATGCGTCTCGGTGACTTTTCCAATGACGCCGCTCCAGATGTATTCGCAAAGCTTGCGGTAGCCGTCCTCGCAGTGGCCTTGATTGCCCATCTGGGTGGCGACTTTGGTGCGCGCGGCCATCTTGCGCATGGCGCGGGCCTCGCCGATGTCGTGGCAGACGGGCTTCTCGCAATACACGTTCACGCCGAGTTGCATGGCGATGAGCGCCGGCAAAGCGTGCTGATGATTTGGCGAGGCGATGAACACGGCGTCAATGTTCTTGCCGACTTTGTCGAACATCCTCCGATAATCGGTGAAGACCTGGAGCTTGTCGGCGTCGCCGCCTTTGCCTTGCAGCCACTTCTTCACGTTGGCGTGCTTGGTCACATCGGGATCGACGATGGCGACGAGTTCCTCCGACTGCGCAGCCGGCAGATGCGACGAAGCGCCGCGCCCGCCACAACCGATCTGGACAAAGCGAATCTTGTCCCCGGCCTTCCGGGTCGTGCTACAGCCGATGTTGAAGGGCGCGACGGCAAACACACCGGCGGCGAGCGCCGTTTGCTTCACGAACGAGCGACGAGAAAAATGTTGCTTCATAAATGTTCTGGGGTTGACGGAGTGGTCTTAAACGAAGGCGGGGCGGGCGGGCCAGCAGAAATAAGGAGCGCGGCTGTGGCGCAGCCCAGCCGCAGCACGCAAAGGCCGCGAAGCCCGCAATTTCAATATCGGCCGGCTGCGGCTGGTGCTCCGCACACAGCCGCGCGCCCAGAAGAGACAGAGGCCAACCGCACCAGTTCACTTCCCGCCGTTGGCGTCGCCGATGCGTTCGCCGCGCAGCACTTTGCGGTAGGTCGCGAGCGCGAGGAGCGGCCAGGCGTTCCGATACATGTCGTACTTCAGATAGAACACTTTCGGAAAACCCGTTCCCGTCACTTCGTTCTCCGTCCACGAGCCGTCATGGTTCTGCGTGCGGGTGAGATACTCGATGCCGCGCTGGACGCTGGGGCGGCTGGCGTCGCCGAAGGCGAGCAGGCCCATGACCGCCCACGCAGTTTGCGAAGCGGTGCTGGGGCCGCGCCCTTTGAAAACCGGATCGTCGTACGTGTTGCAGCGTTCACCCCAGCCGCCGTCGGCGTGCTGCACGCTCTCCAGCCAGTCGCGCGCCTTGACGAGCCACGGCTGGTTCATGTCGAGACCCATCGCACGCAGACCGCGCGCCGCCTGCCAGGTGCCGTAAATGTAATTCACGCCCCAACGCCCATACCACGAGCCGTCCTCCTCCTGTTCGTCGCGCACGTAGGCCAGCGCCTTCTCGACCTGCTGATGCTCCACATCCCAGCCTTCGTAGCCGAGCAGTTCGAGAATGCGGGCCGTGATGTCCGCGCACTCGGGGTCCAGCATCGCGTTGTGATCGGCGAAGGGCACCTTGTCCAGAATGCTCTTCGTGCAGTCCTTGTCGAAGGCCGCCCAGCCGCCGTCCTTGCACTGGAAAGTCATCATCCACTTCAGCCCGCGCGCGAAACACTCGTTGCGCCGCTGCGGGTCGTCCGTGGGAATTTTCCGCAACGCCAGCAGCACCATCGCGGTGTCGTCCACGTCCGGGTTCCACTGGTTGTTGTATTCGAACACCCAGCCGCTCGGCTCCACCTCGGCGGGGTTCTTGTATTTCCAATCACCGCGAAAACGAATCTCGTGATCCATGATCCACGAGCAGGCCTTCTTCAGCGCGGGATGATCCGACGGCACGCCCGACTCATGCAGACAGATCGCGACAATCGCGCTGTCCCACACCGGCGAGAAGCACGGCTCGATGCGCACGCTGTCCTCGGTCTCGTGCTCCAGCCGCTTCAACTCCCGCTCCGCGCGCACGACCTGCGGATGATCCTTTGCATAGCCCAGCGCCTTGAGCGCGATGAGCGAGTTCAGCATCGCCGGAAAAATCGCCGCCAGCCCGTCCGTGTTCTCGAAGCGTTCCAGCATCCACTGCTCGGCCTTTTTGAGCGCCAGCTTGCGGAAGGGGCGCAGGTGGTACTGCTCCACCAGTTTCAGAAAACCATCGAGGATGAAAAAGAAATTGCGGAACGTGAACGTCTCCGGGTCCTGCGCCAGCGCCAGGTCACGCTCGTGATAGCCCTGCGGAAACAGTTCGTCGATCACCACATGCACGCGGCGCGTCGGCTGAAAGTGATTGATGATGGCCAGCGGCACGATCATGGAGCGCGACCAGTTGCTCATGTCGTGGAAATTGATGTGGAACCACTTGCCGATGAGAATGACCTCCGCCGGAATGGTCGGAACGTAATTCCAAGGGAACAGCCCAATCAGCGCGAGATACAGCTTCGAAAACGTGTTCATCCGGGGCACGCCGCCGAGGTTCGTGGCGATTTCCCGCGCGCGCAGCATCCGCGGATCGGTCACGGACACGCCCGCGAGTTTCAACGCGAGGTAGGCTTTGATCGTGGCGTTCACCTCCGCCGGGCCGCCGGTGTAAATGTTCCAGCCGCCATCCGGCAACTGCATGGAGAGGATGTGATTCACCGCCTTGCGCTGCCACTCCGGGTCGATGTCCCCCGCCCAGTGATGATACGCCACCATGTCCGAGACCAGCGTGGAGTCCACCATCAGTTCGCCCACCCAGTAGCCTTCCGGCTTCTGGATGCTCAAAAGGTATTGCTGCGACTTCGCAATCGCGGAGTCGGCGGCGGAGACCGTTTTCGAGCCGCGAGCTTCGGTGAGGCGCGCTCCGGTGCTTTGAGTGTGCGTGACCACTAAGGCACAGACTTTGGGCGACGCGGCGGAAAGCTGGCAAGAGTGGAAATTGAAATTTACGGCCGGGCGCACGCGCTCCGGCGCGGCGGAATTTGCGCTTGCCCGGCGGCGCGGTTTGCCTACGTTCGCGCGCCGCTGATGAACCTGAACTTTTTCAAATACCACGCGCTGGGGAATGACTACCTGGTGCTCGATCCGAAGTCCTTCGCGCCCGCGCTCGACGAGAAGAGCATCCAGCGCATCTGCCATCGCAATTTCGGCCTCGGCTCGGATGGTATTCTCTACGGTCCCCTGCCCTCGGAGCGCGCGACGTTCCGGCTGCGCATCTTCAATCCCGACGGCAGCGAGGCGGAGAAGAGCGGCAACGGGCTGCGGATTTTCTGCCGTTACTTGTTCGACCAAAAGCTCGTGCAGGAGGGAAAAGAATTTCTCGTGGACACACTGGGCGGCGTGGTCCGCGCGACGATGTTCGACGGCGGCAAAACCATCCGCGTGGACATGGGCCGTGTGAGTTTCTGGAGCGACGAGATTCCGATGACCGGCGCGCGGCGCGAGGTCTTGCACGAGGCGCTGGTCGTGGGCGACCGGACGTTCGAGATTTGCGCGGCCACGATTGGCAATCCGCACTGCGTGATTCCGTCGGAAGAAGTCAGCGAGGAACTCGCGCGCAAATATGGCTCGCAGATCGAAGTTCACCCGTCGTTTCCCCGCAAGACGAACGTGCAGTTTCTGCGCGTGCTCGACCGGAAAAACATCCGCATCGAAATCTGGGAACGCGGCGCGGGCTACACGCTGGCCTCAGGCAGCAGCAGCAGCGCCTCGGCGGCAGTCGCGCGCAAGCTCGGTCTCGTGGACCACGCCGTGACCGTCCACATGCCGGGCGGCACGCTCGGCATCGAGATTGGCGAGGACTTCGCCATCCGCATGACCGGCCCGGTCACCAAGGTGAGCGAGGGCGTAGTGGCGGCGGAGATGTTGGAGTAGGACAGGCTTCCAGCCTGTCTGAACAAATTGTTAGAAGTATCCAATGTCACGCATCGAACAAACCGTCGCACAGCTTGCAGTTGAGGTTCAGTTCGACATCACGCCCGAGGCGGGAGTTCCTTTTCCATTGCTGTTCCAGACAGAGGATAAGACGGTACTGATTTACCGTGGCTATGGCGTTGTGGTCGCGCATTTCAACGGGTGCGCCATCACACGCTTCGGCTATCCCAACGACGAGGCTCTTGGCGGCCATCCTCTCTACACGAGCGGGTTGCATCAATATGGAGTATTCGAGGTACATGGTTCGTCGTGGCCTGCGGAGTTGGAAGCGCAGAATCGGCGGGTATTTCCTGACTCACATTCCTTTGACTATCGGCACTTCATCTTCACGTTTCACGACAGCACATTCGAGTGCCTCGCTACAGCGATTCGTTTTGAGTCGTTCATTCAGCCGTTGGCTGAGGTAGTTGGTCGTGTTCATCACGAGATATGCGCTCGGCTTTAGTGAAATGTCGCCAAAGGAAGCTGCCCCATTCCCTTGCCAATCATTCCCCTGACTTCATTCCGTCGGCCAGACGTTCGCGAGGTCGGGCAGGGTTTTAAGTCAGAGGAATGAGTGTCAGAGGAATGAAGACCGGTTTGCTTCCGGCCTGTTAAAATTTGTCGGCCCTGTCTGCGCTATTTTCACCGCTCTCGCCAAAAGCCCGCGCTTGTTCTAATTTCCCCTCCGTGAACACTGAGTCCCAACTGCTTGCTCGCTGCCTGCGCGGCGAGGCGACGGCTTGGGATGAATTGTTCGATGCCCACTACGCGGCGGCGGGGCGTTTCATTTTCCAGGTCAGTTCCAGTTTCAACACAGAGGACGTGGAGGAAATTTGTCAGGAAACATTTCTCACGGTCATCAAGAGCCTCGGCACGTTTCAGGGGAACTGCCAGTTCCAGACGTGGCTCTATCGCATCGCGGCGAACAAGGCGCATGATTATCTCCAGAAGCAGCGCGCGGCCAAACGCGGCGGCGGCCAGCGCACGCTCTCGCTCGACGCGCCGCTGAACGGCGAGGCGGACGGCTTCACGCTCGACCCGCCGAGCACCGCGCCGGGACCGGATCGCGCGCTGATGCACTTCGAAGACGCGGGACTGATCACGCGCGCACTGGAGGAACTCGGCGGGCCGTGCCGCGAGGTGATTGAACTGCGCTATTTCGCGGACCTCAGTTACGAGGAGATTTCTGCCGAATTGAATTTGAATGCGAAGACCGTGAGTTCGCGCCTGAGCAAATGCCTCGACAAACTCGAAGGCGTGGCGACGAAATACTTTCCGCAAGCCAAAGATTTGCGGGAGATAAAAAAGACGATGTCCGTCTAACAAACAATGTCGGAAGAAATGCCAAACAAGTCCGAGGAACGGCTCCAGCGCCATGCGAAGGAACGCCGCGCGCAGGTCGGTGATTTCGCGCTGCATCCGGCCACACGGCAGATGTTGCAGGGCGAGGTCGCGCGCACGTTCGGCAAGAGCGCGGCGACGAAATCGCCGGGCTGGTTCTCGTGGTTGAATTCATGGAACGGGCGGCTCGCCATCGGCGCGGCGGCGGTGGTCGTCATTACTGGCTCGTGGATTTTCTGGAACAGCCGGCTGGATCAGCGCGCCATGCAACTCGCGCGGGCGGACATGCCGGTGAGAAAATTCGAACTGGCTGGCAACGGAGGCTCGAAGGGCGTGGGCACTGCGGAAAAAGAATTCGCGCTCACGGCCGAACTCGCCGGGCGCGCGGAGATGGAAAAGAAAGACGCGCCGGCGTCTCAGACGGTCGCTGTGCTCGCGGCCACGCCGGCCGCGCCGCGGAACGACAACGACCTGGGAAACACTGCGGTGGACAAAATAAAGGCGGTGGATGTCCTCGCTAAGAACAGCTTCGCGCTGACGTTTCAGGAGCAAAGCACCAGTTACTTTGCCAGCGAGACCACGCTGTCGCTCGTGCCGGTGGCGCAAAATATTTCCTCGTTCAACACGCCGACCGATGCGCAGAAGCCGGACCTGCGGAACCAGCAGATGTTGAATTACGCGAACGCCGGCGGGCAGAACTTCGCGCCGCCCGGACAGGCGGCGGGCTATTCGACCGAGCGTTATCAAAATCAGGCGGGGCAGCTCGCGGGCGGCGCGATGGCGGGGCCAACCGCCACGGCGACGTTTGCTTTGGGCGATCAAAAGCAGTTGATGGAGAGGGAAGCCACCTTCAAAGACCAGTCCGCCTCGCCACTCGCCATGCAGAGCGACGGCTTCAACGCGGCGGACAACCGCGCGCGTTTTTCGCGCTCCCCCGGGCCGGCCACACCGGCTCCGGTGGCCGCGCCCGCGTCCGTCAATCTGGACCGTTCGCAGGAGCCGCTCACGCGCAACGCGGAGTCGCTGCGCGGCGCAGTGGCTGCGGATGACGCCAGCCCGGGCAGAAATTATCGGCTGAACTCCGGCGTGAACGACGTGACCCGGAGCAAGGCGCTCGCACCCACGGGCCGTGCGCTCGCCGAATCTTCTCCCGTGTTGAACGAGTTTGTCATTGAGCAGCGCGGCACCAAGGTGCGCGTGCTGGACGCGGACGGCTCGGTGTACGATGGCACGGTCGAGACGCCGCCGAGCGCCGGATTTGTTCCCGCCCAAGACTCTCCTGACGGCCTGGTGCGCGAAGTGATTCCCGGCGACAAAACGGAAACCGCGCCGCGTCATCAGGAGCTTTCGTTTCGCGCCACGGGCAGCAACGTGACCTTGCGCCAGAGCGTGGTGGTGAACGGGCGTTTCACTCCTGGCACCGAAGCCGCGCGCGCGGGCCGGGCCAGGCCCGCCGAGGCGTCCAGCAAACTCCGCGACTTCAACGCGCAGCGATCCGGACCAGCGGCGAGCAACGCTTTCGCCGGCCAGTACGGTGCGGCCACAAACGCGACCTCGACCATCGAAGGCACCGTCCGCATCGGCACGACGAATCAGCAGTGGTTCCGTGCAACTCGGCGCGGGCCGTAGGCGGGTGGGATGATATCCAAATCCCAAAAACCAAATTCCAAACAAATTCCAAGCTCCAAGTGGCGTAGGTCAGTTGGCTTTCTATCTGGAGCCCCGCTTTTCTACAGGCATTCACGCGAGAGAGGCGGGTATTTTCCCACGGATTCAGAGCGGCCGCAGATTGAAAACTCATCCGTGGTCGCCCTGAATCCGTGGGAAACAATTCTCGCAATGGGTCAGTTGGCTTTCTATCTGGAGCCCCGCTTTTCTACAGGCATTCACACGAGAGAGACCGGTATTTTCCCACGGATTCAGAGCGGCCGCAGATTGAAAACCCCTCCGTCTCCGGCCTAAATCCGTGGGAAACATTTCCCGGCCGTTTGAAATTTGGCGTTTGGAATTTATTTGGGATTTGGTTTTTGGTTTTTGGAATTTTGTCTATCGTCCGACGCACCATGAAAATTATCGCCCAACTTCTTCTTCCCGCTGTCGCTGCCCTCACCGTCCACGCCGCCGAGGGCGAACCGTTTCTCATCAAGAACGAAGCCGAGTTCCGCAAGTGCGTGGCGACGGACGCGCGCGTCGAAAAACTCGCGGGCAACATGGGTTTCACCGAAGGCCCGGCGTGGCATCCCGATGGGTTTCTCGTCTACAGCGACATTCCGAACAACGAGTTGAAGAAGTGGACGAAGGCGGGCGGGCTGACCACGTTCCGCAAGCCGAGCCAGAACGTGAACGGGAACACGATTGATTTGCAGGGCCGGCTCGTGAGCGCGGAGCACAGCGGGCGGCGCGTGTCGGTCACGGAGAAGGACGGCACGGTAAAGGCCATCGTGACGGAGTTTGACGGAAAGAGGTTCAACTCGCCCAACGACGTGGTGGTGAAATCGGACGGCACGTTCTGGTTCACCGACCCGCCCTATGGCCTGCCGCGCGGCGAGACGAAGGAGCAGGAGGGTCATTACGTTTTCCGTCATGATCCGAAGTCGAAGAAGACGACCGTCGTGATCAAGGACAGCAACATGCCGAACGGCCTCGTCTTCTCGCCGGATGAAAAGAAACTTTACGTCGCCGACTCCGGCACGCCGAAGCACATCCGCAGTTTCGACGTGAACGCGGACGGCACATTGGGCGAAGGACAAGTGTTCAGCAAAATCGACAAAGGCGGCCCCGACGGCATCCGCTGCGACGCGGACGGGCGCGTGTGGTCCAGCGCGGGCGATGGCGTCCACATCTTTGCGCCAGACGGCTCGCTCATCGGAAAAATCCTCACGCCGGAAGGCCCGGCGAACCTGGGCTTCGGCGGTGCGGACGGCAAGACGCTGTTCATCACGGCGCGGAAGAGTCTGTATTCCATCCGCGTGTTAGTCGGCGCGGCGAAGCGGCCGTGAGGGCGGTTGAAAGTTGCAGGTTGGAGGTTGCCAGTTGCGCCAACCAGCCACTTTCGACCTTCAACCTTCAACCCGCTTTCACCCGCCAATTCGCCAGTTGACGCCCCGTTTCGCCCGCCCGTAAGGTTCCGGCCATCGCCGGGCGGCATGAAGCAGTCAGGCGAATTTTTCTTATGCCCGAAGGATATTGCGTCAAATGCAAAGCCAAGAAGGAGATTTCCAACGCCGTCGAGGAGACGATGAAAAACGGGCGCAAGGCGATCAAGGGCAAGTGCCCCACCTGCGGCACCGTCATGTTCAAGATTCTTGGCGGCAAGGCCACGCCTCCGCCGCCCGCTGACCCGGCGGCTCCCGCGCCGACGGCCTGATTCGTCGGAGGAAAATCTGCCGGTATGGCCCAGGAACTTGCCTACGTCATCGTCACGCCCTACTCGCTGCACAAGTCGCGCACCGGCGGCATTCTGGCGCGGCTAATCACGCGCACCGGGCTTGAACTAGTCGGCTGCCGGATGTTCGCGCCGAGCAGCGATCTCGTGCAGAAGTATTCCGAGGTCATCGTCTCGGCGGATGACCCGCAGGACCGGAACATCCAGGAGCTGATTCGCAGTTACATCCTCAAAAATCTTTCGCCCGATTCCAAAACCGGCCGCCGTCGGCGTGCGATGATGCTCCTTTTCCAAGGCGAGGATGCGGTGCGAAAAATTCGTTCCGTCGTCGGCAACATCACGGCCGAGCGTTCGAGCGGGGAGACGATTCGCGGCACGTTTGGCGATTTGATTTTGGATGACCACGGCTCGGTCCGCTATTTCGAGCCGGCCGTGCTCGCGCCGCCCAACGTCCAGGAGGCGCAGCTCAAGGCCAAGCTCTGGGCCAGCTTCTCCGACACCGATGGCGGCGTGGTGGAAAACTCCATCGCCTACGCGCCCGGCGAAACGCCGCAGCGCACGCTGGTCTTGATCAAGCCGGACAACTTCCGCTTCCCCACCGGCCGCCCCGGCAACGTCATCGACTTTTTCTCACGCACCGGCCTCTACATCGTGGCCATCAAGCTGCACCGCATGAGCGTGGCCGAGGCGATGGAGTTTTACGGACCCGTTCGGGAAATTCTCCGCACGCGGCTGAACGACATCGTCGCCCCGCGCGCCGCCGCCGCGCTGGAAAAAGATTTTGGCTTCAAAGTGCCGACCGCCGTGCAGCAGCAGCTCGGCGAGATTCTCGGACCGACCTTTGGTGACAATCAGTTTGAAAACATCGTGCGCTTCATGTCCGGCCGCGCGCCCAGCGAGTGTCCGGCGGAACAGCGCGACGAACCCGGCACCGAGCGCTGCATCGCCCTCGTCTATGAAGGCCCGAACGCCGTGCAAAAAATCCGCGACGTGCTTGGCCCGACCGACCCGTCGAAGGCTCCGCCCGGTTCCATCCGCCGCGAGTTCGGCCAGACCGTGATGGTCAACGCCGCGCACGCCAGTGATTCTGAGGAGAACGCCCAGCGCGAATTCGGCATCATCAAAGTCGGCGATAACAACTTCAAAAAAGTCGTCGAGTCCTTCTACGGCGAGTGAGCTGAAGTTAGTGGGGCAGCCGTCTCGGCTGCCGCTCGTCCACTGGCCGTCCCGGCTGGTGTTTCCTCCGTCCGAAAAGCGGCATCCAACGGAGCGTAGCGTCAGCTTCAAGATGCAACGCGACCGTACTGAAACTGCTCTCCGGGTTTGACCCTCCCTGCCCTCGCGCCTAACGTCGCCGTGTGGAATCAGGGACGGTCAACTCACCCGCGCTCCCGCCGCGCCCCAGCGACTGGTGGCGCGCGCCCATGCCGCCGTCCTTCGCCCGCTTCATCGGGCGCAAGATCATCCGCGGATTCCTCACGGTGCATGGCCTGGGTGCCTTCGCACTCATCACGGCGGGTGTGATGCTGAGAAAGTTCGGCGTGGCCCGGCACGTCATTCATCCACTCATCCGCGCGCATCTTGCGCGCTCCGGCCTGCGGATGCTGCCGATGATGCTCTTCATCTCCTTCGCGCTCGGCCTGGTCGTCATCGGGCAAACGGTGGTCTTGCTGCAAAAGTTCGGGGCCACGGAGTTCCTGGGCGGGGCCATGATCGCCGTCGTCGTGCGTGAACTCGGTCCCTTGCTCACCGCCTTCATTGTCCTCTCGCGCACCGGCACGGCGAACGTCATCGAACTCGGCACTGCCCGCGCCCTCGGCGAAATCGAGGCGCTCGAAGCCCTCGGCATCGACCCCATCCACTACTACGTCGTGCCGCGCGTGATCGGCATGGCGCTCGGGATTTTTTCGCTCACGATCTATCTGATCATCGGCGCGCTCGGCAGCGGCTATCTCTGGGCGTTCTTACAGGACGTGCCGCTGCGGCCCGGTGATTATTTCGCGCAACTGGCCGAGGCGCTGACCGCGCTCGACTTCATCATACTCGCGCTCAAGACGCTGTTCTTCGGCGCGATCATTGCCACCGTCACCTGCTATCACGGTTTGGCCCAACCGTTGCGCCTTGAAGAAGTTTCCAGCGCCACCGTCCGCGCCGTCGCGCAAAGCATGGTGCTCTGCGTGCTGCTCGATGCGCTGTTCATCGTGCTTTACCTCCTGGCATGAGCGGCGAACCCATCATCGAGCTGCGCGCGGTCGCCGTGCCATCCCGCCGGGAGGGCGGGTGCATTTCCTCCGAGGACGTGAACTGGACGGTGCGCGAGAAAGAATTCTGGGTCGTGGGCGGCCCGCAAGGTTCGGGCAAAAGTGATTTGATGTTTCTGCTCGCCGGACTCAATCGGCCCGCGAGCGGCGCGTACACGCTCTTTGGCCAGGACATGACGCAGCATTTCGGCGATGAATTTCTCCCCTGCCGCCTGCGCGTCGGCATGGTCTTCGATGACGCGCGGCTGCTGAACCAATTGACCATCGCCGAGAACGTGGCGCTGCCCGCGCGTTATCACAACGACCTGCACGCCGACGAAGCGGAGACGTGGGCGGGCGCGCTGCTCAAGGCCACTGGCCTCGGTGAATTCGCTGGCCAAACGCCCGGCACGCTCGCGCGCAACTGGCGACGACGTGTCGCGCTGGCGCGGGCGCTGGCCGTGCGGCCGGAAGTGCTCATCCTGGAAAATCCCCTGCGCGGTCTGGACGCGCGCCACGCGGCGTGGTGGATCGATTTCGTGTCTCAACTGTGGCGCGGGCATGAGTTGCTGCGCGGCGAGGCAATGACGGTGATTCTCTCGACGGATGAATTTCAACCGTGGCGGGCGGCGGGTGCGCAGTTCGCGACGCTGGAACTGGATTCCCGGAAGTTTGTCCTCGCCGGGGAACACGCGCCGGAGGATGAATGGAGCCTGCCGCAAGCGGCGGATGAAGAAGGAACTTGAATGGCCGCACAAGATTTGACGCCACAGTTGCGAACCCGGTTGAGCCGGCTGGAACGGCTCGTCGGCTGGTTCGTCACCATCGCCACGCTGCTGCTGCTGGCGGGGCTGGCCTACTACGTCTGGTCACTCGCGGAACGCAAAGGCTGGCGGAAGAACAAGGCTCCCTACCACACGTATCTACAGAGCGCGGGCGGCATCAAGGAAGGTGACAAGGTAAAGTTGATGGGGCGTGATGCGGGAGAAATTACGGTCATCAAGCCCATGCCGCCGGACTTCGGCGACAACATCTACGTCGAGTTCATCGTGTTCGGCGACAACATCGGCTACATCTGGGACGACTCGGTGGTGAATGTGCGTTCGTCAGGTTTGTTCGGGCGCTACCTGGAGTTGTCCAAAGGCGGCACGCGCGAGAAGACCAACGTGTTCGAGACTTATCGCGAGAAGGGCGGAAAGTTGACCGAAGTTTTTTCGCGCGAAACACAGTCCTTCACGAACTGGAGCCGCAGCAGCAAACCATTCTGGCTGCTGGCGATTGAACCACCCGAGTTGGGCACACAACTCGACCAGACCGTCGCGATGCTCAAGGAGTCATTGACCAACATCCTGCAACTCACGAACGCGCTGGCGAAGACTTTGAACAACGCGGCCGAGGCCACGGAAAACGCGAACCTGTTGCTGCGCGATGCGCGGCCGCTCATGCGGAACTTCACCGCGATCAGCGAGAACTTGAAGGAACCGCGCGGCGCGCTCGGCGAGTGGCTGCTGCCCATCGCGATGAATCATCAAATCACCGCGCTGCTCACGAACGCCAATTCGACCGTGAGCAACGTGAACAGCACCGTGCTGAATGCGAACACCGCCGTGACGAACGCGAACACGAACCTCGTGGTGATGTTCGCCGAGATCACGCAGATGCTGGAGAATTTGTCCGGCCTCACTGGCAATCTGAAGGCGCAGCTCGACCGCAACCAAAACATCGTGAGTTCTGTTTCCAAACTCATCATCGACACCGACGACATGGTGCAGGGCTTTAAGAAACACTGGCTGCTGCGCTCGGCGTTCAAGGAGCAGGAGAAGAAAGAAGCGGCTCCGCGCTCGAAGTGAGTTGTGTTTGTCGCGGCGTCTCGTAAGAGCGCCGCCATCTTTTTTGCAAATGCGGCGCTCTCACGAGACGCCGCTACAGAGACCGGCTATTACGCGCGAGGGTGCGCCTTGTCGTAAGCCTTCTTCAACCGCTCGGTCGAGACGTGCGTGTAGGCCTGTGTGGTGACGAGGTGCGCGTGGCCGAGCAACTCCTGCACGCTGCGCAAGTCAGCCCCCGCATCGAGCAAGTGCGTGGCGTAGCTGTGCCGCAGCTTGTGCGGCGTGAGCGAAGGATCGAGTCCGGCGGCAGCGAGGTATTTCTTGAGCCGCAGTTGAATGACGCGCGGCGAGACCGCAGTGCGTCGCTCCGGCTTCGAGAGAAAAATCGGCTCTTCGCCCACGGGCGGATGCGGAAGAAAACTCCAGTAGCTGCTGATGGCTTCAAGCGCAGGTGTCCCCACGGGAATCAGCCGCTCCTTTTTCCCTTTCCCTTTTACGCGCACCACCTGTTCTGCTGCGTCGAGGTCGCACACACGGAGCGCACTGAGTTCGCTGACGCGCAAGCCGCAGGAATAGATCGTCTCGAGGACCGCCAGGTCGCGGTGATAGGCGGAGCGGTCAAAAGCGCGCGACGATTGTTGTTCGCGCCGGCCCATTTCCAGCAGCGGTGCTTCCAGCAGCGCCTCCATTTGCGCCTGGGTCAAAAACTTGGGCAAACGCTGATCGGCTTTGGGCAGAAGCACGCCCTTGATCGGTGACGTCATCACGGCCCCACGCCGGATGAGGAACTTGTAGAACGACCGCAACGCCGAGAAGCGGAGTTGAATGGCCGCGCGACTCAATTGCCTCCGGCCCAAGGCGCGCAGAAAAAAACGGAAGTCGTCACGTTGCAACTCATTCCACACTGGTGGTCTCTCGCGCCCTTTTTCGTGCCAGGCGGCGAACTCATTCAGCGCCTGGCTGTAATTCCGAACGGTATAAATCGAGGCCCCGCGCTCATCCTGGAGGTGCCGCAGAAACGCATCGACCTGCGTTTCGGTAGAATCTGGCGGTCGCTCATCAGGCACGGCGCGGAGGTTAATGGAACCCGCCGGAAAGCCAAGCGACTCCAAATATTAACCCGGCGAGACACGGATTCCAATCGCACCGGGTTCCCACCCCGCGATTGACATTCCAACCCGCCGCCAAATACTCCGCGCCATGAAAACACTCACGTTGCTCGCCACACTTTTATTGACCACCATGCTCTCCGCCCAATCGCTCTACGACATCCCGCTCAAAGACATCAACGGCAAGGACACCACGCTCAAGGAACACAAAGGCAAGGTGCTGATGATCGTGAACGTCGCCTCGAAGTGCGGCAACACGCCGCAATACGCCGGCCTGCAATCGCTCTACGAAAAGAACAAGGACAAGGGCTTCGTGGTCCTCGGTTTTCCGTGCAACCAGTTTGGCGGACAGGAGCCGGGCAGCAACGACCAGATCAAGGAATTCTGCACCAGCAAGTACGCGGTCACGTTCCCGATGTATGACAAACTGGACGTGAAAGGCGCGAAGCAGCACGCGCTCTACAAGGAACTCTCCGGCCCGTCCGCGCCGTTCCCCGGCGACGTGGGCTGGAACTTCGGCAAGTTTCTCGTGGGCCGTGATGGCAAAGTCGTCAAGCGCATCGACCCGCGCACGAAGCCGGATGCGCCGGAAGTGGTGAAGGCCGTGGATGAGGCGCTGGCGGCGAAATAGTCTGAGCGCAAAGAAAATTCAGCGAGGCGAAGGGTCGCCAGAGCGACAACCAGCCGCCCTCAAGCATGGCCCAAAGGTTGGGGCCGCGGCGGAACCCGGTTTAGCTTTTCAGCCTTTCAGCGTTTGGCCCCGGCCCGCTACAACACGCGCCACATGATTATCAGCCGCACGCCGTTGCGCATGAGTTTCGTCGGGGGCGGGAGCGATCTGCCGTCGTTCTACCGCCGGTTCGGCGGCGCGGTGGTGTCCACGGCCATCAGCAAGTTTGTCTATCTCACCCTGAATGAGAAGTTCGACCACCGCATCCGCATCTCCTACTCGCGCACCGAGGAGGCGGACACCGTCGCCGAGATTCAACACCCGCTCGTGCGCGAATCACTCGCGCTGCTCAGGGTGGACGGCGGATTGGAAATCACCTCCATCGCGGACATCCCGTCCAAAGGCTCCGGCCTTGGCTCCTCCAGCGCGTTCACCGTCGGACTGTTGAATGCCCTGCACGCCTTCGCCGGACGCGCGGTCGGCGCGGAACAACTGGCGAAGGAATCCTGCGCCATCGAGATCGAGCGTTGCGGTGAACCCATCGGCAAGCAGGACCAATACGCCGCCGCGTTCGGCGGCTTTAATTTCATCAGCTTCCACGAAGACGACTCCGTGACCGTGGAACCCATCGTGTGCCAGCCGAAGACGCTCGCGCAGTTGCAGCAGCACACGATTGTCTTCTACACGGGCATCTCGCGCAGCGCGTCGGCGGTGTTGAAGAACCAGCAGGAGGCCGTGGCGTCGAGCACCGCGAAGCAGGACACGCTCAAGCGCATGGTGCAGCTCGCGCGCGATCTGCGCGTGGAATTGCAAAAGGACAACCTCAGCGCGTTCGGAGAAATTCTCCACGAAGGCTGGGAACTCAAGCGCAGCATCACCGCCGAGATCAGCACCGGCGAGATTGACGCATGGTATCAGGCCGCGCGCACCGCGGGCGCGACCGGCGGCAAACTCCTCGGGGCCGGCAGCGGCGGCTTCCTCATGTTCTACGCCCCGCCGGAAAAGCACGCCGCCATCGCGTTGGCCCTGCCCGGCCTGCGGCAGATTCCCCTGCACTTCGAGAGCGAAGGCAGCCAGATCATCTTCGTCCACGGGTGAGAGAACGGCTGGCGCTGGTGACTCTTTTGCAGCACCGCGCTTAACGCTGCGCCGACTTCGCCGGGACGTCGCCGATCAATTCCTGACGGAGCGCGGGCGTCCAAGCGCGCTGGTCGCCGGGTGGATTCAGAATGAACATCAGCAGATCGCGCAAATCCTTGTCGGGGATTTGCTCCAGGCCCTCGGGCATCAGGCTCATTTCCTTCTTCGTGATCTTCGGCTTGCCGTTCACCACGGCGATGTCGCTCTTGGCCACGACGTATTCGACCGGGCCGGCGTTCACGAGCTTGATGCGCGTGTCGCTCTCCTCGACTACGCGACCGGTGTAAATCGTGCCGTCCTTCGTCTCGACCTCGGTGGTCTCGAAGCCGTTGCCGATGACTTCGTTGGGATCAATCACGTTGTGCAACAGCGCGTCGAGCGTGCTGCGGCCCACGCCCGTCAGGTCGGGACCGATGTCCGTACCTTCGCCGTACATCTTGTGGCAGACGAAACAGGTGCGTTGCGCGACGGCGAGACCGTTCTTCAAATCCGGCGTGCCGCTCAGGACCACGGCGCGCTTCTCGGCGATCAACTTCACCTTGTCCGCGCCGCTCGCGCGATACTTGCCGAGCAGTTTGTCGGCGTGGTCGGCGATGGTTTTGTCCTCGCTGTTGGCGAAGGAACGGCGGGCGGTGGCGGAAATGTCGCGCGGCGAGACCACGCCCTTTTCCAAGCCCGCGAGCAACGCGCGTCCGGTCTTCGTGCCGCGCGCCAGCGTCTCGGCGGCGGCGACGCGTGTCATCGCGGGCAACTGCGGCCACGCGTCCACGATGGGATACGCCTGGTCGTAACTGTAGGCGATGAGCGCGCGCACAGCCTCCGATCGTAGCGGCGTCTCGTGAGAGCGCCGCCATTCCAACCGACAGTCAGCGGCGCTCTGACGAGACGCCGCTACGCAGCGAGGCTGTGCGCGCGCTCGTCAGCTACGGTTACGATCAGGCGTATCCCGTGGTGGACGCGTGGCCGCAGCTCCCGCCGATGACACGCGTCGCCGCCGCCGAGACGCTGGCGCGCGGCACGAAGACCGGACGCGCCTTGCTCGCCGGCATCGAGAAGAAGGTCGTTTCTCCGAGCGACATTTCCGCCACGGCCCGCCGTTCCTTTGCCAACAGCGAGGACAAAACCATCGCCGACCACGCCGACAAATTGCTCGGCAAATATCGCGCGAGCGGCGCGGACAAGGTGAAGTTGATCGCCGAGAAGCGCGCCGTGGTCCTGAGCGGCACGCCGGATTTGAAGAACGGTCTCGCCGTCGCGCAACGCACCTGCTTCGTCTGCCACAAGATGTACGGCGAAGGCA
>JBBQYK010000005.1:0-36694 GCA_038208765.1 Verrucomicrobiota bacterium
ATCGCCTTCGTCTGGCTCACGCGCGCCTCGCGCAACGCCTGCTCGTGCAACGTGCGCTGCTGTTCGAGAAGCTGCCGCGCCGCCTCGCGCTCGGCCTCGGCCGTGGCGCACTGGGTTTTCGCGGCGGTGAGTTGCGTGCGCGTGTCGGCGAGTTCCGCTTCGGACGCGGCGCTGCGGCTGCGCAATTCCTCGATGAGCGGCTGCGAATCCGCAGGTGCCGCGCTCGTCGCGCTCCGGCGCGCGGCCAGCAACCAGCCAATTACGCCACCCAGCGCGAGTCCGATTCCGAGAGCGATGAACACGTTTAGCACGACGCGAGGATGAGACGGAGGCGGGGGAAAGTGAATCAGTAATCAGTGAGGCCGAGTTGCAGGAGCGGCATGGCAGGCGTTGCGGTCACAAGAGTTTTTCAAAATCGGCGCGCCCGATTTCCGCGTCCTTGAGAATTTGGTTGAACAGCCCCGGCCCAAGCGTCTCCCCGGCGTGAATCGGGACGACAGTCGCACGTCCGTCGGGATGGCGAAGAAAATGATGGCTACCCTTGGTGCGGATGTGGGCGAATCCGGCTCTCTGGAGCGCCCGGAAAACCTGTCGCCCTGTGACTCGTCGCAGCCGGCTCATACCTCGACGGCGACACGTTGGACGCCGACAAACTCTGGCCCGGCGACGCTGGAATCTTCGACTTCGAGGCACAGTTCAATGGCTTCCTTGATGCGGCTGAGGAGCTTGTCGAGCGAGCGCGCCTGCGTATGGCAGCCGCGCAAACCGGGGACGCTAGCGACGTAGTAACCCTCGGAGTCTCGTTCGATGACGACGTTAAATTCGCGTTTCATGTGTGGACGGTGGCAAAAATTCCTGCGCTTGGCGAGAAGCGCGTAGTGTGTTCAACGCTCACCAGGCTCCGGCGCGCGGCCCGCAACCAGCCAATCACGCCGCCCGGCGCGAGTCCGATTCCGAGAGCGATGAACACGTTAAGCACGACGCGAGGGTGAGACGGAGGCGGGGGAAAGTGAATCAGTAATCAGTGCAGTGCGCGCATTAGCGCTGGCACACGCCCGATAACCCACTGCGGTTCGCAGCAACGCAGGACGACTTCGTCATTTCGGCACATTTTTTGGTGAAATGCGGCGACTCACAAAGCGCGCGACAACCAAATTGAGCACGAACAAAACAGTAAGAACTAGTGTCGCAATGCCTGCCTGCTTGAGTGCAAGAATCCATGAAAACTCCTGTCCGGACGGACGTGCCGTAGCCGCGACGGGGACTCCAAACACGAAACCAGCGATCAAGAGAAGATAGATGATCTCGAAAACCTTCATGGCTGGCAGCGACCTGTGGACCCAAGCTCAACGATGGCGGTCACAAAGAGCACCGATTGCAACCGCGACGGCTCGCCCCCGTTCGCATGATTCGGCGCATTCATGTCTTGCCTCCGAAGTAGAAAATCATTCGGTCAGACGGTCGAATGAAAATGAGTTCGGCAGCGGAAGGACGAACGCCGTAGCAGTGAATGCTCCAAGGATAAACGTAGAACTCAGAACTCCGAAGCTCTGCCTCGCTGGGGAACCACGGAAGCGCGTGCAACCAACCGCCGACAAAGCCTACGGCATCGTCGAGAACCTTCGGAAGTTGGTCGCCGCGATACCAACGGCCGCGAAAGTCATCGGTCTCCTTCGTGAGTTCGGCGAGTTCAACGTGAGAAATCTTAATGGCGTAGGCGTCGAGATGGTCGCCAGTAAACGAGCGGGAAGAAACGTGGCTGTGAATGACCTTCTCAGTGCGTTTGTCGCCGAGTTCGCACCAGTTGAGGACGAAGCGAACGTCGTGCGGTGACGCTGAATCTTTCTTGCTGCGGCTGCCGGGGCCGAGGTGGAAGGCGGCAATTAAGGCAATGACGATGACGCCGGCTAGCGAGAGCGCTCCCCAAATCAGGAGGCCCCATCGTGCAATTGCTCGAATACGTATTCGCATGCGCCTGACGTCTAACTGAACTACTTCAACGCCGACTCCACCATCTTCTTGAAATCCGCTTCCGACGCCTTCACCAGCGCCGCCGGGCCGGTCATCTTCACGAACACGTCGCCTTCAGCGGCTTCGATGATCGCGCCGCGCATGGCGTAACCCGTCATGGGCGTGGTCGGCCCACCGGGCATGCCGCTGTTAAAAGTTCCTTCCGCCTGCACGTAGGTGACCTTGTGCTTGCCGACCTTCACTTCCTCGGTCTTGGTGCCGAGCTTTTCGCGCGGCCCCTCGAACTGACGATACCAGCGCTCGATGTTCGCTTGCACGCCACCGCCGCCGCCCGCGCCGAAGTGGAAGAACACGACCTCGGCGGAAGTTTTCTTCTCCGCGTCATTCACCTTCAACTGCGCCTTGCGCATCGGAGAAGGTGGCGGGACGGATTCCCATTTCTCGGGCCGTTGGAAAGTGAACTCGCTGACTTTGAATTTGGCCTCAGCAGCGAAGGCTGCGACCGCGGACAGCAACAACATGGAGAGCACGGAGATTTTCATGGCGTTTTGGTAACAGACCGTAAGCCCGTGTCAAACGATGTGACCGGACTGCGCCCATCCGAAACGAATTTGGAACTCAGGAACTCACGAAGTTTCCTAAATTGGTTCCTGAGTTCCTGAGTTCCAAATTCAAATCACTTTGTCGGTGACGAGCTTCTCGATCCACTCCACCGCGCGATCGTGGCAACTGTAGAGGTCTTCCCGCGCCGCGTAGCTCACGCCGTTCGCGCTCCACTCTGCACGGCGCGGCGACGTCAGCATCTCGCGCACGGCGGGGTCGCATTGCTCCTGTGCAAACGGCGAAGCCAGCACACGCCCCGCATCCGCGCGTTGAATGTGAAAGGCGTAACCGCACGCGTCCGTGGCCAGCACCGGCAGTCCCGCCGTCAGCGCTTCCAGCAAAATCATCCCCGCCGATTCGCTGCGCGCCGGATGCACGAGCAGATCTGCCGCGAGCATCCAGTCGAACACATCGTTGCGCCCGCCGAGAAAATGCACGCGGTCACTCACGCCCAGTCGTTTCGCCAGCACCGCAAACTCCGCCGGATGACTCTGCCCGATGACCACCAGCCGCGTGCGCGCCAGTGCCTCCTTAGGCAACGAAGCGAGCGATTGAATCGCGCGATCCAGCCCCTTCACGCGAAAGCCCGAACCGACGAGCAACAGCAGTTGTTCCTCCGTGCTCCAGCCGTGCTCGCGCCGCAGCCGCACGCGCGTTTCCGTTTTTGATGTCGTGGAAAAAGTTCTGCGCTCAATGCCCGGTGGCAGGACGTGAAACCGCTCCCGCTCCGTGCCGTAGAATTCCTCGTAGCGCGGAATCTCCTCTTCCGTCAGCACCAGCGCGTGCGTGCGCGCGCCCCGCGCAAAGACCGCTTCCTCCATCGCCGCGAAGTGGCGGTAGCGCGGCGTCCAGCGGTGCCACGCGGGTTTTAAGCGCGCGGCCTTCGCCACGTAGCAGGGGTCCGCGCCATAATACACGTCCAGCCCCGGCAGCTTGTTGAAGCCGACCACGCCGTCGAAGGTGCGCTCCGCGATCACCCGCGCCACGTTTTTTGCGAAGGCCCCGTCGCGCGCCACGTTGCGCCAGCCGCGCGACTCGACCAGTTCCACGCGCACCCCGGCGGGACGTTCGCCCTGCCACGAGCGGGTGAAAATCGTCACCTCATGTCCGCGCGCGGCGCCGCGCTGCGCGACTTTCACGCAATCGCGCTGCAAACCGCCGAACGGAAAATACTCGAAGAGCAGCAGGGCCAGTTTCATGACACACGCGTTTCCAAATCAGGTCGTGACACGCCGGGATGGAAACACGGTCCGGGGGACGAGGCGAGTCCGGTGATGTTTGCGAGTGCGATTGGAAGCAAGGAGCCGGAGCGCGGCTGGCCGATGGGAGCTTGGAGCTTGGAAATTGTTTGGGATTTGAGATTTGGGTTTTGGGATTTTTTCCCCATCTTCCCCGCATGTCCGAAAAGTTTGATGACGCTTTCATCCGCCTGCACCCGGACGACGCCGTGGCTGTGGCCAAGCGCACGGTGAAGGCCGGCGTGGAATTATGGCACGACGCCGGACGCCTCCTGGTGGCCAAGACCATTCCCGCCGGGCATAAGATCGCGCTCGTGCCCATCGCCAACGGCGCGGCGGTGCGGCGCTACGGGCAGATCATCGGCTTCGCGCAGGGCGACATCGCGGCGGGCGACCACGTCCACACGCACAATCTCGTCTGCCAGGCGTACACGCGCGATTACACGGCGGGTACGGACGTGCGGCCCATTGCGCCTGCGACGGACTCGCGCACGTTCCAAGGTTTTCTGCGCCCCGGCGGCAAGGTCGGCACGCGCAATTACCTCGCCATCATTTCCACGGTGAACTGCTCGGCCTCCGTGTCGCGCTACATCAAGGAACGTTTTCGCGAGGAGGATTTGCGCCGCGATTTCCCGAACGTGGATGGCGTCATCGCGCTCACGCACAAGGTCGGCTGCGGCATCCCGGCAGCGGAGAGCTTGAAGCTGCTCGAACGCGTCAC
Source organism: Verrucomicrobiota bacterium (assembly GCA_038208765.1). GTDB lineage: Bacteria > Verrucomicrobiota > Verrucomicrobiia > Limisphaerales > SIBH01 > JANNGC01. The sequence goes on from JBBQYK010000005.1 coordinate 4,534, forward strand.
CGTGGGCATGGCGCGGCATCCGAACATTTCCGGCTACGTGATGATTGGCCTCGGCTGCGAGATGAACCAGGTCGGCGGACTGCGCGAGAATTATGACTTGGCGAAACTGAAGCCCGGCGAGAACGCGCCGACCTTCATGACCATTCAAGGCACGGGCGGCGTGCGGAAATCCGTCGAGGCTGGCGTGGCGGCGATGGCGAAACTGCTCCCGCTCGCGAACGAAGCGCGCCGCACTGCGCAGCCGATTAGCAAATTGATTCTCGCGGAAAACTGCGGCGGCTCCGACGGCAACAGCGGCATCACCGCCAATCCCGCGCTCGGCGTTGCCAGCGACATGCTCGTGAGCCACGGCGCGACTTCCGTGCTCGCCGAGACGCCGGAGATTTATGGCGCGGAACACCTGCTCATCCATCGCGCCGTAAATCAGGCCGTGGCCGACAAACTGATCCGGCAGATTCACTGGTGGGAAAATTACGCGAAAATGTTCAACGCCAGCATCGATAACAATCCGAGCTACGGAAATAAGGAGGGCGGGCTGACGACCATTTACGAGAAGAGCCTCGGAGCCATTGCCAAGGGTGGCCAGGCCCCGCTCGCCGCGGTTTATGATTACGCTGAAGCCATCACCACGCCCGGCTTCGGCTTCATGGACACGCCGGGTTACGACCCCGTGAGCATGACCGGTCTCGTCGCAGGCGGCTGCAACATCGGCGTGTTCACCACGGGACGCGGCAGCGTCTATGGCTGCAAGCCCGCGCCGTGCATCAAGGTCGCGACCAACAGCACGCTCTACAATTGGATGACCGAGGACATGGATCTCAACGCCGGCACCATCCTCGACGGCACGGAAACGGTCGAACAAGTCGGCCAGCGGATCTTCGAGAAAATCATCTCCGTCGCCAGCGGTGAGAAAACCAAGAGCGAGTTGAGCGGCATCGGCGACGAAGAATTCGCCCCGTGGTTCATCGGGCCGCAATTCTAGCGTCATCTTCCGGCAGGCGGCTGGGCACTGGCGGTGACTCGGCCGAGCGCGGTGCCTCAGTGGTGGGGTGAGAGGAGTCGAGCCTTGCCAGGGCCGGGCGTGAACCCTAGTTTCGCCCCATGACAACGACCGTGGATGCCATTTATGAGAAGGGCAAACTCGTGTTGCCACGTCCGCTGTCCCTGCCGGAAAATTCCCATGTGCGCGTGACCATCGAATCCGATCCGGAGCGCGAAGCGTGGCTCAAACTCTCCGAGGAATCCTTGACGAAAGTCTGGGACAACGACGCGGACGATGTCTTCAATGCGCTGCTCACGAAATGAGGTCGTTCTCCTACCGATTCCGTTCACGGATTTGACCAGCCGCAAAGTTCGCCCCGCCGTCGTCATCGGGCGCGACGGCCCCGACCTTTTCCTCGTACCCATCTCCTCGGTTCTGGCCCACACGGATTTCCCGCTCCTGGACTGGCGCGCGGCGGGCTTGAATGTTCCCTGCGGAATCAAAGCACAAGTCGCGACGGTCGAGGAAAGGCTGGTCGTGAGTCCGTCGGTGTTTTGACTGCGGCTGATGGTCACCAGCTCGACGCACGCTTGCGAATTTGGCTGTAACTCTGAGCGACCATTCTCGGTGGGGCGAGACTTTGGCTTTTACCAAGCCTTAACAATTTCGCGGTAACTCGCGCCTGGCCCCGCTTGTCTCTGTGAGCGTCATGATTGCCAAATTGAATTTCCTTCGGGCCGGTGCGCTGTGTGGCGCGGCACTGTTTCTTTCCCATTCCGTGTTTGGCCAAGCCGACAATCCGCCGCGTCGCGACGCACAACGCCCACCAGGCGACGGCCAACGCGGGAACTTTCCGCCGCCGGGAAATTTTGACGGGCCGCCTCCGGGGTTTCAGCCCGGCGGGCCCGGCGGGCGGGGCGGTTTCAGCGGTCCGGGCGGCCCCGGCGGTTTCGGCGGGCCGGGGCAGGCGGTGGAACTGATCCCCAAGTTCGACAAGAACGGCGACAAGCGCCTCGACACTGCCGAGCGCAAGAAGGCGCGCGAATTTCTCGCCGAGGAAAAAGCCGCCGGTCGCGGCCAACGCGGACCTCGGATGCGCGGCGGCGGTAATCAGCCCGCGCCTGAACCGGGACTGAAGCTCGCGCCCGCCAGCGTGAAATCTTTTCCCACCAACACGCCGCTCTACGACGCGCTCACGGTGCGCACGCTGTTCCTCGATTTCGAGAACGCGGACTGGGAGAAGGAACTCGCGGACTTTTATCACAGCGATGTGGACGTGCCGGCCAAACTTACCGTCGATGGGAAGACTTACAAAGATGTGGGCGTTCACTTTCGCGGCGCGTCGTCCTTCTTCACCGTGGGCGAGGGTCGCAAGCGTTCGCTGAATCTCTCGATGGATTTCGTGAACGACAAGCAGCGGCTGCTCGGCTACCGCACGTTGAACCTGCTGAACTCGCATGTGGACCCGACTTACCTGCGCTCGGTGCTGTATTATCAGGCGGCGCGCGATTACCTGCCCGCGCCCAAGGCGAACTATGTGCGCGTGGTCATCAATGGCGAAAGCTGGGGCATCTACGTCAGCGCGCAGCAGGTCAACAAGGAGTTCACCAAGGAGGTGTTCAATTCGGCGAAGGGCGCGCGCTGGAAAGTGCCGGGCAGCCCGCGCGGCGATGGCGGCCTGACCTACGTGGGCGAGGACGTGGCCGAATACAAAAAGCGCTACGAGATCAAATCGAAGGACGATCCGAAATCGTGGGCGGATTTGATCAAACTGTGCCGCGTGTTGAACGAAACACCGGCCGATGAACTGGAGAAGAAGCTCGCGCCTGTTCTCGACGTGGACGGCGCATTGAAATTCCTCGCGCTCGAAAACGTGTTCATCAACAGCGACGGCTACTGGACGCGGGCCAGCGACTACAACCTTTACCAGAATCAACAGGGTAAGTTTCACATCGTGCCGCACGACTCGAATGAAACCTTCCGCGCGCCGTCCGGCCCGGGCATGGGCGGACGCGGCGGCCCCGGCGGCGGTGGTGGCGGCAACGCCACGCGCGGCGTGGAACTTGATCCCTTCGCTGGCATGACCGACGCGAAGAAGCCGTTGCTCAACAAATTGCTCGCCGTCCCCGCGCTGCGTGCGCGCTACCTCGGCTACGTCCGCCAGATGGCCGAGGAGTGGCTCGACTGGAAACGCGTCGGCCCGCTCGCCGAGAAATATCAGGCACTCATCGCCGACGACGTGAAGAAGGACACGCACAAGCTGGAATCATTTGAGGCTTTCACGGCGGGCGTTTCCGCTGCGTCCGCCGCCGCGCCGGAAGCCAACCCCGAGCCAGGCCCACGCGGTCCCGGTGGCCCGCCCCGCGGCGTCATCAGTCTGAAAAGTTTCGTCGAGCAACGCCGCGCGTATCTGCTGAGCCATCCCGAGGTGAAGAACGCCATGCTGCCGCGCAAGGGGTGATGTCGCCCTGTGGCGGCAGGCATCCTGCCTGCCAGTGAGCCGTGGCTTCCAGCCCGGCGGGAAGAACGTGCGAAAGAAAAGCGTATTGAAAATCTCCACGCACCGCCGAGGGTCCGTCGCTTTTTTCCGGGCGGCTGGAAGCCGGCCCTCACTGGCGGGCAGGATGCCCGCCGCCACTTTTTTCCCGCTTTGTAGGAACCTGACTGAAGTTTTTGTCGGAACTACCCGATAGCTCGGTGAGAAATGAGCGGCTATTTGCAGTATTACGGTTTGACCGAGGCGCCATTCACGATTTCGCCCAATCCGCGCTTTCTGTATTTGAGCGGCAAGCATCGTGAGGCGTTGAACCATTTGCTCTACGGCATTCGCGAGCGCAAGGGCTTCGTGCAGCTCACCGGCGAAGTCGGCGCGGGCAAGACCACGCTCTGCCGCGCGTTGCTCGAACAACTGCCGAACGAAACATTTTCCACCGCGCTCATCCTAAATCCCGTCCTGCATCCCGACCACATGATGGCGGCCATCGCGACCGAATTCGGACTCGATGTGCGGAACAAGGACCGCTTCCAGATTCTGCAAATCTTGAATCACTTCCTCCTCGAAGAAATGGCCAAGGGTCGCGAGGTGGTGCTGATCATTGACGAGGCGCAGAACCTGACGAACGACTTGCTCGAACAAATCCGGCTCATCTCGAATCTCGAACTCGACGACCGGAAGCTGCTGCAGATCGTGCTGATGGGGCAGCCCGAGTTGCGCGACCGGTTGAATGAACATTCGCTGCGGCAACTGCGCCAGCGCATCACGGTGCGGTATCATCTGCGCCCGCTGCGCTTCAATGAGCTGAAGGATTACATCCGCCACCGCCTGCACGTTTCCGGCGCGAATGGCTCGCCCCACTTCAGCCTCCCGGCGCTCTGGCGCATTTTCAAATACAGCCAGGGCATCCCGCGCCTCGTGAACGCGGTGTGCGACAAGTGTCTGCTCGCCGGCTTTGTGCGGCAGCGCGGAGAAATCAGTTTTAGCCTCGCCAACCTGGCGGTGCGCGAACTGGAAGGAGTCTGCGCGTCATGAGCATGATCAACGACGCGCTCCGCCGTGCCAGCAGCGCCGCGCGTGGAAACAGCGTGCCGCCGCCCATGCCGGCTTCCGCTTCGGCCTTTCAGGCCCCGCCGCCACTGGCTCTCCCGGAAGCTTCCCTGCCGCCCGGCCTGGAAGCGGATGAAGCGTCCGGCGCTCGTTCGAACAAGAAGATGCCGTTGATCCTCGCGGTGGTCCTGGCCGGGGGCGTTGCCGTCGCGATGAATCATCTCCTGAAGCGCAATCAGGAGAAGACGGTGGACGTGTCGGCCAATGCAGGCCGCAAGGTCATTTTGCCCCACGCCTCCGCGATGCAGACGGTTGCGCAGACCCTCGCCGCCGTCACCAACCGCGCGGCCGCCGCGACCACCGCTGCGCCCATCGCCGTCGCCGCCGCCGCCGCGCCAGTATTGGCCGTCGCGCCCTCGCCATCGCCGAAATTTCCGCCGCTGCGCTTGCAAAGCATTTTCTACCGCCCGTCGAATCCTTCCGTGATGATCAACGGGCGCACGCTCTTTCTGGATGACGAAGTCCAGGGCGTGACCGTCGCCGACATCCAGCCCTCCAGCGTGACACTGGTCTTGAGCGGGCACACGAACGTCCTTACGCTGCGTTGAACGCAGCATGATTTCAAAAATCTCTCAGTCGCCCGCGCTGGTGCGGGTCGTTCCGTTTGCCATCTTCATCATCCTCACGTCGTTGCAGGAAAAATTCGGCGAGACCGGGCGCTACTGGATCTATTTCGCCAAGACGCTGGCCGGAGCAGGAATGCTCGCCGTGGTCTGGCGGCACATTGAGGAGTTGAAGTGGCGGTTCAGTTGGGAAGCCGTCGTGGCGGGCGTCGCCGTCTTCGCGGTGTGGGTGGGACTGGATGGTTTGTATCCGCGCACCGACGCGCTCTATGCCGGGCAAATTTGTCCGCTGCTCCAGAAAATTGGACTCACGAAAGAATGCGCCGCACCCGCCGCCGGAGCGGCTTGGAATCCGAATGAAGCCTTCGGCACCGGCTCCGTGCTCGCGGTGTTCTTCATCCTCGTCCGCATCGTCGGCTCATCACTGGTCGTGCCGCCGCTGGAGGAAGTTTTTTACCGCTCGTTCGCGTATCGCTACATCGCGAGCAAAGAGTTTCTCTCCGTGCCGATTGGAAAGTTTCTCCCCGTGCCGTTCCTCGTCACCGCGCTGCTGTTCGGCTTTGTGCATCGGGAATGGCTCGCGGGCATCCTCTGCGCCTGCGCTTATCAAGGGCTGGTTATCTGGAAGGGCCGGCTCGGCGACGCCATGACCGCGCACGCCATCACGAATTTTCTCCTTGGCCTATGGGTCGTGTGGCGTGGCGCGTGGCATTTCTGGTGAAGCGTCGTGAATCTGATTCTTCACGAGGACGAGCACCTGCTCGTCATCAACAAACCGGCGGGCTGGAACACGCACGCGCCCGCGCCGTTCGCGGGCGAGGGAGTTTATGACTGGCTGAAACACCGCGAGCCGCGCTGGGCGAAGCTGGCCATCATTCATCGCCTCGACAAAGAGACGAGCGGCGTGCTGGTCTTCGGCAAAACTTCCATCGCCAACAAATCGCTCACTGAACAATTCACCGCGCGCACAGTCCACAAAAAGTATCTGCTGCTCACCGACCACTCTGTTGAGCAACAGCAAATCGCCGCGCTCTCGTGCCTGGTTCGTGTGGGCGAAAAATATGTGAGCCGCCCGCTGCATCCCGGCGGTGAACGTGCGGAAACAAAATTCCAAGTCGTGTCTTCAGCCGAGGGACACACGTTGCTCGAAGCCGAACCAATCACCGGGCGCACCCACCAGATTCGCGTTCACGCCGCCGAGCACGGCTTCCCGATTCTCGGCGACACGCTCTACGGCGGGACGGAGGCGGAGCGCGTCTTCCTGCACGCGGCGGAACTTTCACTCACCCATCCCGCGAGCGGTGAGCCGATGATCTTTCGAGCGGAGCCGGACTGGCCAGTGCCCCCGGCGTCCCGCCGGGCCGACGCTCCGCAAGCCAGTGCGTCACTTCCTAGTCGAGCAGCGTTCGTCGTCCATCAGCCCCGACCCGGCGGGACGCCGGGGGCACTGTTGCGCGCCGCCATCATTGAACCGGCGCGCACCGATTCCTTTCGTCTTATCCACGGCGTGAGCGATGACTGGCCGGGACTGTATGTCGAACGGCTCGGAGAATTTCTGCTCGTGCAAAGCCCCGTAGAACTGAACGAGGCGGAACGCGAACTCGTAGAATCGCTCGCGCAGACGCAGGCCACGCGCGGCGTTTATCACAAACGTCTCAACCGCAACGTGCGCGGGGCGGACGCGGGCGAATCCTCGCCGCAACTGCTTTTCGGCGAAGCCGCACCGGAGCGGTTCACCATTCGCGAAAATGGACTGAACTTTGAAATGAGTTTCACCGAGGGCTACTCGGTCGGCCTGTTTCTCGATCAGCGCGACAACCGCCGCCGCCTGTTGGTGAATCACGTCGCGGCAGAGTTCGGCGGGTGGAGCGCCGGCTTCCAGCACGGCGCGTTGGTATCAGCCGATGCTTCCACCGAGCCGTGCTGGAAGCCGGCGCTCCAAGTCGAAGTCCTCAACACCTTCGCCTACACCTGCGGCTTCTCCGTCGCGGCGGCGCGTGCGGGCGCGCGCGTGACCAGCCTCGACCTCTCGAAAAAATATCTTGAGTGGGGCAAGCGCAACTTCGCACTGAACGATCTCGATCCCGCACAGCACGACTTCATCTACGGCGACACCTTCGACTGGATGCGGCGGCTGGCGAAGAAGGGGCGCGCGTTCGACGCCATCATTCTCGACCCGCCCACGTTTTCGCAGTCGAAGGAAAGCGGCGTCTGGCGGGCGGAGAAGGATTACGGAAGACTCGTCGAAGCCACGCTGACGTTGCTAAAATCGAACGGTGTGGTTCTCGCCTCGACGAACGCGGCGAAGCTGGAGCCGGAGGAATTTCTCGAAGCCATCAGCGTGGCGGTGACGAAGTCGCGCAGAAAAATTCTCCGGCAACATTACGTGCCGCAGCCGCCGGATTTCCCCATCACGCGCGACGAACCGGCGTATCTGAAGACCGTGTGGCTGCGCGTCTCGTAGCGTGTGCCCCCGGCGTCCCGCCGGGTTGGTGTCCGCAAACCCATACGCCACTCCCTCGTCGAGCAGCTTGCGTCGTCAATCAGCCCCAACCAGGCGGGACGCCGGGGGCACATGGAATTTCAATAACCGCCCGTGCCCGGCCTCGGCCCGCGCTGGATGAGTTCGATCTCGTAGCCTTCCGGCGCGTCAATGAACGCGAACCCGCCGCCGTCTTCCTTGTAGGTCGGGCCGTCCGAGTATTTCAGCCCGTGCGCGACGAGATGTTTTCCAAATTCTTCGAGGCTCGTGACTTCAAACGCGAGATGCGTGAGATCGGGCTGAACAACGACCGGGCCGCTGGAGGGAAAGCTGCACAGTTCGATCAACTCCTCGCTGCCGGACGCTTGCAGGAAAACGAGTTCTGAACCGCGCGGCGATTTGTGCCGGCGCACTTCTTCGAGGCCGAGGACTTGCGTGTAGAATTTCACCGACCGTTCGAGGTCGTCCAGCCGGTAGCGCGTGTGGAGGAGTTTGCCAACTTTCATGGGGCGAAGGGTAATCAGTAATCAGGGAGACAGTGAAACAGTAATCAGCGGAGCGCCGGCTTCCAGCACGGCGCGTTGGTGTCTAGCTGCTTCCAACGCGCCGTGCTGGAAGCCGGCGCTCCAAACACTGAACACTGAGTCACCGATTACTGATTACTATCTTCCCCAAAACCTTCCGCGCGCGCAGCAGCGCGAACGCCTCCGCCGTCCGCTCCAGTGGCAGCACGGAGTGAATCACCGCGCGCAATTTTCCCGCCGCCGCCCAGTCCAGCGTCGCGCGCATGTCGGCGCGGTTGCGGCCGTAGCTGCCGATGAGGCGCTGCTGTTTCACGAAGAGCGGCCAGAGGTTCAACGTTACTTCCCGCCCCGCCGTCGCGCCGCAGGTCACGATGGTTCCGTTGCGCGCGAGGCAGTCGAAACATTTGAGCAACACGTCGCCGCCGACGTGTTCCACGACAATGTCCACGCCGCGCTTGTTGGTGAGGCGGCGCACTTCGGCAGGCCATTTCGCGCTGGTGGAATCGACGACAAACTCCGCGCCTAGTTCCTGCGACAACTTTGCTTTCTCCGCGCTCGACGCCGTGGCGATGACGCGCGCGCCGAACTCGCGCGCAATCTGAATCGCCGCCGAGCCGACGCCGCTCGCACCGCCGATGGCGAGCACCCAGTCGCCGCGTTTTACCTGCGTGCGTGCGGCGAGCATGTGCATGGCGGTGCTGCCGGCGAGGGTGAGCGCGGCGGAAGTTTCAAACGACACGGAGTCCGGCAGGCGCACGAGCGAGGACGTGGGCGCGATCATTTTTTCCGCGAAGCCGCCATCGCGTTCCACGCCGAGCAACTGATTCTCGCGGCACTGCGATTCCTCGCCGAGCAAACAGAACTCGCACTTGCCGCAGAAGAAATTCGACTGCACCGCCACGCGGTCGCCGACGCGCCACTCCTGTGCCCCCGGCGTCCCGCCGGGTGGAACCGCACTGACTACGTTAGCTCTTGATTCGTCCGAGTCCCCACCCGGCGGGACGCCGGGGGCACAGGCGGAGATCACACCCGCCACTTCGCCGCCGGGTGTGCGCGGCAACTTCACGGCAATGGGCAGGCCCGCTTCCTCCAGCCAGAGATCGAGGTGGTTCAGACCGCAGGCGCGGACATCAATCAGCACCTCGCCGGGCTGGGGTTGCGGCGTGGGCAGGTCGCGGATTTCAAACTTCCCCGGTGAACCGTGGGCGATGAGTTGGGCGGCGCGCATGAAAAGTAGTTTCAGTGCATCTCCACGTCGCAAGTCCCGATGCCACCACGATAGAAATTAAACTGCACGTTCGGATGATCCGCGAGCAGCGACATGGGCACCGCGCTGTCGGCGAGGTGTTTGGAAATCATCAGCGTGGTCAGGCGCTGTCCGAACGGGTTGTCGTGTTTCCCGGCGTGCCAGATGGAAACTTTCTCGGCCTGCCACGTCTCGACCGGGCCGACGGTGAGCGCCTGCGTGGGCACGAGCGTGATGTTGCCGCCGCCGCTGGTGCGCGCGTTTTGCGCAATGGTGATGGGATGCAACTCCACCGCACGCGTCGTCAGCTTGCGATACTCGGCGGGTGAAGGTGGCGTGTTTTTGAATTTGCCCGCGCGCTGCGGCGGATCGTTGAAGGCCCAGTGCTTGATGTCGCCCTGGCCGCCCTGCATGACGGCGCAGCGCACGCCGGAGTTCCAACTGTGGCAGTAGGCGCGCGTGTCGGCTTTCGGGAAATGCAGATGCGCGTCCGGCATTTTCAATTCACGGCGGATGCGGTCGAAGCACATCTCGCGATCCGCCTTCTCGAAGGACAACGGATGCGCGGGCGACATTTCCTTCCCATTCACGAGCCACTCGTCCATGCCCCAGAAGTGAGAGTGCTTGAGCGACAGACCGAGTTCGTTCACGAGTCGCGCGACCAGCGGCAGTTGTTCAGTCGGGCCAATCGGCCCACAGATGCCGACCGGATTGTCCGCCGTGGATTGCCGCCAGGCGCTGATGTATTCGAGCGCTTCGGCGAGATAAAATTCCTCGAGCGTGTCGTAGAACACCACGCGGAATCCTGGTCGTGATAACTTCAACATCGCCTTCGGTGTCAGGCGCGCGGCGTCGGTGATGAGATCGTTTTCGAGCGTGGTGTAATCCCACCAGTCGGGCGCGATGGAACTGAGCTTGCGTGGCATGGGCAGAGCAAAGCATTGGAGGACGGGCGACTTCAAATCTAAACCCCGAACGGGCGAGATGGAATGTGGCGAAGAGGAGCGCGCGCCTGGTCTGGCGCAATGGCCGGCCTTTTCCCAATTCGTCTGCCCTCATTCGTCTGCCAGCGCACGGTCGAAATGAAAACAGGCAGACGAATTTGGGCAGACGAATGAAGGCCCGAATCGCGCGACGATTGGGTGCGTCAGTTCGGAATTCCATTCCATCTGCGATGTCTGTGGCTTTGCAGTTGGCAGGCGCGGGCGGCTTCCGGGATAGTCCGCGCGCATGATGATGCAGAAAAACGCGCGCATCTACGTGGCCGGCCATCGCGGTCTCGTGGGCAGCGCCATCTGGCGGGAACTGGAGCGGCAGGGTTTCACCAACCTGATCGGGCGCACGCACGCCGAGTTGGAACTGCTCGACGCGGCGGCGGTGCGAAAGTTTTACGCGGAGGCGAAACCGGAGTTTGTCTTCGTGGCGGCGGCGCGCGTGGGCGGCATTCTCGCGAACAACAATTTTCCTGCGGAGTTCCTCCACGACAATCTCTCGGTGCAGAACCACCTGATTCACGGCGCGCACGAGGCGGGCGTGACGAAGCTGCTCTTTCTCGGCAGTTCGTGCATTTACCCCAAGCACGCGCCCCAGCCGTTGAAGGAGGAGTATTTGCTCAGCGGCCCGCTGGAGCCGACGAACGAGTGGTACGCCATCGCGAAAATTGCCGGCGTGAAAATGTGCCAGGCCTATCGCCGGCAGTACGGCTGCAATTTCATCAGCGCCATGCCCACGAACATGTACGGGCCGAACGACTATTACGATTTGCAGAACTCGCATGTGCTGCCCGCGCTAATCCGGAAATTTCACGAGGCCAAGGCCGGCGGCGCGAAGGAAGTCGTGTGCTGGGGGAGCGGCGAGCCGCGCCGCGAATTTCTTTACGCGGACGACCTGGGCCGCGCGTGCGTGTTCCTGATGGAGAATTATGACGAGGAGCAGTTCATCAACGTGGGCTTCGGCAGTGACGTGACGATTCGCGAACTGGCCGAGACGGTGAAACGCATCACGGGCTTCGGGGGCGAAATCATCTGGGACCGTACGAAGCCGGACGGCACGCCGCGCAAGTGGATGGACTCGTCACGCTTGCTCGCGCTGGGCTGGAAGCCGGAAGTGAATTTGGAACAGGGCATCGCGCTGGCCTACGCGGATTTTCAGAAGCGGAACCGGTAGGCTGAAGGAACTTCAACCGCTGTTACTTTTCGTCGTCCGCCTTGTCGTCGTCTTTTTTGTCGTCGGTCTTGAGGTCGTCGCCGGACTTGTCTTCGCTCTCCTTCTGTTTGGAGGGATCCTTCTTCGCATCGGCCTTTTTCTTGTCGTCCTCTTTTTTCTTGTCGTCGTCTTTGAGGACCTTGATGCGCTCGCGGAGCCATTCGTCGGCCACGCCTTTCTTCTCCGCCGCTTCGTAATCTTTTTTGGCCTCCTCCTTGTTGCCGAGGAGCTCCTGAACCTGGCCGCGGTCCATCAGCATCAACGGGTCGGGCGTGCTGCGGCCGAGGCGGTCGTTCATTTCTTTCAAGGCGGCTTCGAGGTCGGCCTTGGCGGCTTCTTTTTTGTTCTGCGCGAGGCGGACTTTGGCGCGGCGCAGGAGCCAGGTGCTTTTGAGGCGCGCGTCCTCCAGTTCGGTTTGAATGCGCGCCAGGGCCACGTCGGCCTTGCCGCCGTCAATGAGCGCGTCGAGCCATTCCGTTTCCAGCAGGCCGCTGCCGGTGGCCTTCACGCCGGCGTCCAGGCCGGCGATGCGTTCCTTCTTCAGTCCGAGCTGCTGTTGCAACTGGCTGCGCGTGAGATACCACTCGACGCTGTCGGCGTGTTCCTTGATCGCGAGGTTGGCGGCGTCGAGCGCCGGGCCGTAATCCTTGCGCGCGCGGCGGATGTCGCTCTGGATCATGTGCGCGGAGCCGAGTTCGGCACCGGGTTCGGCGTGCTTGATGGCGCGCTTGACGGTGTCGGAGGCCTCGTTGGTCTTGCCCGTGGCGAGATAGGCCCTCGCGAGCTCGCGCAGGATGAGGGCGGACTGCGGCTCATAGTGCAGCGCGCGTTCCAAGTCCTTGATCGCCTCCGAGGATTTGCGAATCACGTTGTACTCGATGGCGCGCTGCAACAATAGGTCGGCGGATTCGCCTTCCACTTTGATGCGTTCGGTCAGTTCCTCGATGTCGTGCTCCGGGCCGTCGTGGGCGCGCGCGTTGAACGGCGCGGCGAGGAACAGGCCCGCCAGCGCAATGACGAATGACGAATGACGAATGACGAAGGGCAGGCGAAGTCGCGCTTCTGCTTTCTGCTTTTTGCTTTCTGCTTTCTGTTTCATAAGCGCCTCAATCTTCCAGGATCAGATACGGGTCGATGAACATGTCCAGCGCCTCGGCCGGCGAATGCGCCTCGATGGCGAGCACATTGACTCCCTCCTTCACCTGCTTGTGCGCGTCCTTGAGCGAGATGTAAGTAGTGCCGGTGCCCTCGCGGGCCTTGAGCTTCTGCACGTTGCGCCCGGCGCTGCGGCCCACGTTCACGCGCGCCACTTCGCGGCCGTTGATGTAGGCGATGAAGCCGTCGCGATAGTCCACGATCAAACCCATCTCCGTGATGCGATCCGTCTGCTCGATGTTGAACTCGCGCCGCAGATAAATGGACGAGGGCCGCCCGCCGCCTTCGCGCGGCACTTCCGTGCGGAAGGTGGCGTCGCCGAAACCGAAGCCCGCCGCGCCCTGCTTCCACTTCGCGGCGTCGAAATCCTTGCGCGTCCAGTTCGCACCCTGCGGGTCTTCGCCGGCGAGGTACTGCCATTCGGCGAACTTGGGAATCAACACCTTGTAATCCACCGGCGGGGAATTCGCGATCTTCGTCTCCGCATGCGACGAGGTGTTCGTCGGCTTCTTGTATTCCTCCGGCTGCCACGGCAGCGCGATGCGCACCGGCTCGACTTTGCCGCGCTTCACCATGCTGAACACGTCGCGCACCTTGCCGGACTTGTTGACCATCTTGCCCGTCAGCGTGTCACCGTCCACGTCCACCATCACCGAGCCGAATTCCATGATCGTCTTCTTCATCAGCGGTACTGTGCCCTTGCGACCGAGGCTTTGCCCGGCGTGGCCCGCGACGATCTGCACCGTGCCCTGATGCGGGTGAATGCCCTCGCTCTTGCGATACGCGCCGTCGCCGTTCGGATCGCCGTCGCCGTCATCGAGCACGAAGTTGTCCGCCGCCTGGTTGGTCTCGTTGTACGAGCCGTCGATCAGCATCGAGCGTTCGTAAATGTGCGAGTGGCCCGTCAGCACGAGGTCCACGCCGCCCGCTTCCGCAATGGGCAGGATGTGCCGGCGCATTTCCTGCAAGTCCTTCTCTTTGTCGGCGTCGTGCGAGCCTTTCGTGTAGGGCGGGTGATGCCAGAAGGCGATGATCCAGTCCGCCTTGGCCTTTTCCAAATCCGCCTTCAACCACTTGGCCATCGCGCCGCCGGGCTTGCGATCGAGGTCGTGCGAGTCCAGGCAGATGAAATGAATGTTCGCCCAGTTGAACGAGAAGTAAGCTTCCGTGCCGGACGCCAGCCCGCCCGCCTCGGCGTAACGCGGCACCACATACGCGTCGTAATACGGACCCACGCCGGTGGTGCCCTTCGAAGTCGCGCCCTCGTGATTGCCCATCGTGGGCCAGCAGACGGAACTGCGCAGCGCGCCTTCGTACGACTCGAAGAAGCGGCTTTGAAATTCCATGTCGCGCCCGGTGCCGTAGGCCATGTCGCCCAGGTGCAGCCAGAAATCGAGCGGACGTTTCTCGCGCGCGGTGAAATCCACCATCGCGCGATAAACATCCATCTGATCCTGCCGTCCCGTGCCGCCGTCGCCCAGCGCCCAGAACCGCACCGGCTGTTTCGTGCCGATCATCGGCGGGGTGGTGAAGGAGTAGCTTTCATCCACGGGCGTCAGGCGTTTGTTGCCGTCGTACACTGCGTAATAATATTTCGTGGCGGGCGTGAGACCTTGCAGCCGCGCCTCGTATTGGAAGGTGCCGAGCGGCGCGGAGTGCAGCTTGCGCAGATGCAAATTTTCCTCGGTGCGATACCTCTGGAAGCGGCTGGGCAGCGCGTCCTTTTTGTCGCCGAGCATCGCCCGCACCAAGATGCCGCTGCCGGACCGGTCGCTGATGTCCGAGAGTTCGCCCGTGAGCCGGTTCAGCGATTTGCCGTACTTCACCACCGGCTGGATCGTCCCCGCCGTGCGCCACACGACGTAGATCGAGTTGGTGGTGGAGAATTGCAAATACGGCGCGCGCAGGAAGGCAGGGCGTTCCGCTTCCGCAGCGCGCAAACCGGTCGTAACGGCCAGCGACACCGCCGCAGCCAAAAGCAAAAGACGATTCATCGGGGAACAGACGTGCATCGGCGGAGAATTACGGAAAAAAGTTTTCCGTCAACCACGCAGCGGAGGAGGGAGCCGTTGATCCGCAATGAGCGGGATACTCATCATCTCCCTGTGAATGGAAAGACGCGGATCATGAAGGGCCACAGCGAACGTTTGGTGCCTTCTCGTTCCCGAGTTCCAAGTTCCCGTCGCTACCCCTGCCTCTTTACCGCCGCTGCGCGAACAGCCAGTCCATTAAGTCCGGTTCGCAGTAGGCGCGCTCGGCGGTGCCGGCGTGGGTGGCGTCCAGGTATTCCCAGTAGATCGGTTTCCCGCCGGCGCGGTGCAGGGCGTGAATCATGTCCCGCGAGTAAGTCACGGGCACGCTTTGATCGGCGCGGCCGTGGAAGGCCCAGATGGGCAGGCGCGTGAGGAGCGGGGCGGTGGTAGGTGCGCCGCCGCCGCAGATGGGAATGGCGGCGGCGAAGCGTCCCGGCGCGCGGGCGAGGATGTGCCAGGTGCCGAAGCCGCCCATGGACTGGCCGGTGACGTAAAGGCGGTTGGTGTCGTAGCCGAGTTCCGTTTGCAAGGCGTCGAGCAGGGCAAGCACGACGCGGAGGCGGCCCTCGTCCCAGTTGCTGTTATCGCTCCACGGCGCGACGACGTAGCTGGGATGCGCCCGCTGCGTCTCGGGCGCGGTGAGGCGGCCGAGTCCGTAAGCGAAGCCGGGCGCGTAAGGTTCGACGAGGTGCTCGAACTGTCGCGCGGGGCCGCCGCCATGCAGCGAGAGCACGAGCGGGAGCGGGGCGGTGTTGGAGGTGACGGGCTTGTAGAGCAGGTAGCGCAGGGCGGCGGTGGAAGGTGGCGGCTCACGGAACACGCGCGGCTCGAAGCGCTCCTGCCGGGGGAGATGGCGGAGGCGTTCGAGGGTGTTGGTCTGCTGCAGCAGCGCGTCGCCCTGGAGCAAGGGAACGAGGAACGCGCCGGGTTGCGGCGGCGGTGGATTGGTGACGGTGGTGTAGGGCGGGGCGTTGGTGGTGCGGGGGCCGCCGGGCGGCGCGCAGGAAATTCCCGCGACGAGGAGCCACGCCGCCAGGAGCAGGGAGGAAAGGGGCGCGAGCTTCATGGGATCAGGCTAACGAGCACTGGGTGCTTCCTGCAACGCGCGCGCCGCTTCCCGCACGCGCTCCAGAATCACCTCGGCGAGGTGCGGCTCGTTGCCGATGCTCGTGGCGTACCACACGCGCTTGCCGTTCTTCTCCGTGGGATTGTTCCACGTCGGTTCTCCGCCCCGGAAGCGCGCCTGCACCACGTCGGCGCTTTCGCCGAGCATCACCGGAATGTCCTCGTATGAATGCAGGCCGTCGCTGATGAAGAATGGCACCATCACGATGTTCGGCGTCTGCGCGATTTGATAGCAGTCGCCGATGCGCGGTTCTTCTTCCATGAACGAGGCGTGAACTTCCGCGTAGTCGCCCTGCGCGCGGATCAATTCCACCTGCCGCTCAATGGCCTTGCGTGAGTTCTCGTTGTTGCCCGTGCCGTGGCCGGCGATGAAGAGCGCGGTGTCCGCAGGCGCGGCGGGCTGGCCGGCGGGGAATTTCGCCACCACCTCACGCGCGCGGGCGACGAGCACCGCCGTCATGCTGTCGTGCGTACCCACGGGGCCGCAGTAGTGGAGCGTTTGCGTGCCGCGCTGCTGCACGCGGGGAAAACTTTGGACCTTGGACCTTGGACTTGGGACTTCAAACCCCAGTTCGCGCGGAATGACCTCCTCGGTGAAATACCCTTCGCTGATGAACAGCGGCACGATGAACGCGCGCGGCGCAAATACCCCGCGCAGCACGCCGCTGATGGACGGCTCGTTCTTCCAGAAACATTCCAACACCTGGGCGAACAAGCCGCGCCGGCGCAACTCATCCGCGTGCTGATGCGTGGGCGCGGCGGAATCGGCATTCAAGGTCGAGCCGTGGCCCACGAGCACGAGCGCGGCATCGGAAAAATTTTCGAGCGACACGGCGGGATGATTAAGGGACGGAGCGGGCGCGGGCAAGGAACGGGGAAAATTCCAAATTCCAAATCCCAAACTCCAAACAAAATCCAAATCCCAAACTTCAAACTCCAAGGAGCGCAATTCGGGTTGGAGTTTGAAGTTTGGAGCTTGTTTGGATTTTGGGATTTGAGGTTTGAATTTTCTCACCGAACCTCGAACGGCAGGCGCACCGTGGCATTCGTGAACCGCCGCTCCACGCCCTCGAACAAGTCCACCTCGAAGGCCTTGCCGATATTGTTGCCCGCGAGGTCTTCGATGGTCTTCGGCACGAACAGCGTGTGTGGGCCGCGCGGCCCGTCCACCAGATCATCCTTGGCGTCATCGAGAACCTCAATCCTCATGACACCCGCTTGCGGATGTCGGCCTTGGCCTGCTCCCAGTCGGAGAAACGCGCTTCTCCCGAAGCAATCCGCCGCTCACGCTCCTCCAAAACTTCACCATGCCACGCGGGCGATTCGAGAGCGTCGGCATTGCGGCTCAAGTCTTTCCACAGCGTCTCCATGAGTTGGAGCTTCTCTGCAACGGTCATCTCATTGAGTGGCAGTGTCACCGGCATGGGACAACCCTAGCGGCCACCGAAGCCAAGGGTGTTTTGGCGCCTGCCCGCTCCAGGTAAGCCGTGCACGCAAAAAAAGGAAAACGAACCTTCACGCGGGAACACTTGGGAGCGCAGGCCAGCAAAAGTCTGTGCGGCGACTGGCGCGCCGAACATCTCTTCACCCTGCGCCAGAGTCATGCGTTGTGGAGCACCTAGCGTGATTGCATCAGCGGGGGCGGAATCCGTCAAAGCAAAACACCGCACCCGCGGCGGGCGCGGGCCTCGGCACTGGGTTCGTGAGCAGGACCGGTGGCGGTTCGGGCGTGGGGTCCTCACCGCGCCGCACTGGAATCGGAGAGGCGTTGCGGAACTTGCTCACAACTCACTCCGGCGCGCTGTCCCCAATCCCAACGGGATTGCCTCACCCAAGCCCAGGGTTGGTGCGCCGCGCACCTACCCTGGGTCCACGTCCCACACCTTTCCCCAACCCTGAAAGGGTTGCCTCCCCGTCACACCACGCCGTGCGAATGGAAACGATGCAACCCTTTCAGGGTTGAACAAATTTTTCGGCTCGCCAACCCAGGGTAGCGCCTGCGTCGCAACCCTGGGCTTGGGTGCGGCAACCCCTTTGGGGTTGAGAAGGCCAGCGGGTTGCCGACGGCATGGTCGGGCGCGGGGTCCGCACCGCGCCGCACTGGAATGGGAGAGGCGTTGCGGAAC
The DNA here is from genome assembly GCA_038208765.1 of Verrucomicrobiota bacterium. GTDB lineage: Bacteria > Verrucomicrobiota > Verrucomicrobiia > Limisphaerales > SIBH01 > JANNGC01. The sequence goes on from JBBQYK010000005.1 coordinate 22,579, forward strand.
TTGCTCACACCTCACCCCGGCACGCTGTCCCCAATCCCAACGGGATTGCCTCACCCAAGCCCAGGGTTGGTGCGCCGCGCACCTACCCTGGGTCCGCGTCCCACACCTTTCCCCAACCCTGAAGGGGTTGACTCATCGTCAGACCACACGGTGCGAATGGAAACGATGCAACCCCTTCAGGGTTGAAGAATCATTTACCGACCGTCACCCAGGGTAGCTCGCGGATTCGCAACCCTGGGCTTTGGTGATGGAATCCCGTTGGGATTCTCGAAGTCACTGGACACGGCGTGGGGACGTAAAACAAAAAAGCTGAAAGAAGCCCGGCGCTCCTTTCAGCTTTTCAGCGTTTCAGTCTTTCAGCTTTTTCCCCGTCAGGGCAGCGGCAGGGATTCGAGGGTGAGCGCGCCGGCTTCGCCTTTGCGGAGGACGAGGGCGTTCTTGTCGTCGTAGCGGTCGAGTTGGGTCACGTCTTTCCAGGTCGCGATGGTTTCGTAGGCGAGGCCCTTCTTGTCCTCGACGCGGGTGGTGATGCTCTCGGCTTTCTCGATGACGTCGGTGCCGATCTTCATGATGCCGCGGCTGCTGTCGGCGAGGAGGAGGAAGTCTTTGCCGTCCTTGTTGTACACAATCATGTCGAGGGGGCGGTTGCGGTTTCCGAGTTCGGCGATGGTCTTGCCTTTCACTTTCGCGCCGGGCTTCAAGTCGGGGAGCGGGAACTGCACGAGCGGCGTGCAAGTGTAAGCGGCAATGAGCTGCGGCTCGTCCGTGATTGAACACGCGGACTCGGCGGTCCGCGCTCCGCAGTCAGTTCCGCACCGGGAACTCCGCCTTGGTCGGCGCGCTCCAACTGTCGCGGCGCGTGACGCGCGCGGTCAGCTTGGTCTCGCCCTTGATGGCGATGGGGCCGGTGTACTTCTGGGCGCTCTTGGAAACCGTGCCGCCCGGCGCGCGGGGATCGCTGCCGTCGAGCGTGTAATAAATGTCTCCCGAGCTGGCCGTGAGCGTGATGCCCGTGTCGGTCTTCTGGGAAATCTTCGGCGCGACCGGCTGCTGCTTGTCGAGCCACGCGGCGCGCTCCTTGAGCCAGACTTTCATCCAGTTCACTTCCGCGTCGAAGGTTTCACCCACGTAATAGTTCGGCCGAATCTCCCGGCCCAGGATCGACCACTTGCGGAAATTTCTCACCTGCGACTCCTGCAACTGCGCGCGCAGGGCATCGACGCGCGTCATCATCTTGTCCGTGGCGAAGGGGCCGCGCCGGAGTTCCGCCCAGCGGTCGTTCGCGCGCTGCATGAACTCCGGGTCCTGGCGCAGCCGGTAAATCCAGGAGATTTCTGTGTCGCGCAGATTCTCGTAATACCAGCCGCCCGTCTCGTAGCCGTCGTAGTAGTCCGCGTTGCCGAAGCTCAGGTTCCAGTCCCACGCCGGGCCGACGGTGATTTTTCCGCCGCGCGGTTTATGGACGAAGGCGCTGTAGCGGAAGGCATCGACGTTCTTGGTCAGCTCGGCGTGCCAGAACAGATCGATGAACGCATCCACGTCGAGATACTTGGCGTAGCCCACGGCCGGGTCGGCGAACTTCGGGCCGTGCAACGCGCGCTCGAACTCGGCGAAGTGCCGCGCAATCCACTGGCGCTGGGCGGCGGGCATTTCGTTTTCGTCCGGCTCGACGTGGAACAAGTGCAGCCCTCGCGGGGTGACGAAGCCCACGCCGTCATTCGACTGACGCGGTGCGCCGCCGCCGCGTCCGCCGCCGGACGAGCCATGGTCGCGCTTGAGCATGTAGCCGCCCGTGATGTTCGGCTCCGTTAGATCATTGGTGCCGAGCTTCTCGATGTTGACCCGCTCCTTGCCGCGTTTGATTTTTTCCACGAGGACATACACGCCCTGATAATCCATGCGGTAACTCAGCGGCCCCGAGGAGCGGCGGAGGAATAATTCCACGAAGCGCGTGCGCGGCGCGTAGCGGCCCATCTGGTTGCTCAATTCGTAGCCGAGCACGTCGCGCAGCAGCGTCTTGTCCGCGTAGGGCGCGTAGAGCACCCAGTCGGAATCGGACGGCAGGCCGAAGATCGACGCCTTCTCCTTGTCGCCGTCGTCGTCGCGCATTTTGAACGTGAACGACATTTTGGGAAATCGCAGCGACGAGTAGCCGCGCCGTTTCAAATCCGCGCGGCCATCAAAGTCCGCCGCGCCGAGGAGCGACGCGCGCCCGTTCGCGGTGGGGATGAAGCGCATCGAGGTCGGCGCGTACTTCACGGTCCCGATGGACTGCTGATGCGCGTTGATGACGACGATGGGCAAATCCGAAGTGAACCCGGCCATGTCCGCCTCCACGGCGGTGAAGGTGTGCGACACGCTCATGCTGGGCGCGAGTCCCGGCGCGAAACACGCGGCGCGCAGCAGCGCGGTGTTGCGAATGGGAATGGGCGCAGAATACGCCGGCGATTTCTCGAGCGGGTCCGAGCCATCCAGCGTGTAGCGGATGACCGACTGCTCCGACTTCGATTTCAATTCCACCGCGACCTCGTTCGTGAACAGTCCGCCCGCGCGGGAGAACTGCGGCGGCTCGGCGCGCGGCCCGGTGGGCTTCACCTTGGGCTGCGGTTTGAAATTGGTGCTGACGTTCTTGCGGTTCTGCGCCGGGACGGGACGGGCCATCGGCGCGGGAAAATTCTGCGCGTTGCGTTGCGGCATCTCGCGCTGCTGCACCGCGCGGACCTGCGCGTGCTGCGCCGCCACGCGGCCCGAGACGAATCGCGAGACGATGAAGCCGAGCACGGCGACCTGCCCGAGGATCAGCACCAACACGGCCACGATCAGCCAGAGGGTTTTGCGAGAACTCATTGCCATGCTTGAAGCAGAGACTAAACGTGAGGCAGGAAGGTTTCTTCAAGAACGAATCCGGGACGGAAGGGTAAAATGACGAATGGCGAGTGGTCGCTCGGAAGGCGGCGGGGGTGAAGGCCCGGAGGGCCGGTCAGAAATTAGCCGGTGGCGTAAGCCACCGGACAACTTGTTCGAACCAGACAAGCCCCGGCAGGGGCGAAACTGGAATGGACGAATGAGGCAGATCCCGTTCCGCCCTTTCAGGGCTGATTCACTTCCGACTTTTCCGGTGGCTCACGCCACCGGCTAATTTCTGATCGGCCTTCCAGGCCTCAGCCCCGTCCTTCACTCCCTCAATCCTCCGCCTTCGTGTCGCGACTCAGCAAATCTTGCAGGGCGCGGCGTGCGTCCTTGCCCTCGTAGAGCAGGGCGTGAGCTTCGTCGATGATCGGCGTCTCGACTTTCAACTCGCGCGCCCGACGATAAGCCGCGCGGCAGGTCGGCACGCCCTCGGCCAGCTTGGTGCCGGGCTGCGTGAGCGTGGCCACAGCTTCGCCGCGCCCGGCGCGCTCGCCGAATTCCCGGTTCCGGCTCTGGCGGGAAAAACACGTGGCCATCAAATCACCGAGGCCGCTTAGTCCCGCGAATGTCTCGGGCTTCGCGCCGCACGCCACGCCGAGACGACGCACTTCCGCCACGCCGCGCGTGATGAGCGCGGCCTTCGAGTTGTCGCCGAAGCCCAGCCCGTCGCACACGCCCGCCGCGATGGCGATGATGTTCTTGAGCGCGCCGCCCAGTTCCACGCCCAGCGTGTCCTGGCTGCGATACACGCGGAAGCGCGGCTGATGAAACAGTTCCTGCACGCGCTGCCCCGCGTCGTCATCGTCGCTCGCGGCGACGATGGCCGTGGGCATGCCGCGCGCGACTTCCGCCGCGAAGGTCGGCCCGGACAGCACCGCCACCGGCGCTCCCGGCGCGCACGCGCGCAACACGCCGCTCATGGTCAGCCCCGTGTCGAACTCGATGCCCTTGGTGATGCTGATCAAAATGGCGCTCGTCCCGGCGAGTCGCTCCGCCACGCTGCGAAAGCCCACGGAGGCCACGCTCACGATGAGCGCGTCCTGGCCGGACACGAGGCGCGCGAGGTCCGGCTCGTAACGCCAGTCAGCGGGCAACTCGACATCGGGGAGGTGACGATCGTTGCGCCGCGAGCTTTGCAGAACGGCCAGCGCCGCCGCGTCGCGCGACCAGATCGTGACTTGATGCTTGTTCCGGCTCAGGACCACGCCCAGCGCCGTGCCCCACGCGCCTGCGCCCAGCACCGCGACCTTCACGAAGCCGCCTCCTTTTTTTTACCAATTCGATTTTCCGTTCCGTTCATCAAACGCTGCATGTTGGTGCGATGTTTGTAGATGGCCAGCGCCCCAATCATGGCGGCGACAATAATCATGGTGCGCGAACTGCGGCCCGGCCACCACGCCGCGAACGGCAGGATGAACGCCGCCGCGATGGACGCCACCGACACGTAGCGCGTGAGCGCGAGCACGACCAACCAGAGGGCGATGGAAATCCCGAGCGCCACCGGCAGCAGCGCCAGCGCCACGCCTGACGAGGTGGCGATGCCTTTGCCGCCTTTGAATTTGAGGAAGCAGGTGTAGTTGTGGCCGAGAATAGCGAACAGCCCGCCGGTGATTTTTAGAAAATCTTCCAGCGAGGAATCCGCCTCCACCGGGCCGACGAACTGGCGATAGACGGCGAGGCCGATGAAGCGGCAGGCGACGAATCCTTTCAGCGCATCGACGAGGAGCACGAAAATTCCCGCCGGTTTGCCGAGGATGCGGAGGACATTGGTCGCGCCGATGTTGCCGCTGCCCACGGTGCGGATGTCGAGGCCGCGACTTTTACCGACGAGGTAGCCTGTGGGAATGGAGCCGAGCAGATATGCGGCGAGCGCGGTCAAAAGGTAGCTGGCGATTTCCACGGCGCGCAGAAATACAGTCGGGGGGAGAAAGGGGAAAGGGGAAAGATGGACGGGACGAAGCTCCAAATCCCAAAGTCCAAATCCCAAATAAATTCCAAGCTCCAAGCGGCAGAGGATGTGCGGACCAGCGGGCTTCGCTGCCCGGACGTTGAAACTGACTGACCATTCTCTGATTTCAAAACGCGTTTTGAAGTTTGGAATTTGAAGGTTGTTTGGGATTTGGGTTTTGAGATTTGGAATTGGCCTTGCGCAGTGGCAACATTCGCGGCGTGGCATTCACCCATCCAAATCCCATCCGCGTCGCGGTCGTCGGCACCGGGTCGCTCGGCCAGCATCATGCGCGCATTTACGCCGAGCTGGCGGCGGCGGGCGCGGTCGAGTTCGCGGGCGTGCTGGATCATCACGCGGAGCGCGCGCAAAGTTTCGCGGCCAAGTACAAGACGCGCGCCTTCAGTTCGATTGAGGAGGCCGCCGCGCATAGTGATGCCTTGAGCATCGTCACGCCCACCACCACGCACTTCGCCGTTGCCAAACAGTTGCTCGAACTCGGCAAGGATTTGCTCATCGAGAAACCCATCACCGATGATGTGGCGCGGGCGCGGGAACTGGTGGAAATCGCCACGCGTAAAAATTGTCTCATCCAAGTCGGCCACATCGAACAGTTCAATCCCGTGGTCGCGTATCTTCGCACCGCCATCGTGCAGCCGCGCTTCATCGAGGCGCAACGGCTCTCGCCGCACCCCGGTCGCGGTGCCGATGTGGGCGTGGTCTTGGATCTGATGATTCACGACTTGGACATTGTGTTGTCGCTCGTGAAGTCGCCGGTCACGAGCGTGGACGCCGTGGGCGCGGCGGTGTTGAGCCAGGCGGAAGACCTCGCGAACGTGCGGCTGAAATTCGCCAACGGCTGCGTGGCGCTACTCACGGCCAGCCGCGTGAGTGCCGAGCGCGTGCGGAAGATTCGCGTCTATCAAAGCGCGCCCGAGCCGGTGCATGTGTCGCTGGATTTCCGCGAGCAGACCGGCTCCATCAGCCGCGTGTCTTCCGATGCCGGTGCGACGGGCGCAACGGTGGTCAGCGAATTCGGCGGCAAGAAGATCGTGCGCGAAGCCGTATCGATCACGAAGGAGGAGCCGCTCAAGCTGGAGTTGAAACACTTCATCGAATGCGTGCGCTCGCGCCAGCAACCGCTCGTGGACGGGCCGGCGGCGATTCGCGCGCTGGAACTGGCGCTGGAGATCACGAGGCAGGTGCAGGCGACGGTGCACTGAAAATGATGAACGCGTGGATGCTGGATGCGGAGAAAGCGGCGCTAAAGCGACCGCACTCCATACGCTGGCGCGCAGCACCACACGCCTCGTGCTTCGCGGAGCGTTTGGAGTGCGGTCGCTTTAGCGCCGCTTTTCCTGTGAAGTGCAAGCGATCCACTTTTCTCCACTCAGCATGAACCCGCTCACCTTCATGTTCGTCGCGGGCGACGCGAGCGGGGACGTGCTCGGCGCGGAACTTATCGCGGCGTTGCGCGTGCGTGCGGGCCGTGACGCGAAATTTTTCGGCGCGGGCGGGCCGCAGATGCAGGCGGCGGGTCTGGAATTGATCGACGACTTCACGCGCGATGGCGTGTGGGGACTTCAGGCGCTTTTTCTGGTGCGGAAATTCCAGAAGCGTTTGCAGCAGTTGCTCGCGCTCGCCGTGGAACGCCAGCCGGACGTGATCGTGTGCGTGGATTTTGCGGGCTTCAACCGGCGCTTTGCCCACGCGCTGAAGGAGCGTGTTCGCCAGTCCGGCGCGGTGCAGTGGAATCCCCGCATCGTTCAATACGTCTCGCCGCAGGTCTGGGCCTCGCGCCCCGGTCGCGCGAACAAGATGGCGGAGGACATCGATCTGTTGCTGGTGATTTTTCCGTTTGAGCCGGCGTGGTACGCGCAGCGCGTGCCGCAGTTGCGCGTCGAGTTCGTCGGGCATCCGATGGTGGATCGTTACGCGGGAAAACTTCCGGCGGAGGACAAGCCGTTCAACTCCGAGTCGCCGCTCATCGCGCTGCTGGCGGGCAGCCGTCCGGGAGAATTGAAACGGCACCTGCCCATCTTGCGCGACACGCTGCGGCGCATTCGCACGGTCAAGCCGGGCGCTCGCGCCGTCATGGTGCTGGCCGACCGGCTCGTGCCGATGGCGCGCGAGATTGGTCTGCCGGAGAATGTCGAAGTCCAGTCCGACCTCGCCGACGCGTTGGCCCGCGCCGACCTCGCGCTCGCCAAGAGCGGCACCGTGACGCTGGAGTGCGGGTTCTTTGGCGTGCCGTCGGTGGTGTTCTACCGGACGGGGTGGCTGACGTGGGAAATTGGCAGTCGAATTGTGCACGTGAAGTGGGCGGCCATGCCGAACCTGCTGGCGAATGAGGAGGTGTTCCCGGAATTCCTGCAACCGGCCGCCACCGCCGACAATATCAGCCGGAGCGCGCTTGAATTGATGACGGACACAGGGCGTCGCACTACGGTGAAAATGAAGCTTCGTGAAATCAAAGCGTCGCTGGGCGAACCGGGCGCGAGCGGACGCGCGGCGGAGGCGATTTTGAAATTGGTGGGCGGCGGCGCAGACGGGAAAAAATAGTGGGGCAGCCGTCCCGGCTGCCGCTAGTCCGAGGGCCGTCCCGGCTGTCGGTGAAAAACAGAAGATGTTCGACCGGCGGGACGCCCGTCGGACTGGTCGCAGGCGAGACGCCCGCGCCACTACGGAACAGATTAAACGTGAAACAAATTCTCATCAGCACAGGGTTGGCGCTCGCGAGTGTCGCCGCACAGGCGGCCAACGACGCGGCAGGCGTGGAGTTTTTCGAGAAGAAGATTCGCCCGGTGCTGATCGAGAATTGCTACAAGTGCCACAGCACGGCGGAGAACAAATCCAAAGGCAGCCTCTTCCTCGACACCCGCGAAGCCACGCTCAAAGGCGGCGACACCGGCCCCGCCATCGTGCCTGGTGATGTGGAGATGAGCCTGCTCATCAAAGCGATTCGTTACACCGACGCGGAGTTGCAGATGCCGCCGAAGGACAAGAAGCTTTCCGCCGCACAAATCGCCGACCTCGAAGCGTGGGTGAAAATGGGCGCGCCCGATCCGCGCACCAACGGTGCGAAGGTCGTCGCCAGCGTCGTCACGGACGAAGCACGCCGCCACTGGGCGTATCAGCCGGTGCGTTCTCCTGCCCCGCCCCCCGTGAAAAACCGCGCGTGGGTTCAGCAACCGCTCGATCAGTTTGTGCTCGCGAAACTCGAGGCGAAAAAACTTCAGCCGTCGCCACGCGCGGACCAGCGAACGCTGATTCGCCGCGCGACGTTTGATTTGCTGGGCCTGCCGCCGACGGCCGCGGAAGTCGAAGCGTTCGTCACCGACCAGTCGCCGGATGCGTACGCGAAGCTGGTGGATCGTCTGCTCGCGTCGAAACATTATGGCGAGCGCTGGGGCCGCTACTGGCTGGACATCGCGCGCTACGCGGACACAAAGGGCTACGTCTTCGAGGAGGAGCGGCGTTACCCTTATTCGTACACCTATCGCGATTACGTCATTCGCGCGCTGAACGAGGATTTGCCTTACGACCAGTTCATCACCCAGCAAATCGCCGCCGACCTGCTGCCGCTCGGCGACGACAAACGGCCGCTCGCCGCGATGGGTTTCCTGACGCTGGGCCGGCGCTTCCTGAACAACCAGCCGGACATTATTGATGACCGGATCGACGTGGTGTCGCGCGGGCTGATGGGCATGACGGTCGCGTGCGCGCGCTGCCACGACCACAAGTTCGATCCGATTCCGACGAAGGATTACTACTCGATCTACGGCATCTTCGCGAGCAGCGACGAACCCGCCGACAAGCCGCTGCTTGGCGACAAATCCTTTCCCAAGCAATATCCCGAATACCTCGCGGAGAAAGGGAAGCGCGAAGATGAAGCGAAGAAGTATCGCGCCGAAGAAGAGGCGAAACTCCTGGCGAAACTGCGTTCGCAAGTCGGTGAATTCCTGCTGGCGTCCGCCGACAGCAAGGGTTTGGACAAGGAGAAGAAGGAGGCGCTGGCCCGAGAACGGAAACTGGCTCCGCGTCTCGTGACCCGCTGGAGCGAACGGCTCGCGAAAAATTCTGACCCGATCTTTGCACCTTGGGCTGCGCTGGCCGCGTTGCCGAAAACCAATTTCGCGGCAGCCTCCCAGCCGCTCGTGGAGAAGTTCGCCGCTGGTGTCAGCGGCACGAACCAGTTGAACCGGCTCGTCGCCGCGCTGTTCAAAACCGCGCCCGCGTCTTTGAAGGAAGTTGCGGATCGCTACGACAGGTTGTTTGAGGACACGGACAAGCAGTGGCGTGAACTGGCGAAGACCAACGCTCCCGCCGCCTTCGCCGAGAAGGATCGCGAGGCGCTGCGTCAGGTGCTTCACGCGGACGCCTCTCCGTTCAGCATGGATACCGAGGAGATGTATCGCCTTTTTGACACGCCTGCGCAGCAGAAGACGCGCGCGCTCAAGCGCAAGATTGACGAACTGGACGCCACGCATCCCGGCGCGCCGCCGCGCGCGATGGCGCTGAAGGACAAGGCGAATCCCGTCGAGCCGGTCGTCTTCGTGCGCGGCAACGCGGGCAATCCCGGCCCCAAAGTGCCAAGGCAGTTTCTCGAAATTCTCTCGGACGGAAAACGCGAGCCGTTCACGAAGGGCAGCGGACGTCTGGAGTTCGCCCGCGCCATCGCGAGCACCAACAATCCGCTGACCGCGCGCGTGATGGTGAGCCGCGTCTGGTCGTATCACTTCGGCGCGCCGCTGGTACGGACGCCCAGCGATTTCGGCGTGCGCGCGGAGTTGCCGGCGAATCTTGAGCTGCTCGATCATCTGGCGACGCAATTCATGGCCGAAGGCTGGTCGCTCAAGAAACTTCACCGCACCATGATGCTCTCCGCCGCCTACCAGCAAAGCAGCGATGAGAACGCCACGATGGCAAAGATCGATCCGGCCAATGATTTCGTGTGGCGGCAGAACCGGCACCGTCTCGACTTCGAGGCGATGCGCGACACGCTGCTCACAGTCTCCGGCAAGTTGGACCCGGCGATGGGCGGCAACGCGGTGGAAATTACGACCGAGCCGTACGCCACGCGGCGCTCGGTGTATGCCTACATCGAGCGGCAGAATCTGCCCGGTCTGTTCCGCACGTTCGACTTCGCCAGCCCGGATGCGACCAGTTCGGGCCGTTTCTACACCAGCGTGCCGCAACAGGCTTTGTTCCTGTTGAACAGCCCGTTCGTGGTGCAGCAGGCGCAGGCGTTTCTCGCACGACCCGAAGTGAAGTCGGCAACCGATGACGGGCAGCGCATCAAGAATCTTTACCTCGCCGCCTTTCAGCGCGCGCCGGAGCCGGAGGAAATTCAACTCGGCAAACAATACGTTGCGACGCAGAAACTCGTGACGAACAACGCCACGGCCGAAGCCACGGTCTGGCAATACGGCTACGGCGCATTCGATGACACGACGGCGCGGGTGACGAAATTCAAACCGCTGCCGCACTACACCGGCGCGGCGTGGCAGGGCGGGAAAGATTTGCCCGACGCCAAAACCGGCTGGGTGATTCTGAACGCCGAGGGCGGGCACGCCGGCAACGACCTCCAGCACGCGGCGATTCGCCGCTGGCGCGCGCCGCGTGACGGCGCGATCAAAATCACCGGGCGACTGGTCCATTCGACAACCGAGAGCGGCGATGGCGTGCGCGGGCGTATCGTGAGCAGCGCGAGCGGCAAGCTCGGCGAATGGACGAGCCACAACACGAAGGCGACCACCAACGTCGAGCGCGTGGAAGTGAAGCGCGGTGACACCGTTGATTTCGTCGTGGACTGCCGGGCCAGCGTGAATTCCGATTCTTTCACCTGGGCACCGACCATTCGTTACGCCGGCAGCGGCGAGGGCAAGAGCGAGGAGAAGTGGAGCGCGAAGACGGATTTCAGCGGGCCGCGCAAGGAATTCAAGCCGCTCACCCCGTGGGAACGCTACGCACAGGCGCTGCTGCTCTCGAACGAACTGATGTTCGTGGATTGAACCCTCTGGGATGGTTGGTGAAGCGACTCATTGAGTCGCTCCTGGTTCGAACGTCCGGCGTGATTTCCAGCCTCCGCAACGTCCCGATCTATCAGTACGCAATCAGGGCGCGCCTCCGGATGGTCTGATGCCCTCGGGCGGAGTTGCCTCGGGCGGTTGGTGCTGGGAAATTTTTTAGCGTGCCTCGCATTGCACGCTTCGGAACACTGCGCGCGTTCATGTCGCAAATGCTGAAGTCGTCCGGCGCGACCGCCGCCGCCACCATGCTGAGCCGGGTGCTCGGGCTGGTGCGCGAGATCGTGTATGCGAATTTCATGGGCACAAGCTGGGTCGCGGGCGCCTTTGCCCTGGCGTTTCAAATTCCCAACCTCTTCCGCCGCCTGCTCGGCGAAGGGGCGCTCACCGCCGCCTTCATCCCCATCTTCAAGCAGAAGGAAAAAACCGAGGGCGAGGAAGCCATGTGGCACGCGGCCAACGCCGTCATCTCCGGGCTGCTCGTTGCGGCGTCGGTCATCGTGGTCGCGGGCGTGCTGGGCCTTTCGTTCGCGCTGGGCGTTTTCAGTTTCGAGGAAGACACGGCGCTCATGCTGCAACTGCTGCGAGTGATGTTCCCGTATCTCCTGCTCGTGTGCCTCGCGGCGGTGTGCATGGGCATGTTGAACGCGCGCGGGCACTTTTTCATCCCAGCGCTCGGCGCGGCGTTGCTGAACGTGGTAATGATCGCCTCGGTGTATTTCCTCGCGCCGCGTCTCGGAACGAAACCGGAGGAACAGGTCTTCGGCCTCGCCATCGGGGTGCTGCTGGCGGGCGCGGCGCAGGCGCTGTTCCAAATGCCGCTGCTCTGGCGCGAGGGATTTAGTTGCCGCTGGATCAAACCGTGGAGCGATCCCACCGTGCGCCGCGTCGTGAAACAAATGCTGCCCGCGACCATTGGTGTCGCGGCCTTTCAAATCAACGTCATGCTCGCGAGCGGGTTCGCCTTTGCCATCGAGCCGGAAATCGTTGCTGCCTTTGGCTACGCGGTGCGGCTTATGGAACTGCCGCAAGGCGTCTTCGGCATCTCGCTCGCCATGTATCTGCTGCCCACGCTCTCCGGTCTGGCGGCGGAAAAGAAGTTCCCCGAGTTCCGCACCACCTTGCGCGATGGACTGGGCTATCTCCTCTTCATCAACCTGCTCGCGACGGTGATTTTGATCGTGCTCGCCGAGCCGATCATCCGGCTGCTCTTCGAGCGGGGCCAGTTCGACGCGGCCGCCACGCGTCGCGTCACCACCGGACTCATCGCGCTCGCGCCCGGACTGCTGGCGTTCTCCGGTGTGAACATCTTCGCCCGCGCGTTCTACGCGCTCGGCGACACCAAGACGCCGATGAAGATTTCCGTCTTCTGCCTCGTGATGAACGCGCTGCTCACGCTGCCGATGGTGTGGTTCCTGCGCGAAGCCGGACTCGGCCTCGCCAACACGGCGACCGCGTTCATGAACGTCTCACTCCTCGCCTTCGCGCTGCGGAAGAAAATTGCGCGGCTCGACATGGAGGCGTTGCGCAAGCCGGCTCTGGCGTTGTTGGTGTGCGGTGGCCTGGCGGCGTTGATTGGATGGGGTGGCAGCGCGATCTGGGAACAGCGGCTCGGTCACGGTTCCTTCATGCTGAAAGTGGGCGCGGTCTTCGCACCGATGCTGGCCGCGTCGTTGATTTATTTCGCCGCGACGTTCGCCTTGCGGGTTCCGTTCACGAAGGACTTTTTGAACCTGCTCCGCCGTCGCATCAAACGGTGAGTTCAACCACGGAACACACGGAACACACGGAATTCATGCGGGCCGCTTCCTGAGTTTCTCTTCCGTGTCTTCCGTGTCTTCCGTGGTTAAAAAACCTGGGCCAACCAACGCAACACTCGCGCCGTTCCATCCAACCACCAAGCCAGCGCGTTTAACACGCTCACGCGCGCCGTGAGCAGCGGGATGCCGATCAGCAACACCAGCACGTTCCCGATCCAAATCACCGCTGCTGAAAACAAGCAGCCCTGCTCGGTGATGTCGCTCTGCTGCATCTGCAAAATGTGCCACGTGAGCGTGACGTGGAAGGCATAGGCCGCGCCGAGCAGGAAATGAAACCACGGCGCGTAGCCTTCCCAGCGCCAGATCAGGTTCCCGATCACGAACACCAGAATGACCAGCACCGCGTAGAGCGGGAAAAAATACGGCGCGAGCGCGATGAGGAAATTCGACTTGGTGATGACGACATGCCCGCCCTTCGCGCTGGCCTTGAACTTCTTCACCCGCCCGCCACACGCCCATGTCCACAGCGCGTGCGTCAGCTCATGGCCGAAGACATAGACCAGCATCGGCTTGGGCAGCAGCAGAAACACCGTGAGCCAGCAGGCCGCGCCGCCGATGAGCGCGATCCAGAAGGTGTGCGCGTTCCCCGCCGCACTGACCACGCGCGACAACGCCGAAGCTGCGCCGAGGCACGCGGGCAGCAACACAATCCCGATGATGAGTTTCAACCACTTGGGCATGGCGAAAATGGTTGGAGAGATGGTGGGTTTTCTTCAGACATCTTTCCACAGCCCGAGCTTGGACCACTCCCGCCTGAGCTTCAGACGCTCCTGAGAATTAAATTCCAAGAGCCAGGCAGTGGCACGCCCCACGGTGGTCACGCCCCGGATGTGCAATCCGTCCCATACAAAATGTTTCGACCAGACATCGCGGCGCGGATTGAAGACGCGCGTCGTCCGATTGGTATCCGGGTCCACGGCGGAAAGGTTGGTGCCTTTGCGCTCGTTACAACGCGGGCAAGCCCAAGCCAAATTGATGAGCGTAGTGGGGCCTTCGTGGCGACGAGCCTTGATGTGCTCCAGGTGAAAACGCACCAAGTGTGGCAATAAATCCTGCAGCCGGCAGTATTCACAGCGGAATTGCGCTCGCTTGCGCACGGCCCGACGGAGAGCGGCGCTCATGCCTCACTCGGCGGGAATGGGAAGCCCTAGTTTGAGACGAGCCCGAAGTTGAAGAGTGGAAAGCAGTTCCGCCGTCTCAACGTAGGAACGATACTCACTCCGTTCGCCAGGTGTCAGTTCGCCTTCGTTGGACTTGTCCGCGAGTTGATCCACGCGCGCGGCCAGCTTGGGCGTAAGCCGCATTTTTGCCAGAGCATGAATCGTCGCCGGCACAAAGCATTCTGCCGCGATGTCCAGCATCTCGTCCTTGATTGAGGGAACCGGAGCCGTCCGTTTCATGACCGCAAA
>JBBQYK010000006.1:0-36286 GCA_038208765.1 Verrucomicrobiota bacterium
ACCATCGGATTGGGTGAGGTGCGGCCACGTCCGCGCGCGGCGAGGCGCAGCGCCTCACGCAGGAACGTAAAATCTGATTTTGAGGGCGCGGCCAATGTGGCGGGAGTTTGGGAAGGGTGTTACAACCTGTCAACGCGCGGCAAATACCTTGAAAGAATTCCCGGCTGTGGCGTCATTGCACAGGCTCGAAACGAACGGACGCAAATTGAAACCACGAATCCACACGGCTGGACTCAGAGCGAGACGCCTCTGCGGCACCGGGGCAGCCATCTTCCGATCCGTCCATGCATGGTGCCTCCTGCTCTCGCTGCTGACTGCCCCCGCATTCGCCGCGAGCTACGCACCGAAGCGCCTGCCCGGCGCGGAGATTTTCGACAATCAGACGGTGCTTCCTCTCCGCATCCAGATTTCCTCCAACGAAATGGCGCGCCTGCGCCGCAATGATCGCGAGGACGTGCGCGCCAACGTCTGGGAGGGCACGAACGTTTATCGCGACGTGGGCCTGCATGTGAAGGGCGCGGCCGGCAGCCGGCGCGACATCAATGACAAGCCGGCGCTCACGCTGAACTTCCAGAAGTTTGTCCCCGACCAGCACTTTCACGGGTTGAAAAAAATTCACCTGAACAACTCGGTCCAGGACGGCAGCTATCTCTGCGAGAACATTTGCGGCGAATTGTATCGCCAGGCCGGCATCGCCGCCGCGCGCGTCACGTATGCCACGCTGGAACTGAATGGACGCAAGCGCGGCTTCTACGTGGTGAAGGAGGGTTTCACGAAAGATTTCCTCGCCATGCACTTCAAGAACCCCAACGGCAATTTCTATGACGGCGGCTTCCTCCGCGAGATCACGGAGCAACTCGAACGCGACAAGGACGGCGAGGACGACGTGCGCGACTGGTCAGATTTGAAGGCATTGGCGAAGGCGGCGCAGGTGAATGATCCCACGGAGCGTTTCGCCTCGCTGGACAAGGTGCTGGATGTGGATCGTTTCGCCACCTACTGCGCGCTGCAAATCATGACGTGGGACTGGGACGGCTACGTGATGAACCGCAACAACTACCGCGTGTATCACGATCCGGGCACCGGCAAGATGGTCTTCCTGCCCCACGGGATGGATCAGATGTTTTGGGAGACGCATCACTTTCCGATTCCTCGTCCGAACCGTTTCAATGGACTGGTCGCCAATCGCTTCATCGAAACGCCGCAGGGCAAAAAACTTTACCTCGAACGCTTCGGTCAGATGTTCACCAACGTGTTTCAGATCGAAGCGCTGACCAATCGCGTCCACGAACTCGCAGCGCTCATCCGTCCGCACATGGACAACACGAACGATTACAACAACCAGGCGAAGCGCATTCGTGATTTGATCACGGCGCAGCACGCGAACTTTGTGCGCCGCCTGAACGAGCCGGAGCCGAAGCCGCTTCAGTTCACCAGCGGCATTGCCAGCGTCACGAACTGGAGCATCACCTTGCGCCCCGCTGATCCGGCCAACGCCATCCGCGACCGCGTGATGATCGAAGGCCGGCGCACGCTGCATGTGCTGACCACGAACAAGACGACGAACACCGCCGCTTCGTGGCGCGCGAGCGTGTTGCTGAATCAGGGTAACTATCGCTTCGAGGCGATGGCGAAGGGCGCGAGCATCGTGCCGGTGTTGAACACCAACAAAGGCGCGGGCGCGGGCATCCGTATTTCGGGCACCAGCACGAACCGTGTGAACAAGCTCGTCGGCGACACGGGCTGGGAGAAGCTGGAATACGAGTTCCCGGTGAAGGTGGATCAGCGGGAAGTGGAATTGATCGGCGAGCTGCGCGCCACGGCTGGCGAAGTGTGGTTCGACGCGGATTCGTTCAAGCTCGTGAAGATCAAACCGCAGGCCGAAGTCAAAGCGCCATGAGCTGGTCGCGGTTGATTACAATTTTCGTTTTTGCGCTGGCCGTGGCCGGCGTGGTCGCAGCGGACCAAGGCAAGTTGGGGAAGAAGCCCGCCAAAGCTCCCAAAGTGAAGAAAGGCGACTTGAGCGACCGACTGTTCGCCACCAACGCGCCCATCCTCACGTACGACATCACCATTGCCGGCGGTGAAATGGCCGCGCTGCAAAAGGACGATCGCAGCTACGCGCGCGGCAGCATCTCCATCGGCACGAATATTTTTCGCGACGTCGCGTTTCGCGTGAAGGGCAACGGCAGCCGTCGGCCCTTGCACGACAAGCCGAGCCTCGTGGTGAAGTTCGATCATTACGCGCCTGACCAGGAATTTTTCGGACTGACGAAAATTGCCCTGAACAACTCCAGCCAGGACGGGACGTATCTCGCCGACTTCATGGCCAATGCGATGTTCGCCGACGCCGACGTGCCGGTCTCGCGCGTCACGCACGCGCGCGTGAAATTGAACGGGCGCGACCTCGGCCTCTACGTGCTGGTGGAGGTGCACAACAAGGAGTTCCTCAAGCGCTGGTTCCGCAACGGCGACGGGAGCCTCTACGAAGCCTATCTCGCCGATGTGGATTCGCAGATGGACCAGGACAGCGGCGACGACCGCTCGCAGCAGGACCGTAAGAAACTCGAAGCCGTGTTGAAGATTTCCGACAGCACCGAGCGCTGGGCGAAGCTCCCGCAGGTGCTCGATGTGGACCGCTACCTGTCGCATCTCGTGTGCGAGATGTTCACGTCGCACACCGACGGCTACGCGATGAACCGGAACAACTACCGCATCTATCACCACCCGGATACGGATCGGTTCACCTTCCTCGGTCACGGTGTGGACTGGGCCTTTGGCAACACCGCGACCAAAGTTGATCCGCCGCAGAATGCGCTGGTGACCAAGGCCGTGCTCACCACGCCGGAGGGAAATCGTTTGTTCAAGGAACGGCGGCTCGCGCTCTTCACCAATGTCTTCCAGCCCGAAGTGCTGACCAATCGCGTGAACGCCGCCGTGGACCGGCTGGTCGCGCAGGCGAAGAATACCAACGAGGCGAAGGAGTTCCTCGGCTACGGCCGCGACATGAACAACCGCCTCATCGCGCGCTGGCGGAACGTGACCAACCAACTGTTCGGCCCGCCACCCATTGCGCTCCAATTCGATACGCAGGGCGTGGCGAAACTCAGCGGCTGGCGCATCAAAACGGATGAGAAGTCCGCGCCCGCCGCGCACTGGCGCGGCACGAATGGCGAGCTGCGTGTGCTGAGCATCGCCGCGACCAACGGCCCGACCGTGGCCTCGTGGCGCACCCGCGTGGCCTTGCCGGCCGGAAAATATTTCTTCGAGGGCGACGTGCGCAGCGCGGGCCTCCTGGTGAAAACCAACTCCGACGCCATCGGTCACGGCGCGGGCCTGCGCATTTCCGGCGGCAAGCGCGATCACAAGATCGAAGGCGACGTCGCGTGGACCCGTGTGCGCTGCAGCCTCACGAACGAACTGGACGAAGTGGAACTCGTCTGCGAACTGCGCGCCACCAAGGGCGAGGCGTCGTTCGATGAGGGTTCGCTCCGGCTCGTGCGGCGGAAGGAGTGAACCGCAGGACATTCTTGTCCCCAGATTCGAGTCCCACATCAGGCCGGAAACTCTCACCGGAATTTTCTTCGTGATTTCAGCTCCGCCGAAATTTAGCCTCGCAGCATGATCATGTGGATTGCAGCGCTCCTGCTTGTGGCGGCGACCGTCGGCATCGGCTACCGGCAGGGCGCGATTCGTGCGTCTTTCACTTTCATCGGCCTCCTGGTGGCGGCAGTGCTGGCCATTCCCTTTGGCCCGATGTTCGCGTGGATTTTCCCGCTCATCGGTTTCAAGAGCCCGCTCGCGCCGAAGTTTGGCGCGCCCGTGATCGCGTTCTTTGCCGTGTCGCTCGTGTTCAAGGGCATCGCGGCCTTCGTGCATCGCAAGGTGGAATACCACTACCGCTACCATCGCGACGACGCCTCGCGCGCGGTGTGGGAAGTGATGATGAAGCGCGTGGGCGCGTGCGTAGGCGCGCTGAACGGACTCGTTTATTTCGTGGTGTTCGCGCTGCTGGTTTCCGTCTTCGGCTACACGACGATTCAGATTGGCGGCAACGAATCGAATTCCACAACGCTGTCGTTTCTCGGCAAGTCGGCGGATGATTTGAAGGCCACCCAGATGGACAAGGTGGTGGCTCCGTTCAATCCCGCGCCGACGAATTACTTCGACACGGCGGACACGCTCGGCCTGCTTTACCACAACCGCAACCTCATCGACCGCGTGGGAAATTACCCGATCTTCGCCGCCATGGCCCAGCAGCCCATTTACAAAACACTGGGCGCGGACAAGGAATTGCAGACGCTGATCAAGAACAAGGGCAGCTTCGAGGAAATCATGGCCAACCCCACGGTCAGCGAAGTGGTGAGCAACACCGACCTCGTGAAGATCGTCCTCGAGATGGACGTGCTCGACTTCAAGGAATTTCTGGAGACGGGCGTGTCGCCGAAATTCTCGCAGGAGAAACTGCTGGGCCGCTGGCGCTACGATCTGGCGGAGAGCATCCGTCTGAACAAAGCGCTGAAGCCCGACGTGGCGGCCTCGACGTGGTTCCGCGTGAAGAACGAACTGGTCGAGCGCTTCGATGATTCGGTGTTCACCGCCTTCCACGACAACACGGCGAAGTTCATGATCACCACGAACATGGATGGCCGCGCTTCCCCGATGTACAATCTGCCACCCGTGCGCCTGCCGAACGGGCGCGTCGTGACCAACAGCGCGCCGCGCTGGGCCATGACCAATGCCCTCTCGTCCGCGACGGGCAAGTGGAGCGGCTCAGCCCCGAACTATTTGATCACGCTCAACTCGCGCGACGGAGCCGCGACGGTGGAAGGCACGCTGGCGAAAGACAGCCTCTCCTTCCAAGTCGCGGGCAAGGCGCTCGCGTTCAAGCGGATGGCGGATTGAAGACGCCGGACGGGCTTCCAGCCTTTCCAAACAATCTGGGCAGTTGCTCCAGCTTCCGTGCTCACTGCGGCTCGACACGGCTCCGCCCATTTTCGTTTGAAAGAGTTGGTGGGACATGCTGGAAGCCGTGAACTACGGACCGGAAAAACTCGCGGGCATCAACTGGGGACGAAAGATCGACTGGCCCGACGGCGTGCCGTGGATCGGAACCGGATTGGTGCTGTTGGCGGCGATGGATCGGGCCGGATCTTCCATCGGCGCGGCGGCTTGCAAAAAATTCCCCGCGTAGTGCGTCACGCTGACCGGCCCCGCGTCCCCTTCCGTCGTGGCCACGCCATAAACCATCAGCCCGCACGCCACCATGCCTGCGGCGGCGGCGAGGGCGGGACGCAGGTCAAACCCCAGTCGTTCCCACCACGAGCGCGGCGCCTCGCCGCGCCCGATGCGGTCCAGGACGCGCCCGGAGAATTCATTGAAGTAGCGCGGCGGCGGCTGCTCATGCCGTTTCAGGCGGAGCAGTTTCTCCAGCGATTCAAAATTGTCCGGGGTGGAACTCATAGTCCGTCATCTTCAAAAGTGTCACTTGATGTAGTCCGAGAGATACGCCTGCAACTGTTGCCGCGCGTAATAGAGCCGCGAGCGCACCGTGCCCACGTTGCATTCCATGATCTCCGCGATTTCTTCATGCGACAAATCCTGCACGTCATGCAGCGTCACGACGAGCCGGTGAACTTCCGACAGCTTCTGCATGGCCGCGTTCAACTTTTCCTGCAGCTCGACCAGCGCGAGGTCGCGGCGCGGCGTCTTGTCCGAGACGAGCGCCACGAGGTCGGGATCGTTCTCCACGTTGAAGTCGAGGTCGTTCAGGCTCATCGACTGGCGGCTCTTGCGCTGCTTGAGGAAGTTGATCGTCTTGTTGACCGCGATGCGATAGACCCAGGTGTAAAAGCTGGAGTCGCCCTTGAAGTTTTTTAGCGCGCTATGCGCCTTGATGAAGGTCTCCTGCGCGAGATCGTTCGCGTCCTCGTGGTTCGAGGTCATGTGGTAAATCGTCGAATAAAGCCGGCCCTGGTAACGCTGGATCAGTTGATCGTAGGCGCGCATGTCGCCGTTGCGCGCGGCGGAGACGAGGGCCACGTCGCTGGTCGTGTCGGCGTCGTTTTGCGGCGCGGGCGGGGGCGTGCGCTGGGCGGCCTCGAGGCGATCCGTGTCGGATTCGAGCGCGGCGCTCTTGGCCAGGTCGGCCGGTTTCATGGTGGCCGTCATGTCAGCTTTCGACGGCGAGAGATTCGGTTTGCGCGGCCAGCACGCCGCAGAGGCCAATCAGTCCAACGCGGGCTTCGCTCTCGCGCAGGCTGCCCGCCAGATCCTTCGCGGCGTCCAAGTAATGGTTGATCACCCGCAGCGACTCGGCCAATGCGCCGTGCCGCCGCAGCAAGGCGGCCACCTGGGAAAAGTTCTGGGGCTGATAATCACCCATGAGCGTCTCGGCTTTGACCGCGACGGCGTCTTTTCGTTCAAGCAAGACCAGCAGCGGCAGCGTCACCTTGCCCTTGGCGAGATCGGTGCCGAGGGATTTCCCCGCCGTCTCCTCGCTGCCGAATACATCGAGGCAGTCGTCGTAAATCTGATAGGCCGTGCCGAGGGCCAGACCGTAGCCGCGCAGCGCCTCCCGTTCGCGCGCCGGTGCGCCGCTGAGATACGCGCCCATGTCGCAGGCCAGAGCGAAAAGTTCGCCGGTCTTCATGGCCAGCACTTTCAGATACTCCGCGCGCGTCCCGCGCAAATCGCGGCGGCGCAACGTCTGTAAAATTTCTCCCTCGCACACCGTGTCCGTGGAGGAAGAAACCGCACGGCACACTTCCGTGGTGGGAAAACTGGCGGCGAGTTTCAGTGACTTGGCAAAGAGGCAGTCGCCGAGCAGCACGGAAAGTTCGTTGCCCCAGTTCGCGGCCAGCGTCGGACGTCCGCGCCGCACGGTGGCCTCGTCCATCACGTCGTCATGCACCAGCGTGGCGAGATGCACCATCTCGATGATGACGGCGACGGTGACGTGGGCGTCCTGGATTTTCCCGGTGGCACCGGCGCTCAGGCCCACCAGGCCGGGCCGCAACTGCTTGCCCTGCGCGGAGAGCGCGTAACTGGCGTAGGTCGCGAGATCGGTTTCAAACGCGCGAATCTGCTCCTCCATGCGCTTGGAAACGGCCCCGAGAAACGGCTCCAGGGGCTGCACGATTTGCTTCCAATCAAGCGGGGACGGAGCCAGCGACGCGACGGAATCCGAGGGCGGAACCACTCTGGTTTCTGCGGCCAACATTTGTGCGCGGAAGTTACGGGCGTGGTTTGTTCAAGTCAAACCCCGCCGTGGCGCGCGGCGTTGACGCCGCTTCAACGCCTGAGAGCCTGTCTCGTCCTCGGGCGCGCTCCGTGGCGCATCAAATCAACTCCACCACCCGGCGCAATTCCTCGTCCGTGTTGTAGAAGTGCGGGGAGAGGCGGAGGTAGTTCTGCTCCTTTCGATCCGTGCGGAGCGAGGTGATGATTTGGGCGTCCGCAAGTTTCTGATGCAGCGCGGTCATGTCCTCGCCGGGGCGGTGGAAGGCGATGATGCCGCTGGCGTTTTCCGGCGGCGCGGCGGCGTGGAGGACGTTGTAGCCTTTTTCCTGAATCGCGGGCACGAGCCACGCGCGCTGGCGCAGCAACTCGATGGAAATGTTTTCCACGCCCACGTCGAGAATCATTTCCATCGAGGCCGTGAGACCAACGAGACCGAGTAGATTATCGCTGCCGGCTTCGTAGCGGTGCGCGCCGGAGCGGAGCTTCATTTCCACCTGCGCGACGTAGTTCGGAGAGCGCACGTTGTTCCAGCCCAGGACGGTGGGCTTGAGGCGGTCCTGCATTTCCTGGCGCACGTAAAAAATTCCGGCGGCGCACGGGCCGAGCAGCCACTTGTGCGCGTCGGCGGCGAGGAAGTCCACATGCTCAACCGTGGTGGGAAACGCGCCGAGCGTCTGGATGCCGTCCACACAAAACAGCACGCCGCGCTGGCGCAGCATTTTGCCGATGGCCGGAATGTTGATGCGCCAGCCGCTCACGAAATGGCACGAGGCAAGCGCGACAAGCCGAGTGTTCTCGTCAATCTGCCCCTGCACATCAATGGCGCGAATTTTTCCCAGCTCACGAACATTCATCAGGCGCACTTGCACGCCGCGTTCGGCGAGCGCCATCCACGGATACACGTTCGAGGGATAGTCGTCGTGGTAGATGAGGACGTTGTCGCCCTTGCGCCAGGGCAGGCCGTTCGCGACGTAGCCGAGGGCGAGCGTCGTGGGGCCGACGAAAGCGATTTCCTCCGGCTTCGCGTTGAGGAGGCGGGCGGCGAGTTCGCGCGACTTGTGAATCTGGATCGCGGGCAGCAAGGCTTCCTGATCGCCCTGCGTGGCGTTGAACGCGTAATGCGCCACGGCCTCCGAGACGCGACGGGGCAGCGCGCACACGGCGGCGTGGCCGAGAAAAACTTTCGATTCCGCGACGGGAAATTCGTGACGGCGCAGGTCTTCGTTGGAATGCAGTTCAGCGATGGTCATGGGAAAAATGTCAACGGGGGCAAAGCGTTCGGAGCGCCGGCTTCCAGCACGGCGCGTTTCAGTTCTCGTGGCTTCCAACGCGCCGTGCTGGAAGCCGGCGCTCCGAGCATGAGGGCTTTCATTTCGCGTTCATGTTGATGGCGTCGTTGAGCTGCCCGAAGTAGCCAAGATAAAAACTGATGATGCCCCACGCGGCCATGAGCATCACGCCGCCGACGAGCAATCCGGCGAAACCGAAGATGAAGGTGCGGAGCTTGCGCGAGCCTTCCTCCTCGAACATCGCGTGGGCGCGCTTCATGGAGTCGTCCAGCTTCCCGCTGATTTCGCCGGTGTGATAGAGCGACGCGAAGGCGGGCGGAAATTCCGCGCTGCTGCCGACCATCTCCGAGGGGGTGCGACCGTTCTGCAATTCAACTTTGTGGCGCGCGAAGACGCGGCGCAAGGCGGGCGATCCGCTGGCGGCGGCGGCGAGTTCCCAGGATTCAATCACGGTCACGCCCGCGTTGAGCAGTGCGTCCAGCGCCAGCGAGAGGCGCGCGATGGCGAGGCTGCGGCGCGCGGAGCCCAGCACGGGAATCTTGGAAGTGATTCGCTCCATCGTGGCCCGCCAGGATTCGGCGTGCGTGCCTTGCATCGCGTAGGCGAGGAACAGTGCGAAACCATAGAGCGGAATCAGCACGGCAAGTTTTTGCAAAACGAACGTCACCACCGCGCCCTTCACGACCACGTCGGTGAGAATGCCAATCGGAAAAACCAAGACCGCGACGTGGAAGACGATGAGCGGATACGCGGCAAACATGATGACCTGCCGCGCGAGTTGCGCGCGCTGCGCGTAGTAGGCGGAGAGCACGCGGAAGACGTCGGGCAGGCGTCCGCTCTGTTCGCCCGCTTGCATCAGCGCCACGTCGAACGCCGAGAGCCAGCTTCCGGCGCGGGCCAATGCGTCGCCGAAGTTGTGACCGGCCTGCAACTGTTGCAGCAACTCACCGATGGGCTTGCGTAGTGCCGGCTGCGGCGGATGCTTCTGCAGCATTTCGAGCGCGGCAAAAAGCCCCAGGCCGGACGCGGTGACTTGCGCCAGTTGGTGAAACAGCTCGGAACGCCCGGTCAGTTGCCCTGGAGTGATGAGCAGAGCCATGCCGCGCGCGCCTTAAGCGAGCATGCGGTCGAAGCTCTGCTTCAGGTCGCGCTTGCTGCGCATGCCCACGATTTGATCGGCGACCTGCCCGCCCTTGAAGAAGAGCAAGGTGGGGATGGAGTTGATGTTGTACTTGATCGCGAGTTGCTGGTACTCGTCGATGTTGACCTTGGCGATCTTGACCTTGCCGTCGTATTCGGCGGCGAGTTCATCGAGGACGGGCGCGATCATCTTGCAGGGACCACACCATTCGGCCCAGAAGTCCACGAGCACGGGCGTGGTGGATTGCAAAACCTCTTCGGAAAAATTTCCTTCGGTCAATGTGACAATGTTTGCTGCTGCCATAAGTCCCTCAATTTCCAGTTGCGGCGATTTCGATCAAGTTATTTGATGGAACCGAAGTCACCCATCACGAGAAGAAGCACGCTCACCAAGGCAATGACGCCGACCACCATCGCCACGACGGCGAGCGCGGTGTCCAGCGTGCCGACGGTGCGGGCGGAGGCGGGAGCCTTCGCGGCCGGCTGCGGTGCGGCCTTGGCCGGGGCGGGCACGGGCGGCTTGGAGACAGTGGTGCCGGGGCGGGTGGCGGTCGGAGCGCCGGCGGACGGAGGAGCCGGCGGACGCGGAACCTGGGCTGTCGTCGCGGCGACGGGCGCAGAGGCCGGACGGGCGGCGGTCGGAGCCGCAGCCGACGTGGCCCCGGTGGGCGGCAGCGAAGGCAGCTTGATCGTTGGCGCGGCCGTCGGCTTGGGCGGCAGCGCGATGCGGACGGTTTCCTTCTTCGGCTGCACCTTGGCGGCTTCCGGCGGCCTCGGCGGCACGGGCGAATCTGGAGTTGGTTCGGCCATAAATTTGTCTGTGGCGGGAAACTAGGGGCGTGGAAAAAGAGAGTCAAACCGTTAATCCCGAAGGGGCACTGGAGAGGGGAAATTCCAAAGTCCAAATCTCAAATCCCAAACAAAGTCCAAATCTCAAATTTCAAAACCACGACCGTCAGTCATGAGGCGGGCCTGGATTGGAATTTAAGATTTGGAATTTACTTTTCGCTCACCGCTTCCGCGCCACGAGGAACGAGTTGAACATCGCGTAGCGCCACGGGCCGAGGTTGAGCGCGAATTCCACGGGCGCGGCTACGTAGCGGTCGGTGCATTCCACGCGCTGCACTTCGCAGCCGGCGCGGGCGAGGAAAAATTCCATCTCCAGCGCATTCGTCGCCACGATGGCGTCGTCGTCGGGCGTGAACGGCTCCTTCACGATAGGCGTCATGCGATCGAAGCGCACAGTGTCCGGCCACAGACGCATCTGCGCGCGCTTCTCGTTCAGCCGTTTCCAGTTGGCAAACTTCCGTCCCACGCCGCGCATGTGCGGGTGGTAATCGCGAAAGCCGAACACGCGGAAAAAATTCGGGCTGGAGAGAACAATCTTCCCGCCCCGCGCGGTGACACGAACGAGTTCACGGATGAACGCCTCGGGTTCATCGACGTGTTCCAGCACATTCAACGCACCCGCGCTGGCGAAGTAACCGTCGGCAAATGGAAGTTTGCGCCCGTCGTAAAGCTGGCAGCGCGGGCAGACTTTGGTGGCGCGTTCGATGTTCGGTTGCGAGACATCCACACCATGCGCCTCGAAGCCCGCCTCGTTCAAACGCGCCACGACCTGACCCACGCCGCAGCCGACATCGAGCGCGCGCGCGCCCGGCGTCGCGGGCTGCAACGTGTCCGCATACTTCGCGTAGAGCTTCGGGTTCCACGCCGCAAGATGCTCGGCGTAGGCTTCGTTGTTCTTGTAGTAAGAATCCTGGTGGCTCATTTCCGGCGCGCGTGGGTGGCAGGAACGCGGGTGAGAAATGGCAGCGCGAGGCACAGCAGCACGCCCAGCAAAATCGCGCTCAGTGAAATATAGAACGCCTGTAAACCCGGCTGGTAGCGCCACACCACTTCGTGCGGCCCGGCGGGTACCTGCACCGCGCGCATCATGGAATTCGCGCGCAGCAATTTCGCCGGCTGGCCGTCGATGGTGATTTTCCAGTCGGCATTGTAACGGTCATTGACGAGCAGCACGCCCGGCGCGGCAGAAGCCGTCTTGATCGTGAACTGCTTCGGCGCGTAGGCCGTGTATTCCGCCGTTCCGCCCGTGATGACACCGGCGGCGGCGGCCGGAATTTCTTCCGCGAGGATCACTTCCGCCTCGGGCTGGAAGTTCGTGCTCGCGAGCGCGGTCAGCGCGGCCTGGTCGTTCGTCATCACGCGCCATTGCGAATAGAGTTTCGCGCGGGGCAGCGCGCCGCCGAATTCGATGAGCGCGAACGGCCCGGCGGCATTGGTTTCCACGCTGATCGCGGTGGCACCCGGTTTGCGATAGAGGGAGAAGGCCAGACGCTGGCGGAAACTTTTGTTGACCGGATCAAGGTCGCGGTTGAGCGCGTCCACCAACCCCGGGACGCCGAAGAGGAAGCGGGTGTTCGTGAGTTTCCAGTAGCGCGCAAGGTTCGCGTTGAACTGGCTGACGTAGGTATCCTTCTCGATGTTCGACCGTCCGCCATCGTGGACGACGTCGAGCGACTGGATGTTGTAATACTGAAACTGGTGCTGCATCCATTCGCCGCGATAGACGCCGGCGAAGCCGCCGTAGGCTTCGTTCAGACGGAAGGGCGGTGCGGTCACGCGATGTTCCCAGCCTTTTTCCTTGAGCAGATCAAAGACGGGATTCGAGGCGTAGCGGGCCTGATAATCGAAATGCTGAATCCACGGCGCGTTGGCGCGGGCGAGATCCAGGACGAGAATCGCACCGAGCAACACCCCTGCCCCGACCGCGCGCGGCCCGCGAAAACGGCCCGACTGAATGGCCAGCACGGCGGCGACAGAAAGCCCGAGGACGAGGACGAAAATTCCCACCTCACGAATGCTGAAGCGCGCGACGTCCTCGGGCGAGGCGGCGTTGCCGATGGCGTTAGCTTTCATGTAGCGCACGAGATCGGTTTCGTTGCCGGTCGTGGACGGTTTCTGCGCGGCATAGACGAGCCAGCCCACGGCGGCGAGAGCGACCGCAGTGAGGCAGGCGTATTTCCAAAACTTGTCCCACGGAATTTTCGCCACCGTCGCGCTGGCCTTCTCCAGATATTCGCGCGACAGCCCTTGCAGGCCGTAGGCAAAGAGAATCATCAGCATCATGTGGACCGGGTGCATGAACTTCATCGGGTTACGAATCGTGGACATGTACGGCAGCGCGTAAAACAACTGGTAGAACGGCGCGAACCTGCCCCACGCCAGCAGCATTCCGACGAAAGCCATCGCGGCCCAAAACCAGATCAGCTTTTTCTCGGTCACGGAATACGTCTGCGCCCGGCGGCTGAACGATCGCGCCACCGCCCACGCGGCCACGAGGAACACGAGCACGCCCGCGTATTCGCCCGCGCCGGAGGAGCGCCACTGGGCTTGCTGCAAATAACTCGCGGCTTGCTGCTGCGTCTGGGGGTCGCCGCTCTTGAGCAGTTTCTGCATTTCCGCGATGCCCGGATCGCTGCCTACGCCACCCCAGTACTCGCCGCCCTCGGGCGTGTCCATGCGGTAGCCAAAAACGCCGGGGATGATGACGCGCAGCATTTCGCGCTTCGGCAGGCTCCACAACGTCGCACCCACCCAGCGCTTGTCCTTGCTCTCCGCCGTCTGTTCCATGCCGACGATGCCCTTGATCTGCGTGCCCACGAGGCTCTGCACGGTTTGAAAAGCAATGAAGAGGGCAAAGACCGTGACCACGGCGACGGCGGTGCCGCTGTACAGAATTTTTTTCGCCGGAGAACCTTCACCGATCAACGGCACGTAAAAGGCAAAGGCCGCGATGAAAAAACTGAAGATCATTCCGTTGTCCGCGCCTTCCATCACGGAAAGACCCGTGGCCAGACCGCCGAGGATCAGTTTGACCAGCCGCACCTGCCACGGCCCGCTCCGGCTGCTCCAGATGGCCGCGATGGCGAGGAACGCCGCCGCCAGCGACGTGCAGCGGGTGCCCACGCCCCAGCAGGCGTTCGAGAAAAAGTTGCTGTTTAACTCTGCGGCGAGGCCCGCGAGCAGGCAGACCATCGGGCGGAAACCAAAGGTGCGGGAACAAAACGTGGCGGCGAGGCCGAGAGCTAGGACGGAGAGCGGGGCGAGAAACTTGGCTGTGCCCACCGGTCCCAGAAGCCAGAAGAGCAGGAAAGTGTAGTTGGGTGCGGGCGTGCCCATGCTGGCTCCGAGCCAGTTCGAGTCGGACCACATGCCTGAAAAGCCGGACGGCAGCACAAACTGTCTTCCGGCGATCATTCCCAACGGGCCGTCGCTGGAAAACAAGACCATTTCCTGATGAAAACTTTTTTGAAATAAGAGGGCCACGGGCAGGATCAGTACAACCGCGATAATCAAACGCTCGCGCCAACTCATGGCGGCTGATGGTGTTTCGTTCATGCAGGCTTTAATTGTTTGTTTGGTGAGAAATTTGCCGGAAGGCGTTGAAAACGCCAAACAATTTGCTTCAGTCATTGTTCGGGTCGCTTTCGTGATTGGCGCTTGTATTCGCATTCGGCCATCCGTAAAAACCAAATAATGATCGCATGTATGGATGGTGTCTTCGCATGAAGACTCGTTTGCTCAGGATGTTGGCGCGGGGATTTTTCCGGATGTTGGGAAAATCTGCATATTGTCAGGACGGCCTCATCAGCATTCACAATCATGACTTCATGAAAGCCCCTGCTTTCCAGCAATCGTATGCTAGGGCCATAATTGCAGGAGGACAGGATTACAATATTCACTGGCGCGCGCATGTGGCGCTATGGGCCGCGAGTTGCGCAAGCAAGTTGCCGGGAGATTTCGTCGAATGCGGAGTTAACCGCGGCTTCTTGAGTTCTGCAATCATGCACCACCTCGATTGGAACCGGCAGGAGCGACGATTTTACCTTTTGGATACATTTCACGGCGTTGACCCGCGTCAAGTTTCTCCTGAAGAACGAGCCATGGGAGTTCTCGAACATCACAAGCACCATTTGGAAAGCGGCGGCTACGTCTCCACTTCAGATTCAGTGAGAAAAAATTTTTCGGAGTGGCCCAATGCGATCATAGTGCAGGGAAGTATTCCAGACACGCTGCCGCAAGTGGACACAAAGGCAATTGCCTATCTGCATCTCGACCTTAACTGTGCACCCCCGGAGGTGGCGGCCATCAAATATTTTTGGAGCCGACTAGTACCACATGCCTTCGTGTTGCTGGACGATTACGCTTACGATGGATACGCTGTATCCAAGAAATACATGGATGATTTTGCCGCCTCGGTTGGCGTGCCGATTGTCTCACTGCCGACAGGTCAAGGATTGTTGCTGAAACCACCTCAATGACTTTTGGGAAGCAGGTTGGAACTGCTCTTCCTGTTGTCAGAAGACCTGCCGTCCGTAACTTCCCGACATGCGCGTGTTGATCATCGGCTGCGGTTACGTCGGGCTGCCGCTCGGCGCGGCGCTGGTGCGCGCGGGGCATGAGGTGTCCGGTGTGCGGCGCGGAGAGGCGGGCGCGGAGGAATTGCGCGCGGCCGGCCTCACGCCCGTCCTCGCGGACATCACGCGGCGCGAGGAGTTGGAGAAGATCCCGGGCGAATTCGACTGGGTGATCAACACCGTGTCGTCCACGAAGGGCGGCGTGGAGGAATATCGCGCGGTCTATCTCGAAGCCACGCGGCATCTGATCGAATGGCTCTCCCAACGTCCGCCGCAAAAGTATCTCTACACCAGCAGCACCAGCGTCTATGCGCAGACGGATGGCGCGTGGGTCACGGAAGCAAGTCCGACCGAGCCCACGGGCGACACCAGCCGCGTGCTGGTTGAGACGGAGCAACTTCTCTTGCAGGCCGCGCGGGAGAAAAATTTCCCTGCGGTCATCCTGCGCGTGGCAGGCATCTATGGGCCGGGGCGCGGGCATCTGTTCCAGCAATACCTGCGTGGCGAAGCGCGGCTCGCGGGCGACGGCTCGCGGCTGATCAACATGATTCACCGCGATGACGTGGTGCGCGCGGCCCTCGCGGCGCTGGAGCACGGGCAGCCAGGAAGAATTTACAATGTCGCCGATGACGAACCGGTCACGCAGCGCGAGTTCTTCACTTGGCTCTCGCAACAGCTTCAAAAACCCATGCCGGTGCCGGCGACCGAAGAGGAAAACGCCCGCCGCAAACGCGGCCTGACCCAGAAGCGCGTCTCGAACCGCCGGCTGCGCGAGGAACTGCAGTGCGAATTAACCCACCCCACGTTCCGTCAAGGTTACGCGGCGGAGATCGCCCGCGTGGCGGCGGGCATCTCTGCCCGCCAGTAAGCTGCGGCTTCCAGCCCGGCGGAAAAAGCCTGGCGTGGAGAGGAGCGTTCCGGGTTTGTCGGCGCGTCCGCCTTTCGCAGCCGGGGCCGGGCGGCTGGAAGCCGGCCCTCACCGGCAGGCAGGGATGCCTGCCGCCACGAGGCTTCAGGCCTGACCAAATTTATTACGCAGTACCGCCACCGCACGAATCGGATGAAAAGTTTGCCGCGAGTGGTGCGCATGTTACCCTAGCCAAAATTTAAGCCATGAGAACAACAGCCCTCTTCATCGCCGTCTGCACCGCCGCGTGGAATGTCTTTGCCGCCGCGCCGGCCACCGAACCCGTCAAAGGACTTGGCCAGCAGCCGGGCCGGCCCGTCGCGGCAAACCAGACGCTCATCAGCGAACAGCACACGAACACTTTCAAGTGGGTGCCGCTCGCGCCCGGCAAGGACGACAGCCGCATTGCGCGCGTCACCGCCGCGTTTCTCGAGCAAGGACATTATTTGCAGCAGAAAATCAACCCGACCATCTCGTCGAATTTCTACACGCGCTACATCGACTCGCTCGACCCGATGCACATGATGTTCCTCCAATCGGACATCGCCGAGTTCGACAAGTGGAAGATGACGCTCGGCGAGATGGCGCTCAAGACCGGCGATACCGCGCCCGCCACGATCATTTACAACCGCTTCCTGCAACGGATGCGCGAACAGGTGAAATACGTGACCAACCTCATCGCGACCGAGAAGTTTGAGTTCACCAGCGACGAGCGTTACACGCCGAATCGCCGGGAACTGCCCCGCCCGCGCGATCTCGCCGGGGCGCGCACCCTGTGGCGCGAACGCGTGCGCTACGAATGGCTGAACGAACTGCTCAACAAGGAGAAGCCCGGCCAGATCAAGGAGAGCCTGCTCAAGCGTTACAACCGCCAGTTCGACATGCTCGAACGCTGGGACAGCGACGACGTGCTGCAAATTTATCTCGATGCCCTTGCGCACGCCTACGACCCGCACTCCGATTACATGGGCAAGCCCGCGTCGGATAATTTCAACATCGGCATGAGGCTCTCGCTCTTTGGCATCGGCGCACTGCTGCGTTCCGAGGACGGCTATTGCAAGATCGAGGAACTCAAGGAAGGCCCGGCCAAGAAAAGCGGCCAGCTCAAGCAGAACGATAAAATCATCGCCATCGGCCAGGGCACCAATCCGCCGGTCGATGTCATCGATTGGAAGCTGAACAAAGTCGTGGATCTCATCCGCGGCGAGAAGGGCACGGAAGTGCGCCTCACGGTCATTCCTGTGGATGCGCCGGATACTTCCGTGCGCAAAGTCGTCTCGCTCATCCGCGACGAAATCAAACTGGAAGATCAGGAAGCCAAGGCCCGCTTGCTCGATTTGCCGGCGGAGAACGGTCAGCCCGCCACGCGCCTCGGGATCATTTACCTGCCGTCCTTCTACGCGGACTTGAAGAACCGCGGCCCCAATCGCAAGAGCACCACGACGGATGTGGCGAAACTGTTGAAAAAGTTGAAGGAGGAAAAAGTCTCCGGTGTGATTCTCGATCTTCGCCACAACGGCGGTGGTTCGCTCGAAGAAGCCATCAACCTCACCGGCCTCTTCATCAAGGAAGGCCCGGTCGTGCAGGTGAAAGATTCCGACGGCCACATCACCGTCGATAAGGACACCGATCCGGACATTTTCTACGACGGCCCGTTGGTCGTCATGACCAGCCGCTTCAGCGCCTCGGCTTCTGAGATCGTCGCAGGCGCGTTGCAAGATTACGGACGCGCGCTGGTCGTCGGCGATTCCTCCACGCACGGCAAGGGCACGGTGCAAACGCTGCTCGAGGTCGGCCCGCTGCTGCGGACGAAGGAGGAGCTTGGCTCGTTGAAAATCACCATCCGCAAATTTTATCGCGCCAGCGGCTCCTCGACGCAGCGCAAGGGCGTGGTGCCGGACATCGTTCTTCCATCAATCAACAACTTCATGGAAGTGGGTGAGGACTCGATGCCGAACGCGCTCCCGTGGGACACCATTCCGAGTGCGAAGTATGAGCCGGTGAACATCATCCCGCCCGCCCTGCCCGCGTTGCGCCGACGTTCCGAAGCGCGGCTTGGCCAGGACGCGGACTTCGTCTTCATTCGCCAGGAGATCGAACGCTTCAAAAAAATGAAGGACGAGAAGAGCGTCTCGATGAACGAGGCACTGCGCTGGAAGGAAAAGAGGGAACTCGAAGACCGTGACAAGATTCGCAAAAACGAACTGCGTGCGCGTCCGCAGCCGAATTACAAGACCTACGAGTTCACGCTCAAGAACGCGGAACTGCCGGGCCTGCCCGAGCCGGCCACCAACTCCGTGACCACGTTCAAAAAGAACCTTGAGTCGATAACCACCAACACGGTGTTGGTCGCGACAAACTCCGCAAACCCCACCAACGCTCTGACCAACGCCAAGTCCGAGGACGAAGCGCCGGTGCCGAATGTCGATCCCACGCTCGACGAGACGCGCCGCATTCTCCGCGACCTGATCGCTTCGAGTGCGAAGGGTCGTCCCGGCCTGGCCGTGCGACCGTAGTTCGGCAGGAGCGCGGGGTTCAGCCCGCTTCAATGCTCATCTGAGAAACGCTGGAAATTTTCCAACCGGTCTCATTCCGCGCGTTGTAGCGGCGTGAACGCGGCATCAACTCGCGCGCTTCACCCTTCCCGGCTGATCCACAGCAGCGTCCCGCGCGGCACTTGCTCGAAGAGCGGCAGCAGTTCCGTCCCGCGCACATGGATGCAGCCGTGCGACGCGGGCCGACCCAGCGTCGTCTCGTCGCCGGTGCCGTGGATGTAGATGTAGCGGTCGAACGTGTCCACGTCGCCGCCGCGATTGAAGCCCGGCTCCAGCCCCTCCAGCCACAAAATGCGGTGCGTGATCGAGGCGTTCGCAAGTCCCTGCCAGGTGTAGCCGATCAGTTTCCGGCTCTTGAACACCGCGCCGAGCGGCAGTCCGCCGCCGACTTTTTGCGCGATGCGATGCAGCCCGAGCGGCGTGCGGTTGGAATTTTTTTTCTGCCCGATGCCGAAGCGCGAGGTGGAGATGCAGAACGTTTTTTCAATCAGCGCCTCCGGCCGGGTGAAGCCGGCAGTGAGCCGCACCAGTTCCATCCGCTGAGCGCGGATGTTGACGAGCAGGAGGAATTTGGAAGGAGCCACGCCGAGCCGGCGGACGGCCAGCCGCAGCGCGAGCGGCAACTGGGCGGCGGAGCGACGGAGCGGAGTACGGAATTTCACGGACGCGAACGCAGGAACTCGATCCTCCGCACGTAGCCGCCTTCGAGCAGAATCAAGTCTCCGTTCGGGGCCACGCTGATCGTTTGAATGTTGCTCACCTTCGGACTGCGTCCGCCGCGCCGGAACCACTGGCCGTCGCCCGCGTGCGCGCCGGGCTTCGTCGCCGTCGGAGCGCGGCCAAAGATCAGCGGGGCCGTGTCGCCGTCCTCGTCCACGTACCAGACGTTCGCACCCTCCGTGCTGATGAGGTAGCCGCCGAGGGGCAGATAGGAAAGACTGCTCGGGCTGGAGAGGGCCACGCGCCGTGCGTCGCCCACGGTCGGGCCGCGGGTCAGGCCGGTTCCGGCTTGCACGTCTTCGCGATACGAGCCGTTGTTCCGGACGCGGTAGAGGCGGTTGTCGCCCCGGTCCACGACAATCGTGTGGCCCTTCGGATTCACCTTCACGTCTGCGAGATCATTGAAATCGGTGGCGAGGACGATCGCGCCGCCGACGCCATTCTCCGAGTTGGAGGCCTCCCACTGTTTCAAGATCGTGCCATCCGTGTAAAAAGCCTCCTGTTCATCGCCAGAGACCCAGAGCGACCCGCCGTTGGTCAGGCTGGCGGAAACGCCCAGGCCGGCCTCTGAGAAGAGCTTGCTCACGGAACCGTTGCGATACTTCAGGATGCGGGCGTTCCCGGAATCCAGCACGTAAAGAATCCCGCTGGAGTAATAAAGGCCGGTCGGATTCTTCAGCACCGGGAAGGCAAACGGATCGGGCGGAGGCGGAGTCACCGCTGGAAAGGTCGGTTCGCCGGTAGGCAGGTCAATGGTGCCGGGCGCGCGCTGGTCAAGCTGTCCGATGGCCGTGTAAATCCGTCCGTTGGTGCGGATGACCAGCACCGCGTGCGCGACCGGCTCGACCACGTAAATGTTGCCCGCCTCGTCCGCCACGGCGGAGCGCGGGCTGGAGAGCGGCACGTTCGTGGCCATGGCTCCCTCATATTCGGGGAGCCAGAGATTGGTGTCCTCCGGCACCGGGCCGGTACCCGCGACGGTGGTGATGTTGCCATAGGCGAGGGCGAGGCGGGCGAAGGCGTTCCCCGGCACCACGCTCATGCTGCGCAGGCGATACGTGGAATAACCGGGCGGCAGCGGCAGCGTCACCTGACCGACCTGCTGGGTGGTGAAAAAATTATCCAGCGAAACCCAGCGCCGCCCGAGTTGGCCTTGGAGCGTGCCCACGCCATCGAACCAGGTGTTCGTGTAATGGACTTCCGCCAGCCCGTTGCTCGTGGGCGTGATGCTGAACTTCTGAGCGCTGGCCGCGCCGATGCAGGCAAAAAGCACTGCCAGTGCACCGAGGTATTTGGACTTCATTTGCCGCAAAGTTTAACGCCCGTTCGCCCGCAGCGCAAAAACAAACCGGCGCGCTCGAAGGGAAATGTTCCGCAACTTCCGCCGCCCTTGATCAGCGCAGCAACTGCTTCTCGAGAAACTGCACGGTCTGGCGCACGTCGGGATCCACTTCCATGCGGCCTTTCACGAGGCGGAAGGCGTGGAGCACGGTGCCGTGGTCGCGTCCGCCAAAGGCTTCACCAATCACGTTGAGCGATCCTTCAGTGAGATGGCGCGCAAGATACATCGCGATCTGCCGGGGGAAGGCAATGTTCTCGGGACGACGACGGCTGGTCATGTCCGCAATGCGGATGTCGAAGTGTTCGGCCACTTTCTTTTGAATCACTTCAATCGTGATCGTGTTGCGGCCTTCTTCCTGGAGCATCTCGCGAAGCAAGCCTTCGGCGCGCTCGACGGTCATGGCGCTCTTCATGATCGCGGCGTAGGAGGCGACGCGGGTCAGCGCGCCTTCGAGCCGGCGGATGTTGGTGCGGATGCGGCTGGCAATGAAGTTCAGCACCTCGTCGGAAAGCTGCACGTTCATCGCCTTCATCTTCTTGCGCAGAATGGCGACGCGCGTCTCGACATCGGGAGGCTGCAAGTCGGTGGAGAGACCCCACTCGAAGCGCGAGACGAGGCGCTGTTCGAGGCCGGCAATTTCATTCGCCGGACGGTCGCAGGTCAGGACGATCTGTTTGTGCGCCTCGTGCAGGGCGTTGAAGGTGTGGAAAAATTCTTCCTGAATGCGCTCCTTGCCGGAGAGAAACTGGATGTCATCAATCAGCAGCACGTCGGTCTGGCGATAGCGGCGGCGGAAGCGGACGAGCTGATTGTTCTGAATCGCATCAATGAACTCGTTGGTGAATTTCTCGGAGGAGACGTAGGAGACCTTCGCGCCCTTTTTGTGCGCGGCCACGTGCTGGCCGATGGCGTGGAGCAGATGCGTCTTGCCGAGGCCGACGCCGCCGTAGAGGAAGAGCGGGTTGTAGGATTTGCCGGGCGTCTGCGCGACGGCGATGGCCGCGCCGTGGGCGAAGTTGTTGTTCGTGCCGACGACAAAGGTGTCGAACGTGTTGCGGGGATTGAACGGAACTTCGCGCGACGGGCTGGAGGTCCGCTCGCTGATCTCGGGTTCGGTTTTTGGTTGTGCGCCGCGCATCGCGTTGTCCGTCTGAGTTACCGGCAGACCATTCCCGACTTCGAGTTTTACTTTGATGGGCCGGCCGACGGCGAGAATCGCCTTTTCGCGAATGAGATCGAGATAATTTTTCTCGAGCCAGACTTCGGTGAATTCATCCTTCACTTCGAGCGTGAGGAGATCGTGATCGAGGGTCTTCGGGCGGATGTGCGAGAACCAAAGCCGGTAGAGTTCGACACTGACGAGCGGCTGAATGGACTGCTGCACGGAACCCCAGATTTGTTGTGCGGAAGCTTGCATGAGAAGTGGGAAGGTTTTCGGAATTATTCACCACCCGTTCCCGCCGGATTTTCCGGCGGACAGGACGGGGTGAATTCGGGCCAAAATTCGGACGAATCGAAACGCCACGCCGGGAGACGCCAATGTTTTCCGGCGCAACGCGCGGGAGAAGTGAGAAAAAGCCTGAAAAATAAGGGCGTATCCCCTGTCGTTTAGACAGGACTGCCGCCAAAAGTTTTGCGATTGCTTGGTTCACCACGACTGCGAGTTTGCGTGCGAGCGTTCTAGGCCAATCCTCCGGCGAGTGACCACAGAAATTTATTGGCTTTTATCCGCACGTTATTCACAAGCGGTTTTCCGCTGGAAAAACGGGTCGTTCACGCGGTTCGGCGGGGAGAATTATCCGCCCCGGCCAGAGGCCTGCTTGTGAAGAACTCGAAACGAACCGTCATCAGCGCAGCGAAAAAAAATCATGGAGATGAGAACGTGAAAAAGATCTGGCGCGCGCCGCGAGCGGAGGTCGGAGCAACCAGCGGGTGAACCTACACCGCGCGCTCGCCGCGTTCTTCCGTGCGGATGCGCAGCACGTCTTCAACCGAGGAGACAAAAACTTTGCCGTCGCCGATCTTTCCGGTCTTCGCCGCCTTCACAATCGCGTCCACGGCGCTCTGCACCACGCTGTCCGCGACCACGATTTCCAGTTTGATCTTGGGCAGGAAATCGACGGTGTATTCGTTGCCGCGATAGGTTTCGGTGTGCCCTTTCTGACGGCCGAAGCCCTTCACTTCGCTCGCGGTCATCCCCTCGATGCCGACGGCGGAGAGGGCGTCCTTCACTTCGTCGAGCTTGAACGGCTTGATGATGGCTTCGATCTTTTTCATGGCGCGCGGCGGATACTAGCGAGGCACTTCGGCCTGTAAACAGCAAAGCCGGAAACTTGCTGAACATTCAAAAAGAGGATGGCACTGCGGCGCGGCGGCGAAGAAACTGCGCCATGCGCATCATGGCCCTCGACCACGGCTCGCGGCGAATCGGCGTCGCGGTGAGCGATGAATTGAAAATCTTCGCCACGCCGCTGGAATACATTCCTGCCGACGCGATGGACAAAGTCCTCGAACGCCTCCAGCAGCTCATTCGCGAGAAGGAAGTGGAACTCATCCTCGTCGGGATGCCGCGCAACATGGACGGGACGCTCGGCCCGGCGGCGGAGAAGGTGAACGCCTTCATCGCCGCGCTGCAACCGGCCATCACCACGCCGATCAAAAAGTGGGACGAGCGGCTGACTTCGGTGATGGCGAACCGCGCCTTGCTGGAAGGCAACGTGCGCCGCGCCGACCGCAAGGAGAAGGTGGACAAAACGGCCGCGGCCATCTTGTTGCAGAGCTATCTGGATTCGGCGACGCCGGGGGGAGGGGGAGATTAGGAGTACGATCAGAGGCAATCGGAGCCTTGCGTCGGGATAACCCCAAGGTTTTGGGTGCCGTCTAGCTTAACCACGGATGGATAAGGCTCTACGGTCGAGCGGCCTGTTTTCAATTTGACATCCCCTCCTGATTCTCCTAGCAAGACCAGCGCACCGGGTATGAAAAAACACGCTCTCGCATCTCTCCTTCTTGGCT
Organism: Verrucomicrobiota bacterium; assembly: GCA_038208765.1. Classification (GTDB taxonomy): domain Bacteria; phylum Verrucomicrobiota; class Verrucomicrobiia; order Limisphaerales; family SIBH01; genus JANNGC01. Next base: position 23,634 of record JBBQYK010000006.1, read on the forward strand.
CGATCATTTTGTTGTCGGCGGTTGTGAATGTGCGCGCCACCAACTTGGTGACCAACGGGAGTTTTGAATTATTGACCGGCGGGGCTTTGCCCTTCTGGTCAGTCGATGGAGGGTTGGCGGTGGGCTTTAACGTGTCCTCGGCGGAGGGAACCAACCACGTCCTGGTTGGTAGTCAGACGCCCGGAAGCATCTCGCAGGAAATTCGCACTCAACCCGGTGAGACATATTACCTTCGCATCTCGACCCGGCAAAAGGTTCCCTCCCTGTTTTTTGGCGGGGAACCGGTGCCGCTGGACATGCCTTCTCCGCTGCCGCCGCTCCTCCTCTGGTTTGATTTGGGGAATTTCGTGACTGCCACCGGCAGCGTGACACGGATCGAGATTCGGGACGGCTACGTGGATGATGTGCAGTTGATCTCCATCCTCGACCCGGTGGAGATCCAACAACAGCCGGAGGGGCGCACGGTCTTGGAAGGCGGCACGGTGGCCTTTACCGTGCGGGCCCTTGGCGGACCGCCGCTGAGGTATGCGTGGTTGTTAAACGGCGTGCCCTTGCCCGACGGCACGAATGCAACGCTCATTTTGACGAACGTCACCGGGACAAACGCGGGCGTCTATTCGGTGGTGGTTAGCAACACCTTCAGCACCGTGACCAGCAGCGACGCCGCGCTGGCGGTGGAGCTTCCACCCGAGGTTCCATTGATCGTCTCACAGCCGACCGGTGACATCATACCCGTGGGATACGCCTATACTTTGAGCGTGGTCGCCTTGGGGACGCCGCCGCTGCGATACCAGTGGTTTCTTGGAGGCGCGGAAATGCCCGGCGAGACCAACCGGACGATCCGTTTCAGTTCACTGCAATCGAGCAACGCCGGGACTTATCTCGTCCGGGTGGAAAACGAGTCGGGGTCGGTGTCGAGCCTGCCCGCGACGGTCGTGCCTACCAACACGGTCGGCAGTGGCTACATCAATCATCAGAACTTCACCCCTGGAGTCCGCCAGCCGATCTACGATCTTGATGGCACCACCAGGTTGAGCGGGTCGAATTATTTTGCACAACTTTATGCCGGCGCGTCGCCAACCCTTATGCGAGCGTTGGGCTTCAGACGTCCATTTGGAATCGGGAGCTTGGCAGGCTTCTTTCTGGGCGGCAACATGCTGATGCCGGATGTCCCACCGCACACGACAGTGTACGTGCAGACCCGCGTTTGGGAAGCGGCGGCGGGAGTGAGTTATGAAGATGCGCGAGCCCGGGGCGGTCGATTTGGGTCTTCGCCGGTTTTTACCATGATGACGGTGGAACCCGTCCAAGTACCGCCGTACGTTCCGATGATTAGTTTCAGTTTGAAAGCGGGGCTTCCTCTCTTCACGACCGGCAGGCTGGAAGTGAACAGTGTCCCGACGGAAGGCCCCATCGAATGGAAACTCACGGGGGTGGTGGGCGCGAGGTATCTGGTCGAGAAACGACACCCTCCCGCCGATTGGGTGCCTCTGCTCCTGCTCACGAACCAGACGGGAACGGTGTTGTTCACGGATACCAACGCGGCGAGCGAGTCCATCAATTTCTACCGCGCCCGCATTCTGGATTGAGTCGGACGGATGCATGTTGCGCCGGAGGATGCCACTCTTTGGGGTGCGCCATCACTGCGGGATCAGTAGGTCCGGCCCAAGCTGGACCAGATGCCTCGGGCCACGTCCACCACCCTGCAACTGCGTTTCTCGCATCAAATAATCGATGTTATCGCGGAGACATTGCGGAGGAATTTGTGCGCGACTCGCGCGAACAAGGCGGTCTGGAAACGCGCGACGATTTGACGAATTGGCGCGTGAAGATCGAAGAACCGGTCAAGACGACCTACCGCGATCTGAGGTTTACAAACTCACGCACTGAACCCAGGGGCCGGCGATTTTGCCGGCGTTGAACATTCTGGAGCCGCTCGACCTGCGCGCGATGAGCTACAACACGACCCGCTACATCCACACGCTCTACCAAGCGATGAACCTCGCCTTTGCCGACCGCGATTTTATTACGGCGATCCGCACTTCCTACCGGCCGAACCCATTCGCGGTCTGCTCTCAAAGGAATACGCGCGCGAACGAGCAAAGCTGATGGGCGCAAAAAGCAATCCCGATCTTCGTCCGGGCAATCCCTATCCCTTCCAGGGCGAACTGAAGAATCCGTTCGCGGACGTGTTGAAGGAATGGTCCAACGTGAAGACCAACCCGCCGGCAAAATCGCCGCAGGACCGCGCGCAATTTAACGCGGGCACGACCTCGATTCAGGCGGCGGATGAAAACGGTTGGGTCATTTCCGTCACACCGAGCGGCGGCTGATGTTCGGATAGGCCGCGCCTTCATAGGCGCGCCTACGAGTCGAAGGCGCGCGAGCTACTTGCGCGCCTTTTGCTTTTGCGGCGCGCGGAGTTTCACCAGCGTGCGCAGGGCGAAGAGCAGAATGGAAGTCAGCGCGAGAAACGCCGCGAAGTGATCCGCGCCGGCGAGCGGCTGAGAAACTTGCGCCACCGGATCAGTCGGCGCGTGGCCGGGATGAGCTGACGCCATCGCACCGGAAAAAATCCCTGCGACCAGAACCGCTGCGAACTTGCTGAACTTCATCTGCATGGCGCGCAAGCTAGGGAGCGCGCGGTTGGAGTTCAAGCTTCTGCTTGTGCGGAGCGCGCACCGCCGAGTCCGCGTGTTCATGATGGCTCCTGGCGGACACCGTGGAAGAAGCCATGTTCACGCGGACTCGGCAGTCCGCGCTCCTCCGCCCGGAAAAAGCATTGCCTCCTGCGCGCCGCGTGATTGATAAACATCCCATGCGGGCCAGGACGCTCTTGCTCATCTCACTCGTCCTCAACGTCGCGCTCATCAGCGCGCTCGTGACGTGGCTGTCGTCCCCCCGTGAGGCCGCGCCGCGCCTGGTGCGTCCGCCCAACTTCGCCGCCATCATCTCCAACCAGCCGGTGCGGATCGTGAAGACGAACATTCTCGTGCGCCCGCGCTCCTTCACCTGGCACGAAGTCGAGACCGCCGACTACGCTGTCTATGTCGAAAATCTCCGCGCGCTCGGGATGCCGGAGACAACCATCCGCGACATCATCGTGGCGGACGTGGATCGGATTTACACGCAACGCCAGCGCGCGGACGCCGCGCAGCAGGACATGGAATGGTGGCGCTCCACGCCCAGCCTTGAGCTGCAATCGAACCTACTGGCGCGCACGCAGGAAATCGAAAGCGAACGGCAGGCCTTGCTCGCCAAACTGCTCGGCCCCGACTGGGCGAAGGATCGTCCGCAAACCGACGACTTGCCCGTCGGCCTCGCCGGCCCGGTGCTCGGAGCGTTGCCCGAGGAAGTGAAAGCCAGCGTGCAGGAAATCGCGCAGCGTTCGCGCGCGCGCCTGACGTCCTACGTCGCGCAGTCCCAGGCGCTCGGTCAGCCATTGAATCCAGCCGAAGTCACGCGCCTTCGCGACGAGACGCGGCAGCAACTCGCCGCCGTGCTGCCGCCCGCCGCGCTCGAAGAATTTCTTTTACGCTACTCGGAGAACGCGAGCCAGTTGCGCCGCGAACTCAGCGGCCTCAACGCCACGCCGGAAGAATTTCGCGCCGTGTTCCGTGCGGTGGACGTCATTGATCGTGAACTGCCGTTGCGCGCGGCGGCGAACGATGCCGAGTCCCAGCGCACCCGTGCGACTCTCGAAGCGCAGCGTTTCGCCGCCCTGCGCACGGCGCTCGGGCCGCAACGCTTCGCGGCTTATCAGGCGCTGATTGATCCCGCGTATCGCGACGCCTTGCAGGTGGCCGAGCAGGTGGGCGGAGACCGTGACACGGCGCTGGCCTTGTATGAAATTTCACGCGCCGCGAACGACACGTTGAACCGCATCCGCACCGATGCCTCGCTCAGTGACGCGCAGCGGGTGCAGCAGTTGCGCGAGGCCGAGGCGGAACAGTTGCGCGCACGCGCGGAAGTGGTGGGCGGTCCCGCCGCCGAAGCGCCGACGGCCGCGCCCGCCGTGGCGGAACCGCCGATGCGCGCCCACGCGATCACACCGGGTGACACGCTGGGCATTCTCGCCTTGCGCTACGGTGTTTCGGCGAATGCCATTCGCGCGGCCAATCCAGAACTGGATCTCAATCGCATCGGCGCGGGCACGATCATCAATGTGCCGTTGCCGGCGAATTCGCCGGCGGCAATTTTCCCGCCGGGAATGCGAAGAAGGCAGTAGGCAGAAACTAGAAACGGCAGGGCGTCGCCGTCCTCAGCGCGCCGAGGTGAGATGTGAAAAAAATTCGCCGGCTTTCCGTTTCCTGGCCCGGCGCGCTGAGGACGGCGACGCCCTGCCCTCCGCAATGCCATCCAGCCTTTGTGGATGACGCTTTCGACCTCCATCAAACAACAGAGAAGTTCGACTTATTTCAACGTCACCGGCGGCGCGGATTGGAGCATCTCCAGCGCGTCCTTCGCGCCTTCGCGGATTTCCTCGTCGGGATCATTGAGCAGGCCGTTGAGGATGGGAATCACTCTCTGATCTTCGAGATCGATCAGGCCGTCGATGGCGGACTGACGGACTTCGGTGGGCTGGCCCTTGGCCGTGCCGAGCGTGAGCATCGCGAGCTTTTCTTCCACACTGCCTTCGATGCTCAACAGCGAGTCGAGCAAATCCACGCGCAACTCCGGGTCCGCCTCCGCCTGGAACAAACGGGCGAGCACTTTCACGGTTTCCGCTCCCGGCCAGTCGGTGATGTCCATCATCAAGTCGAGCCGGTCGTCGCGGTTGGTGTTGGCGAGGTAATCTTTTTCCAAGGCGGGCAGCGGCTTGGTATCCGGCATGTCGAGCGGATTGACGACCGGGATTTGCGGGCTGACCGGCAATCTGGCCAACAAACCGGTTTGCAGAACAGCCGTCGGCACGGGCGCGACGACGGTGGGCTGGCCGGTGGTTCCCGGCGTGAGCGTGCCATTGTTTCCCACGGCGGGCGCGGGATTGACGGTAGCCCCGGGCGTGTTTGGCGCAGGCGTCCCGGTGGCGCCGTCGGGCGGCGAAGTGGTGACGATGGGATGCAACGTGCCGGACTTCTTGCCGGAAAAAACAATCAACCCCGCGATCCCGGCGCAGAGGACGACCAACGCAATCAGTAAATTTCGTGACATAATTTTATGACGACAGATTCATGCGCTGCTTTGAGCGGGAGTTCAACCTGAAATCCGGGCGGACGGAGGGAGAACCACGGAAGACGCGGAAAACACGGAAGAGAGAAAAGTAAAATTTTGCCCCAGAGGATCTGAACGCATCGCGGCACGGTTTTTGAAACCGAGCGCTGTGAAGGCCGAGCGCGCCTGGGAGCGCGGGCTTCAAGCCGGCGTGTTTCTTTCGGAGGGACACCGTCGCGCCGGCCAGGAGGCCGGCGCTCCCAGGTTTGGCCGGATCGCGGCTTCTGTTCTGTGTCATCTGCGTCTTCCGTGATTCCATCCTCGTGCCCATTCAAAGAGTCGGCGGACGGGAAAGTTGCGGAGGCCGGTTCGCCACGTCGCCCCTGCGATTCATCCCTGAATACAAGTAACTCGCCAATTTAGGATCGATAAGTCGGGTGAAAAAGCAGAGAACCTCCCTCGAAACCCAGATGACAACTGCAACCACCGTCGTTATGTACGACAAAGAACTGACAGACACCTCTCTTGCTGGATCGAAGGCCCGTTGGAAGGCTCTCTGCCCCGCCGTGTGGGTGGTGCTTTTCATGGCTCTCAATTGTAGCGCGGCCATCAACTGGTACGTGCCCAACACCAACTACTCCATTGCGCGAAACTGGAACGAGCGCGTGCTGGAAGGCATCCGCATGGACACGCCCCATCCTCCGGGGCAGGCCAGGAATTTGTTCAGCTTCTCCGTTTGCATGTACGACGCGTGGGCGGCGTACGATGCCAATGCCGTCGGCTTCATCTATCGCGGGAAACACACCGCGCCGGACATCGCGGTGGCGCGGCGCGAGGCGATGAGCTACGCCATGTATCGCATGATGCTGGAGCGCCATGCCTACTCGCGCACGGCCACGAACCAGGCCGGAGCCAACCCGGTGTTCATGGCGGCGCTGGGTTACGACACCAACAACGTCTCGCGCGACACCTCCACGCCGACGGGTGTCGGCAACAGCATTTACGACGCGGTCTCGGCGTGGTTTATCGACGACGGCTCGCGCCAGCCCAACGGCGTGCCCTTTCCAACCGCTAACCCGCCCGTGGCCTATCCTGATTATCCCGTCGGCCATCCACGCCGATACGCGTTTGCCAATCCGCCGATGAATCCCTTCCTCCACGGCGTCACGGACGGCACCAACGGCATCACCGACATCAACAAATGGCAGCGCCTAATCGTCGCCGGTTCCATTGATCAAAATGGTTTTGTGCAGAACCCGCTCCAAGGCTATCTCGGCGCGCAATGGCTCTGGACCCGGACCTTCTCGCTCGGTCGCATGGACGGGGACAAACCCTGGATCGATCCCGGCCCGCCGCCGTTGCTCGGCACCGCGACGGACGCGGCGTTCAAGTCCAACCTGGTCGAAGTCATTCGCGCGAGCAGCGAACTGACCACGCAGGACGGCGTGCAGCTGGACATCTCGCCCGCGACCATTGGCAACAACACCCTCGGGTTCAACAACGGCAGCGGCTACGTCACCAATCCCGTGACCGGCCTGCCCTACACCTCCAACATCGTTTTGCGCGGCGACTTCACTCGCGCGCTCACGGAGTTCTGGGCCGACGGCCCCTCCTCGGAAACGCCGCCGGGCCACTGGAATTCCATCGCGAACCATGTGTCTGACGAGATGGCCACCAACACGAATCCTTTCCGCATCGGCGGCGTTGGGCCTCTGGTGGACCGGCTGGAGTGGGACGTGAAACTTTACTTCGCCTTGAACGGCGCGGTGTTTGACGCGGGGTGCGCCGCGTGGAGCGTGAAGCGCCACTACAACGGCTGGCGGCCCATCAGCCCCATCCGCCATTGCGGCGGGCTCGGCCAGTCGAGCGATCCGGGCCAGCCTTCCTACCACACGAACGGCCTGCCGCTCGTGACCAACTTGATTGAACTCGTCACCGCTTCTTCCGTCGGCTCCGGCCGGCACTCCGCACTTACGCCGGGCAAAATTGCCGTGTTCACCTGGCCGGGCCAGCCCGAGGATCCCCTCAACGAAACCAGCGGCGTCAAATGGGTTCACGCCGAGGACTGGATGACCTACCAGAAGCGGACCTTCGTCACGCCCGGCTTCCCCGGCTACATCTCCGGCCACAGCACCTTCAGCCGTGCCGCCGCCGAGGCGATGACCGGCATCACCGGCAGCAAGTGGTTCCCCGGCGGGCTGGGCGTCTATACCCTGCCCAGTCTCGTGAACGAAGCCGGCCCGACCGTGCCTGTCACCCTGCAATGGGCTTCCTACTACGATGCGGCGGATCAGGTCGGTCTCTCGCGCATTTGGGGCGGCATTCACCCGCCGTGCGACGACACCCCCGGACGTCTCGTCGGCTCGCAGGTCGGCTCAAACGCCTGGAACCTCGCGCGCTCGTTCTTCGACGGCACCGTCACCAACATCCCGATCCACCTCGCCGTGCGGAAACTGAACAGCACGAATGCGGAAGTTCGTTTCACGACGGTGCGGAGCCTCTTCTACAAAACTCTGACGGCCACGAACGTGGAAGGGCCTTACACCGACGGCGGGGTCGCCAGCCAGCGGGCGCTGGAGGCTTTCACCACCAGCACGAACGCGCTGGGCGGCGCGCAGAAATTCTACCGCGTATCCGGCTCGCTCGCGCCGTGAGACGGACTGCCATGACCCGTGAAGCCGCGCTATGAAGATCCCGCCATGAGAACAGTTGGTTCAACATCACGCGGCTTCACGCTGATCGAATTGCTGGTGGTCATCGCCATCATCGCGATTCTCGCCTCCCTGCTGTTGCCCGCGCTGGCCCGGGCCAAAACCAGGGCGCAGCGGATTACCTGCGTGAACAACCTCAAGCAGATCAGCCTCGCCATGCGCCTCTGGGCCGACGGCAACGACGGAAAATTCCCGTGGAAAGTGGAGAAGACTGACGGGGGCGGAAAACCCGATGGCAGCGGCACCAACCGCGTGAACTTCCAGCTCTCGCTCGCCGCAAACGAACTTGTCACGCCCAAAGTCCTGCTCTGCCCGCAGGACACCCGCCGCATCCCGGCGGCGAATTTTTCCACGCTCCTGCTCACCAACATCAGCTACGCGCTCTGCAACGAGGCGGATGAAAAACGCCCGCGCGTCCCCCTGGTCACGGACCGGAGCATGAGCGGCTTTGACTTCACGGGCCTGCCCGACCGCATCAACTGTTTTATCCTCAGTTCATCCAGCACCGCCGCCGCGACCGCCAAGTGGTCGAAGAGCGCCTGCCACGGCGCGAACTACGGCCACCTCGCCCTCGGCGACGGCTCAGTCCAGTCCTACACTGACGCCACGCTCGTGCAGACCCTGCTCGGCTACGATCTCGCCGCCGAGACCGATGATGGCAGCACCTTGCAGTTCTACTTTCCCTGAGCGGCTGGGAAACCTTGCGGTGAAACCCGCTCACCCCGTGAATCAAGCCTTTCACCCCCCGAAAATTGCGTTTCGCTAAAATTCAGGGAGAACTACGCTTTGCAAATCCAAAATGGCTGATCCTGTTGACCCAATCAACGCCCCCGGCGGAGCACTGCCCGTGCGTCCCAAATACGTGCGCGCGGTGGGACCGCGGCTCCGCATCCTGCTCGGGGTGGTCTTCGCGCTCTTCGCGCTGCTCGGGGCGAACTCGGTTTATCTCAGCGCCATCACCTTCCTCGAATGGTGGCGCGGGCTGACCTACCAGAATTATTTCTACATGATCATGTTCGGCGCGCACCTCGTGCTCGGGCTGCTCATCGTGGTGCCGGTCATCGTCTTCGGAATCATTCACATCAAGAACGCGCACAACCGACCGAACCGCCGCGCGGTGCGAGTCGGCTACGCGCTGTTCGCCGTGGCGATCGTGTTGCTCGTGTCCGGCCTAGCGCTCATGCGCTTCGATGCGTTCTCGATCAAGGACCCTCGCCTGCGCTCGCCGATTTATTGGGCGCACGTCATTACGCCGCTGCTCGCCATCTGGCTGTACGTGCTGCACCGGTTGGCCGGGCCGCGCATCAAGTGGAACATCGGCGTGAAATGGTCGGCGGCGGTCGGCGCGCTGGTGCTCGGCGGCGTGGCCATGCACTCGATGCAGCCGCAGAAAAATCAAACCGGTTCGGTCGAGGGCACAAATTATTTCATGCCGTCCTTCGCGCGCACGGCCACGGGCAAGTTCATCCCCGAGCGCACGCTCATGATGGATGATTACTGCCTCAAGTGCCACGAGGACGCCTACAAAGGCTGGTTCCACAGCGCGCACCATTTCAGTTCGTTCAACAACGAAGCCTACTTGTTCAGCGTGAACGAGACGCGGCAGGTCGCGATGCAGCGCGATGGCAACGTGAAGGCGTCGCGCTGGTGCGCGGGCTGCCACGACGTGGTGCCGTTCTTCGCGGGCAAGTTTGATGATCCGAACTTCGACATCCGCAAGGATCCCACGGCGCACGCGGGCATCACCTGCACCGCCTGCCACGCCATCACGCACGTTGATGGCACGCGCGGCAACGCGGAGTACACCATTGATGAGCCGGTGCATTACCCCTTTGCCTACAGCAGCAACGCGCTGCTGCAATACGTGAACAACCAGCTCGTGAAGGCCAAGCCAGAGTTCCACAAGAAGACCTTCATGAAGCCGTTCATGAAGTCGGCGGAGTATTGCTCGACGTGCCACAAGGTTTCGCTGCCCGCCGAGTTGACGAAGTACAAGGATTTCCTGCGCGGCCAGAATCATTACGACACTTACCTCCTCAGCGGCGTGTCGGGCCACAACGCGCGCGCGTTTTATTACCCGGAGAAGGCGCAGGCGAACTGCAACGGCTGTCACATGCCGCTCAAGGCGTCGGAAGATTTCGCGGCGAACTATTTTAATCCTACGAACACCACGCAGCGATTCATCCACGACCATTTTTTCCCGGCGGCGAACACCGGCGTGCCGGCGATTCGCAAGGGTGTCATGGGAAGCCCCAGCGTCACGGAGCGCCGGCTTCCAGCACGGCGCGAAGGAGATTCTTACAACCAACCCGCCGTGCTGCAAACCAGCGCTCCAACCGCCGAGTTGGATCAGGTCATCAACGTCCAGTCCAATTTCCTCAAAGGCTCCTTGCGCATGGACATCTTCGGCCTGCGCGAAGGCGGCACCATTGACGGCAAATTGATCGCACCGCTTCGCCCGCAAGTTCCGGCGTTGCGCCGCGGGCAGACGTATCTCATCGAAGTCGTGGTGCGCACCGTGCGGCTCGGCCATCCCTTCACGCAGGGGACAGTGGACTCGAATGAGGTGTGGGTGGATGCGAAGGTCACAGACCCGACCCGGCGGGACGCCGGGGGCACGCTGGGCCGCAGCGGCGGTCTCGGCCCACACAAGGAAGTCGATCCATGGTCGCACTTCATCAACGTCTTCATGCTCGACCGCGACGGCAATCGCATTGACCGCCGCAATCCGCAGGACATTTTCACGCCGCTCTACAACCACCAGATTCCGCCGGGCGCGGCGCAGGTCGTGCACTATTCCTTCACCGTCCCCGCCGACGCCGGCGAGTCCGTGACGCTCGACGTGAAATTGAACTACCGGAAGTTCGACACGATTTACATGAACTACGTCTTCGGGAAGGGCTACTCGAATGGCGCACCGTTCCAGCTCACCAACGAGCTGCCCATCGTGACCATCGCCAGCGACACGGTGACGTTCCCGGTCGAGGGCGGCGCGAACACGATGGCCGCGCTGCAAGCCGGGCGCACGCCGTTGCCGGTGCAGACCAACAGCATTCCTTTGTGGCAACGCTGGAATGATTACGGCATCGGCCTCTTCCTCGAAGGCGGCGACAAGGGCGCGGAGAAAGGCCAGTTGCTTCAGGCCACCGAGGCGTTCGAGCAGGTGGAGAAACTTGGGCGCTACGACGGCCCGATCAATCTGGCCCGCGTTTATTTCAAGGAAGGCCGGCTCGAGGACGCCGTGGCCGCGCTGCAGCGTGCCGCGAAGTCCGATCCACCCGCGCCGCGCTGGACCGTGGCCTGGTTCAACGGACTGGTGAACAAGCAGAACGGTTATCTCGACAAGGCCATCACCGAGTTCACGAGCATCCTCGAAGATCGCTACGAGGAATTGGACAAGCGAGGCTTCGACTTCAGCCTCGATTACGAAGTCATCAACGAACTCGGTCAGACGCTGTTCGAGCGCGCGAAGATGGAACGTGGCGATGAAGCGGCGCAAAAGCAGTGGCTGAATCAGGCCATTGAGCGTTTCAAAAAGACCCTGACCATTGATGCCGAGAATGTGGCGGCGCACTACAACCTCGCGCTGATTTACGACCGGCTCGGCGACAGCGCGCAGGCCGCGCATCATCGCAAACTCCACGAGCGTTATCGCCCCGACGACAACGCGCGCGACCGCGCCATCGCCATCGCGCGGCGTCGCGATGCCGCCGCGGATCACGCGGCGCAGGCTACCGTGATTTACTCGCTGCAACGGAGTGGGGCGCTGGAGTTGGAACCCAAGCCCGGCGTAGCGGCGTCTCGTAAGAGCGCCGCCAATTGATCAGTAACGGCGGCGCTATTACGAGACGCCGCTACAAAAAAACATGATCACCTACCGCACTGGCAACGACCTCGACCTCGATCAGTTCATCGAACTGTATCGCGCTTCGACGCTGGGCGAGCGGCGTCCGGTGGACGAACGCGAGCGCATGGCGGCGATGTTGCGGAATGCGAACCTCGTCATCACCGCGTGGGATGGAGAACTGATGGTTGGCATTTCGCGTTCGATCACAGATTTCGTTTACGCCACGTATCTTTCCGACCTCGCAGTGCGCGTGTCGCATCAGCGGCGCGGCTTGGGCAAAGAATTGATGCGCCGCACGCAGGCCGCCGCGCCGCAGGCCACGGTCATCCTGCTCTCCGCGCCGCAGGCCGTGGACTATTACCCATACGCGGGCTTCACCCAGCATCCGTCGGCGTGGGTGTTGAAGCCGGAGGAGCGCGTGAAATGAAACCGCACGGAGCAATGGTGGCCAACCATCGAGTGAGTGAAGTGCGGGAAAGGGGGAGCGGATCGCGCCACGCAGAGTGGCGCGCATTTTCGCAACCCAGAGGGTGGCCAGAAATTATCCGGTGGTTGAGCGCAGCGACACCGGAACGCCAAATCAAAAATGTCGGCACCCTGGCAGGGGTGCGAGAGGCGTGTGATGTTTCGTGGCGTTCTGGCACCCCGCCGGGGTGCGGAACCGTCGGGGCGTTGATCCGGGGGTGTCGTCGCTGCGCTCCTCAACCTCCGGCTAATTTCTGCCAAGCCTCCGGCTTGAGAACACCTGAGTTCGGACGCCTTGGTGCGTTAATTACAATTCACTGACATGAATCCAAACGATCCCAAAAAATCACCGCTCACGGAACCGGACGAAACCGCCCACCTTGATGATCGCGTGGTTGGTAAAGCCTTCCGCTGGTCCGTGATCGCACTCGTCGTCATCGTAGCGGCGGTGGTGGGCGGAATCCTTTACGCCAAAC
>JBBQYK010000007.1:0-34923 GCA_038208765.1 Verrucomicrobiota bacterium
GGCGCGGCTCGTGGAGGAAGGCGCGGACTGGATCACCTTCACCAGCAGTTCCACCGTGCAGAATTTCCACGCGCGCTTTCCGCTGCCCGAGTTGCTGAAGAAGTTCCCGAAGCTGAGAACCGCCTCCATCGGCCCCGAGACCAGCAAGGCGTTGGCGGCTCTCGGCCTGACGCCCACGGTCGAGGCGAAGGTGCATACGATTGACGGGCTGGCGCGGGCGGTGGAGACGTCCGCCAAATCTTGAGCAAGGTAGGGCGCGGTGTCCCCACCGCGCCGCGCTGGAATCGGCAGGACGCCCCGGAACTTGCCCACGCCTCACCCCGGCGCGCCGTGTTCACTGACTTTCGAGGCGGTAAAACCGTTGGTTAGCCGCTTCGATCAAGATGGAGATTTCTGTGGCGTTGGTCTCAGTGGCATGAAGGGCAGGCGACCAATTCGCAGGCGAGAGCGTCGTGGTCTCAAAAAGCCGGTAAGCATTCACCGTGTCTGGCCAAGAAATACGGATGTTGTTGCCGTTTGATTTGGCAACCTTCAGTTGCGGAACCTCAAAGGCCTGGGGTTGTAGCGTGAAGAAATACACGGCCCCATTATAAACGTCCCCTTGCAGTCCACTTAAGAAGACTTTGTTTCCACCGAGTGCGACATTGCTAAGCCCATAGTAGTCATGATGCTCCGGAGTCGGATCATCAAAGGAACAGAGCAAGGTGCCATCCGTCCGAAACAAGTAGGCCGAGCCTGATTCAATCCAAAAGTTGGGAGCGGAGATCAAAACCATCTCTGGACTTACCGTGGTAACCGTGATGCCAAAATTATCGCCGTACGCGGGCACTGGGTTGGTGAAGGTAGTCAACAGGGTGCCATTGGTGCTGAACAAATAGGCCGCACCAGAATTGGGGGCGGACTCGCTGTAATCATAGCCCGGCGCACCGACCAGGATTTTATCTGAACCGACCACCGTGAGGGCGCGGCCAAGCCCTTCGGAACTTGGCGAAGCATTAGTCATCGTGGTGAGCAGGCTTCCGTTGGTGCTGAACAAATAAACGGCACCGGCGTTAGTGACGGTCGAGCTTTCCCCCGCGGCTCCAATCAACACGCGATCAGAACCTAGAAATGTCAGGGATGTGCCAAAGTTCTCGTTGGCCAGTGGAGTGGGGTTGGTGAAGGTGGTTAGCAACACGCCATTGGTGTCGAAGAGATAGGCCGCCCCTGCATTGGACGCTCCGGTATCGTCGAGATGGGCGCTTATCAACATCGCGTTCAAACTCCCGGCGACGTTCCGGCCGAAGCTGTCCCCGGGAGATGGCGTTGGGTTTGTGATGGACAAAAGCATCGCACCGTTTGTGTGGACTAAAAAAGCCGCTCCCACTTGAAAGCTCAGATCAGGACCGTAGTTCCAGTAAGCTCCCAAAATCACGCGATCTGCTCCCAAACCTCCCACGGCCAGGCCGCCCCTGTTGTGAAAACCATGAGCACCATTCGTCAACGTGGTGATAAAAGTCCCCTGCGAATTGAAAAGGTAAGCCCCAGGCCGCAGGCCGGTTTGTTCGTAAGAGGTGATGACGAACTTGTCTGTTCCCACTGCCCCCATTGTGTACCCGAAGGAATTATCTGACGGAGGAATTGGATCCGTAATGATCGCGGTCAACCCATAGGCATTCGTGTTGGCCCAAGCAGAAACAACAATTCCGACCATCGCCGCGATTAAAACAAGCCGCTTCATGCTGATTGAATCACTCCTCCGTCGCCATCAGCTTCGCGATCACGTTGAAATCTTCCAGCGTCGTGTGGTCGCCTTTGATCTCCGCGCCGCTCGCGATCTGCTTAAGTACGCGGCGCATGATTTTGCCGGAGCGCGTCTTGGGCAGCGCGTCGGCGAAACGGATGTCATCGGGCTTGGCCACGGGACCGATTTCCTTGCCGACGTGCTGGCGGAGTTCCTCGCGCAGCTCGGGCGTGCCGATGATGCCGGTCTTGAGCGTGACGAAAGCGACGAGCGCCTGGCCCTTCAATTCATCCGGGCGTCCCACAACGGCGGCTTCGGCGACTTTCTGATTACTCACGAGCGCGCTCTCGACTTCGGCGGTGCCGATGCGATGGCCCGCGACGTTCAGCACGTCGTCAATGCGGCCCACGATCCAGAAGTAGCCGTCCTCGTCCTGACGGCAGCCGTCGCCGGTGAAGTAGCTGCCCTTCACTTCGCTCCAATAGGTTTCCTTGAAGCGCTTCGAGTCGCCCCAGATGCCGCGCAGCATGGAAGGCCACGGTTTGCGGATGACGAGTTTGCCGCCGGTGTTGCGCGGAACTTCTTTGCCGGAGTCATCAACGACTTCGGGCTGCACACCGAAGAACGGGAGCGTGGCGGAACCGGGCTTCGTCGGCGTCGCGCCGGGCAGCGGCGTGATCATGATGCCGCCGGTTTCCGTCTGCCACCAAGTGTCCACGATCGGGCAACGCTTGCCGCCGATGTGCTCGTGATACCACATCCACGCCTCGGGATTGATCGGCTCGCCGACGGAGCCGAGCAGGCGCAACGAACTGAGGTCGTGTTTCTGCGGCCATTCCACACCCCACTTCATGAAGGCGCGAATCGCCGTGGGTGCCGTGTAGAGAATCGTGACCCCGTACTTGGCGATGATGCGCCAGAAGCGATCCGGCTCCGGGCAGTTCGGCGCGCCCTCGTACATCAGGCTGGTCGCGCCGCACGCGAGCGGGCCATAGACGACGTAGCTGTGGCCCGTGACCCAGCCGATGTCCGCCGTGCACCAATAGACATCGTGGTCCTGAAGATCGAAGACGTACTTCATGGTCATCTTCGCGCCGAGCAAGTAGCCGCCGGTGGTGTGAAGAATGCCCTTGGGTTTCCCTGTCGAGCCGCTGGTGTAGAGGATGAAGAGATATGCTTCCGAATCCATCGGTGTGGCGGCGCATTCACTGTCCACGTAGTCGAGTTCACGATGCCACCACACGTCGCGGCCTTCGGTCATGTGGACTTCGTTGTTGCAACGGCGCACCACGATGACTTTTTCAATCGTCTTCGTGAGCGACTGCCCGCTCACGTCCTGCAAATTGAACGCGTCATCCACATTCTTCTTCAACGGCACCACCGCGCCACGGCGGAATCCGCCATCGCTCGTGATGACCATCTTCGCGCCGCAATCTTGAATGCGATCCGCGACGGACTGCGCGCTGAACCCGCCGAACACCACGGAATGCACCGCACCGATGCGCGTGCAGGCGAGCATCGCAATGGCCGCCTCAGGAATCATGGGCAGATAAATGATGATGCGGTCGCCGCGCTTGATGCCGTTGCGCTTGAGCACATTCGCGAAGCGGCAGACTTCGCGATGCAGTTGCTTGTAAGTCAGCACGCGCTCCTCGCCGGGCTTGCCGTCGGTCGCGGGTTCGCCTTCCCAGATGATGGCAGCCTTGTTCGCGGTGGCGGTGCCGAGCCATTGGTCGAGGCAGTTGTGGCTGACGTTCAGCTTGCCGCCGGTGAACCATTTCACGTTCGGCACCTTTCCTTGTTGCACTTTCTTCCACGGCTTGAACCAGACGAGTTCGTTCTTCGCCGCGCGCGCCCAGAACTTCTCGGGCGACTTGAGCGACTCGGTGTGGAGCTTGCGGTAATGCGCGAGCGACTTGATGTGCGCGCGCTTGGAAAAATCTTTGGCAGGAGGAAACACGCGCGTCTCGTGAGAGAGCGAGGTGATGTTCATCGAGTTCTTATCGGGCATAGGGCGGCGAGTTTCAGGAAGCGGCGGAGACGCGTCAACGCCGATGTGCCCCCGGCATCTTGCCGGGTCGAAATTGAATGACAACGAACGCTACTCCCAAGTCGAGCAGCGCATGAAGTCACCCCAGTTCCACCCGGCGGGACGCCGGGGGCACGCTGACATCCGCCTCATTGACGCGCCAAAATCGCGCCGATACATTTTCGCCACGCAAACTAAAACGCCATGCTTGACGTAATCGAAAAACTTCTCGTGCTCCAGGATCGCGACCGCAAAATCCTTCAGGCGAAGGACGAGCTGGCGCACGTCGGGCCGGAGCGGCACGAGTTGCAGAACCGCGCCAGCGGCACGCAGGCCCGGCTGGACGCCGCGAAGCTGCGCGGCAAACAGCTCGAATCCGAACGCAAGAAACTCGAACTCGACGCCGAAGCCAAGCAGCAGCAGATCGACAAGTGGGCCACCCAGCAGTTGCAGACGAAGAAGAACGAGGAATACAAGGCGCTCCAGCACGAGATTGACCACGGCAAGCAGGTCATCAGCGGGATCGAGGATCAGGAACTCGAATTGATGGAGAAGGCGGACGGCGTGCAGAAGGAAGTGGTGGAGGCGCAGAAGATCGCCTCCGAAGCGAAGAAAGTGGTGGACACAAAAATCGGTGACCTCGACGCGCGGGAGAAAAATTTACAGGCCGACCTCGCCAAACTGGAATCCAACCGCGCGGAACTCGCCGCCGCCGTCGATGAGGACGCGCGCGCGAAATACGAACGCCTGCTCAAGAGCAAGGGCAGCAACGTGGTCGTGGGCGTCAGCCATCATTCCTGCGGCGGCTGCCACATGAAGTTGAACCGCGGCACCGTCGTGCAATGCCAGGCCAGCCAGGAGATCGTCACCTGCACGAACTGCGGGCGCATCCTCTACTTTACCCGCGACATGGATCTGGCCGTGGTGGATTGATTTTGACGCGCGGAGTTTTCAGCCCGTAGCAAAGCCCATTCTAAGCGGCCTAGTCGAGCGACTACGCCGAGGCTGCGAAAATCAGCAATGCGCCCCCGAGCACGATGCGATACCAGCCGAAGACCACGAAAGTGTGCGTCTGCACGAAGCGCAGCAGCCACTTCACGACGATGAACGCGGTGATCGCCGCTGCCACTCCGGCGAGCAGCACCAGGCTCCAGTTCATCGGCACGCCGGACGGTTCGCGGATTTCCCCGAGCACCTGCACCGCGCCCGCCGCGAGCAGCGTGGGAATGCCGAGCAGGAACGCGAACTCCGCCGCCTGCGGCCGCGCGAGTCCCAGAATCAGCGCGACGAGAATGGTGATGCCCGAGCGCGACGTGCCGGGGAACACGGCGGCGACGAGTTGCGCCGCGCCCATCGCGAGCGCCATCGCCCACGTCACTTCCACCAGCGCGGGGCGCCCGCGCAGCCACATTTCCACGATGATGAACAGCACGCCGCCGATGAGCGTGGCCCAGGCGACGGGCGCGATGGTTTCAGGAAGTTTGAACTTCAACGCCTTGAGCACCAATCCCCCGGCGGCGGTGATGGCGAAGGCCGCGAGCAGCTTCAGCCAGTAAGATCGCGTCGCCGGTTCGCGCCAACGGAAAAAAAGCTGCCGAAGTCGTTCCTGAAAAATGATCACCACGGCCAGCACTGCTCCCCCTTGGATCACCACGTTGAACAAATCCGTCTTGAACATCGGCGCGGGGTCGCGCAGCCAGTGTTCGACGATCAACAAGTGGCCGGTCGAGGACACCGGCAGGAACTCGGTCACGCCTTCGACGATTCCGAGGAGGAGAGCAACAATCCAGTCTGGCACGCGCCGTTTGAACTCGAAACGCGCGGGCGAAACAAGCGGCAAATCAGTTCCGCTCCGAAACACTGCGCCTGTGGCAACGGACATCCTGCCCGCCCGTGAACTGTGGCTTCCAGCCGCCCGGAAAAGTGTGCTGAGACAGGCACGCCTGATTTATGGTGCATCAGCCATGCTTTGGCTTTTCTCCGCCGTGCCGGAAGCCACAGTTCACGGGCGGTCAGGATGCCCGCCGCCCCGAGGCCAAACCGTCGCGCGGGAAAAGCAGGCTAGACGGCAGGAGTGCGGCTGATAAATTTTCCACCTATGTCAACGGCAGCGCCTGAACCGCGCAAAAAAATCAATCTCCGCCGGCCCGAAATCATGGAGGCGGTGCAGGCCCAGGTCATCTCGCACTACCGCAGCGAGGTGGTGGAGCGCATTCGCGCGCATGGGAATGTCATCTCCGCGCAGGGGTTGACGGTGAAGCTGGCGAAGGAGTTTGGCTTTTGCTACGGCGTCGAGCGCGCGATTGATCTGGCGTATGCGGCGCGCAAATCCTTTCCGCCGGAGAAGCCGATTTATCTGCTCGGCGAGATCATCCACAACCCCGAGGTCAACGACCAGATTCGCAACCTGGGCATCAAGACGATTTCCAACAAGCCGACGGACGCGGAGATCGCGCAGTTGCAGAATGACGACGTGGTGATCATTCCCGCCTTCGGCACCGAGGTCAGCACGCGGCGCAAGCTGGAGGAAAAAGGTTGCACGCTCGTGGACACGACCTGCGGCGACGTGATGAGCGTGTGGAAGCGCGTGCGGCAATACTCGAAGGAGGCCGTGACCAGCATCATCCACGGCAAGGCCAAGCACGAGGAGACGAAGGCGACAACCTCGCAGGCCACGGCTTATGGCAGCGGGCATTATCTCGTGGTGTTCAGCCTCGAAGAGACGGATTACGTCTGCGACTACATCGTGCAGGGCGGGAACAAGGAGGAGTTTCTCGTGAAATTCAAGGGCGCGTATTCTCCCGGCTTCGATCCCGAGCAGCACTTGCAGGCCGTGGGCGTCGCCAACCAGACCACGATGCTGCGCGGCGAAACCGAAGACGTGCAGCGACGCTTGAAGGCGGCGATGGCCAAACGCTTCGGCGACGCGAACGTGGATCAGCACTTCCGTTTCTTCGACACGATTTGTGGCGCGACGCAGGACCGGCAGGATGCGTTGCAGAAGCTTTTGAAGGAGCCGATGAATTTGCTGCTCGTCATCGGCGGCTATAATTCCTCGAACACGTCGCATCTCGCGGAGATGGGCGAGGCGCTGCTGCCGACCTACTTCATCAAGAACGCGGCCAAGATGGCGTCTGACAAATCCATCGTTCACTTCAACCTGCACCAGCATGAGGAAGTTGAAACTGCGGATTGGCTGCCTTCGGGAGACATCACTGTGGGCATCACGGCCGGCGCGTCGTGCCCGAACAATCTGATCGAGGACGCGATCCGGCGGTTGTTCGAGCTGCGCGGCGTGTCGGTGAAGGAGTTGTTAAAGAATTGAGCCGGTCATGCCTGCCGAACGCCTTGAACTGGAAGCCCGCGAACGGCAGTTCCTCGCGCCGTTCGCGCAGTTCAGCGACGCCACGGGCGGAAGGAAGTTCCGCGAAGCGCCGCCCGAGTGGCGCACGCAGTATCAGCGCGACCGCGACCGCGTGATTCATTCGCGCGCCTTCCGCCGGCTCGAATACAAGACGCAGGTTTTTCTCAACGGCAGCGGCGACCATCTGCGCACGCGCCTTACCCACACGATGGAGGTCGCGGGCATCTCGCGGAACATCGCGCGTGCGCTGCGGCTCAACGAAGACCTCACCGAGACCATCGCGCTGGCGCATGACCTCGGCCATTCGCCCTTCGGCCACAATGGCGAGACGGCGTTGAACAAGCTCATGCGCGGGCACGGCGGTTTTGAGCACAACCGCCAGAGCCTCCGCATCGTCGAGCAGTTGGAGCAGAAGTATCCCGGTTTTCCCGGCCTCAACCTTTCGTGGGAAGTGCGCGAGGGCTTGATGAAGCACGGTTGGAGTTCAAGCTTCAGCTTGCCGGGGAACAAGCTGAAGCTTGGACTCCAGCGTTCGCTCGAAGCGCAGGTCGCAAACCTGGCTGACGAAATAGCGTACTACAGCCACGACCTCGACGACGGTCTCGATTCGGGGATGCTGTCCGAAAAAAACCTCCGGCGCGACGTGACGATCTGGGGCCGCGCCGACAAACAGATTCGCCGCGAGCATGGCGCGCTGCCGGACGAGTGCCGACGTTACTTCATCATCCGCTGCCTAATTGATTCAGCGGTTAAGGACGTGGTGGAGACGACCGAGGCCGCCATCGCCAAAGCGGGCGTAAAGACCGCGGACGACGCGCGCGTTCAGCCCCGTCCGCTGGTCCAATACAGTTTGGAGCGCCGCAAGCTGAACGTGGAGCTGCGGAAATATCTCTACCAGAACCTCTACTACCATCCCCTGGTACATGAGCCGAACGTGCGCGCGGTGAAGATGCTCGGCGATCTGTTCGAGTATTTCCTGGCCCATCGCGCGGAGATTGGCGGACAGGCCCGCAAGTGCGCGCGCCGCGAAGGCTGGCCGCGCGCGGTGTGCGATTACCTCGCCGGCATGACCGACCGCTACGCGCTGGCCACGCACGCGCGGCTTTTTCCAGCAAGCGAGAGGCCTTGATTCTCCTCTGGCGAAATCACTTTCGTTGTCGATAGGGCGTCGCTGTCCTCAGCGCGCTGGGCCACGACTCGACGGAGCACTCACGAATTTTCCACACCTCACCCAAGCGCGCTGAGGACAGTGACGCCCTGCCGACGAGCCTTCCAACTTTGAGACACCGCAAGACTTCTTGTGTCCCGAGTTGCCGATCCTTCCTTTGCGCCGCGTCACGAAATCATTCACGCACCAGAAATGCGACACGAGCGTGCGCTGTCGGCATGAGGCGCGCGGGCTTTGCACCACGACTGCGCACAACGACCGTCATGGCACAGAAAGTGGTCTCCGCCCCCAGAATTACTCTGATCAGATGATCAACGAAGTCACAATTACGCCCGAGACGGAAGAACGCGCGCCCGTCAGCACGCCGACAGTCGCAGCCTCACTTCTGCCCCCGCCCGCCTCTTTGGTGGAAGCGCTGGAGCGGCTGGATGTGGAAGCCGCGCGGCGCGTTCAGGCCGAGGAGCGGCTGCACGAAAATGAGGAACGCTTCCGCAACCTCAGCGGGCGCGTCGGAAAATTTCTCTGGATCAGCGACCCGCAGACGAACGAACTGCTCTTCGTCAGCCCCGGCTACGAAGAAGTCTGGGCGCGCAAACGCGAGGACGCCTATCGCAGCCCGGAGCAGTGGGCGAGTTCCTTCAAGCGCAGTGGTCCGCGCACCACGGTGCTCACCGATTCGACCGAGCGCGACCAGACCTATCAAGTCGCGGGACCAGATGGATCGTTGCGCTGGATTCGTGACCGCATGTTCCCGATTCGCGACGCGGCGGGAACGGTGCTGCGCATCCTGGGCATCGCCGAGGACATCACGGACACGAAGACGATGCACGACAGCCTGGCCCAAACGGCGGCGCGCACCCGAGCGCTGGTCGCCATCGTCCCCGATCTGCTCGTGCGGCTCCGCAAGGACGGAACCATTTTGGAACTGCATCCCGGCGCAGGCAATCCGCTGGGTCTGAAAGCGGCGGAACTCATCGGGCGCAACATCAAGCAACTGCTCCCCGCGCCGCTCGCCACGCAGGCCATGCAGCAACTCGGCCAGGCCATTCGCACCCGCGAAGTGCAGACGTTCCCCTGCCAGTATTTGCTTCCGAACGAATTGCGCGACTTCGAGGCGCGCGGCGTGAGCTGCGCGGATGACGAGGCGCTGGTCATCGTGCGTGATGTCACCGAGCACAAACGGATGGAACACGAGATCGTCGAAGTGAGTCATCGCGAGCAGCAGCGCATCGGCGAAGATTTGCACGACGGGCTGGGCCAGCATCTCACGGGCATCACGTTTCTGACCCGCGCTTTGGAACGCAAGCTGACGACGAAATCTCCGGACGAAGCGAAGGAAGCCGCCGAGATTGGCCGCCTCGTCATGCAGGCGCTGGCGCAGACGCGCAATCTCGCGCGCGGTTTGTTCCCCGCCGAACTGGAGCGCAACGGCCTGACCGCCGCGCTCGTCGAATTGACTGATTCCGTCCAGCGCACCTGCGGCGTCCGTTGCACGCTGCGCGCGGCGGAAAAAATTTCCATCAACGACAATGTCCTGGCCACGCATGTCTTCCGCATCGCGCAGGAGGCGATGAACAATTCCATCAAGCACAGCAAGGCCAAGAACATCGAGGTGACGCTCGACGTGAACGGTGATCAACTCCAGCTCCGCGTGACCGACGACGGCACGGGCTTCTCCCCAGAGGCGAAGTTTAACGGGCTGGGGCTGCGCATCATGCAGTTCCGCGCGCGCCGCATCGGTGGAGAACTTCAAGTCGCCGCCGGGGACCAAGGCGGCACCAGTGTCACCTGCTCATTCCGCAACCAATATGAATCGAATTAACCGCAAACAAATCCTGAACAGCCTCTCGACGAGCAAGCGCCCGGAATCGGCCGCGCCCGTCGCGCGCAAGGCGAAGTACCGCGTGCTGCTCATCGACGACCATCCTATTCTGCGCAAGGGCCTCGCGGAACTCATCAACCAGGAGCCGGATCTCATGGTGTGCGGCGAGGCCGAGGAAGCGCCGAAGGCGTTTGAGGCCGTGGGGGTGTTGAATCCCGACGTCGCACTCGTGGACATCTCGCTCAAGGGCGGCAACGGCCTCGAACTGATTAAGAACATCAAGGCCCGCTGGCCCGACCTCCCGCTGCTCGTGCTCTCCATGCACGACGAAACGCTCTACGCCGAACGCGCCCTGCGCGCCGGCAGCCTTGGCTACATCATGAAGGAGGAGGCGATTGAGAAAGTGCTCAACGCCATCCGCCAGGTCATCGCCGGGGAAATATTTCTGAGCGACAAGATGAAGGGCCGCATGTTGAACCAACTCGTCGGCGGCCGCATCAAGCAGGGCAGTTCGTCCATCGATAATTTGTCCGACCGCGAACTCGAAGTCTTCCGCCTCATCGGTGAAGGGCGCGGCACGCGGCAGATTGCCGAGGAGTTGCGCCTGAGCGTCCGCACCGTCGAGGCCTACCGCGAGTACATCAAGGACAAGCTGAACCTGAAGAACGGCACGGAACTGGTGCAGCACGCCTTCCAATACGTTCACAGCGGGCTGGCCGCTTAAAAAAGTAATCAGTGAATCAGTCATCAGTGTTCCGTGAGCAACGGCGACCACTGACCAACTGAATACTGATTACTGAACACTGGTTTTTCTGCGCCGGATGTTGTTCGCTCGCGCGACCATGTCCGGCGCAAATGTTTTCATCGACCGCAGTCAGTTCCCCGAGAATGTCCGCCGCGATCTGCTCGATTCGCTCCGCGCCCGCGCCATCAATCACAAGTTTCATTACGAGAGCCACAAGCAGGCGGCGAAGTGGCTCGCGCTGCACGAGGCGTATTCCCCCGCGCGGCGCGATGACAGTTGCCTGCGGATTTACGACGATGCTTTCCGTGGCGCAATGGCCGCGCTCGACACAAAGAAAGTTCACCTCATCGGCCTCGGCTGCGGCGGCGGCCAGAAGGAGGCGCGCCTGCTGGAACTGCTCAACGCGCCCGCGTCCATCCGCTACACCGCCAGCGACGTGAGCCTGCCGCTCGTGCTGGCCGCGCAAGAGGCAGCGCAGAAGTTTGTTCCTCGTGAAAATTCGCAGAGTCTCATCTGCGATCTTGCCACGACCACGGAACTCGCCGCCGCGCTCGACGCTATCAACCAGACTGAGCGGCGGCTGGTGACACTGTTCGGCATCATCCCAAATTTCGAGCCTGCTCCCCTGCTCTCCCGAGTCGCCGCGCTGCTACGGCCGGGCGACCTGCTGCTGATGAGCGCGAATCTCGCGCCCGGACCCGATTACGCCGCGGGCGTGCAGCGTGTGCTGCCGCAATACGACAACGAACCCACGCGCGACTGGCTGCTCACGCTGCTGCTCGATCTGGGGTTCGAGCGCGACGATGGCGCTCTTTGTTTCACAATTCAGAGTGACGAACGGCAACTGCGCCGCATCACCGCCGGGTTTGAACTGAGGCGGGCGCGTGACATCCGCGTGTTTGGTGAAACGATTTCTTTCGCCAGCGGCGAGCGCCTCCGCGTGTTTTTCTCCTACCGCCACACGCCGCAGACCATTTACGCGCTGCTGTCGGAGCAGGGAGTGGAAGTCACCAGCGAATGGCTGAACGACGCAGGCGAGGAGGGGGTGTTTCTCTGCCGAAGGTCACAAGCCCGGAGGGCTTGAATATGAATAGCCCCCTGTGAAACCGGGGGTAGTCGTGCCACAGTGGCCACGACCCCGGAGGGGTCGAACCGTGGTGTTGAATCGGGCGCAAGGGTTCAACCCCATCCGGGGTTGCGTCGCACCACAGATCGTGATCCCCGGGTTCGCTCGTCCCTCGCGACCCGGGGCTATTCATGTTCAAGCCCTCCGGGCTTGCGCTTCACTGCCACGCCACGCGCAAAGCATTCTGTGCATCAATAAACCCGCATTGTCTCCAGCACCGCGCGCGTGCGCGGCACTTCGTGAGTGCGGAACAGATCGGTTTTCCCCAACGCCGCCAGCACGGCGAAGAATGGTTCCGCACTGCGCACTTCCTCGCGGAAAAACTCGAAGGCGTGCGGCAGCGCGTGGCAGACCGGAAAGCCCAGCGCGCGCAGGCGGAAGGTGTTCAGGAACACACTCATCTGATGACGCACGCGCACCGCGCTGTCTTGCAAGTTGCGGTAGTAGAAGCCCAAGCCGGGATCGATGAAGATGCGGTTCACGCCCGCTTTCTTCGCGAGATCAATCTGCCGCGCGAAGTATTCACGCATCATTCCAGTCGAGTCGGCGGAGAAATCGAAGTCACTCACCGCGCGCACGTTCTCGCCCTGCACGTAGCATATGATGACCGCCGCCTCATGCGCCGCACAGAGGCGGAACATTTCCTCGCTGGCCCTGTTGCCCGTGAGGTTTAGCACGTTCGCACCCGCTTCGAGGCACGCGCGCGTCACGGCCAGATCGTAGGTCTCGACCGAGACGGGAATCTTCCGCCGCCGCAGTGCTTTCACCACGGGCAGCAGCTTGGAGTTTTGCCAAGATGCGTCCGCGCGCGCCGCGTGGGCCAGCGTGGATTCTGCGCCCACGTCGATGATGCGCGCGCCCTGCGCGTGCTGAACGGCGGCGCGTTCGATGGCCGCGTCCGTCGTGAGCGAAACACTTTCGCGATACCACGAGTCGGCGGAGAGATTGACCACGCCCATGATGGCGGGCTGCGAGTTGAACGCGAAGTGTTCGCCGCCGATGTCGAACTCCGCCACGCGCGCGCTGAGTTCGGCGGAATGTTCGGACGCGAGACGGGCGAGGACTTCGAGTGTCAGCATGTCTGGTAATGCGTTTGAAAAATGGTGCGCTCGGCGCGATTCGAACGCGCGACCGTCGGATTAGAAATCCGATGCTCTATCCAACTGAGCTACGAGCGCAAAACCATGGCCCGACACTATTCCTTGAAGCGGCTTGGTCGCAAGCGCGGGTTCGTTGCTGGTCGCAACCAGGTGGAAGTGGGCGCGCGGCCATCGCAACTGGCGAAGGCTGCTCTGACTTCGTGGCCCCTGCCAGTTGCAAACTGGCAGCACGCTGGTCAGCTCCTGCGCGCCACCCTGCGTGGCACGACTCGTCGCAGCGCGACGAGTTCCCCCTTACGCCGCTTCCGCCGCTTGCGTCCGTGCCGCCATCAGAAAATCGAGATAGTAGGCCAGCCGGTCCTTCATCTCCTGGCGCGGCACGATGGCGTCAACCAGTCCGCGGTCGCGCAGGAACTCGGAGGTTTGAAAGCCCGGCGGCAGTTCCGCCTGCGTCGTGTCCTTGATCACGCGCGGCCCGGCAAAACCGATCATCGCGCCCGGCTCGGCGATGATGAGATCGCCGACACTGGCGAAGCTCGCCATGACGCCTGCCGTGGTCGGATCGGTGAGCACGGAGATGAAAGGCAGCTTCGCCTTGGCGTGATAGCCGAGCGCACCGCAGGTCTTCGCCATCTGCATGAGGCTGAACATGCCTTCATACATGCGCGCGCCGCCGCTGGTGGAAATGATGATCACGGGCAGATGCTTGTCCGTCGCCGCCTCGATCATGCGCGTGAGTTTTTCGCCGACCACGGAACCCATCGAGCCGCCGAGGAACGAGAAGTCCATCACGCCCAGGCCGACGCGGTGATTCTCAATTTTCCCGATGCCGGTGATGACGGCGTCCTTGAGCGGAGATTTTTTCCGGTAGGCTTCGAGCTTGTCCTTGTAGCTGGCCGCGCCCGTGAACTCGAGGATGTCAACGCTCTCCATCTCCGCGTCCATCTCCTCGAACGAACACGTCTCGACGAGCGAATGGACGCGCTCGCGCGAACCAATTTTGAAGTGGTAGCCGCACTTCATGCAGACCTTCAAATTTTCATCCAACTCCTTGTCGTAGAGCATCGTGGAGCAGGATTTGCACTTGGTCCAAAGCCCCTCGGGGATGTCGCGCTTGCGCGAGCGCCCGGCCATCTTCGGCTTCTTGCCGAACGCCGTTTCCGGGTGGCTCTGCGGTGGCGTGACCGCCGGCTCCACGGTCGTCTCGACCAGGCCAAGTGATTTTTTGGTGAACGAAGTAGTCGCCATGTGCGGCATTTTCGGGTTTGCCAATTCCGCCGTCCAGCGTGGATTTCCAACCATCCGAGCGCTCAACGCAGCGCCAGCATCCACGTCACCATCACCAGGAGTGCAAATCCACTGAGACACACGATGCTGAAGGCGCGTTGTTGAAACTGCGCGCGCCACGGCAGCGCGACCACGCCCAGCACGACACCACCGACGAATCCCCCGACGTGGGCCACCACATCACTCTTCGGACTCAGACCGAGCAGCACGACCAGCAGTCCGCCCGCAATCACGCCCCGACCAATCCACACGGCGCGCTTCTCGTGGCGTCCAAACGTGAGCGAATGCGCCGCCAGCAAGCCCAGCGAGGCCATGACAAAACCCGACGCACCCAGACTGCGGAACGGCGCTTCATGCAGCAGCAGCGACGCGATATTCCCCACCGCGCCGCCCAGCAGCGACAGCAGCATCGCCACGCCCGCGCCGTAGCAGCCCATCGCGAAGCCGAGGAAAACAAAACCGATGGTGACATTCGCCAGCAGGTGCGCGACATCCGCGTGCAACGTGACGGCGGTAAAAACCCGCCACCATTCCCCGTGCAGCACCGCGCCGCGATCCACCGCACCGGGCAGGTGAAAATTCTTCTGCAACGCCTCGGCGGAAAAGTAGAACAGGATCAACGCGACAAACCAGAACGCGGCCCGCACGTCGAAGAGCAGCCCGGTCCATGTTACTTCGCGCCGCCACGGCTTCCGGTTCTCCCGCTCGTAGAGGGCGAGCGATTCCGTCGCGCGCGGAAGATCCGCCTCCGCGATTTCCAGGAGCCACGCGCCATCCTCCTCGCGTTGCATGATGACGCACTCGATGCCCTGGCTGATGAGCACAAGGCTCCAGTCCAGTGCCAGCGCCTGCGAGCGGCATTCGATGACGGCGAGATCAGCGTGCGTGTGCATTAGTGAACAACGTGCGAAAGCTCGGACATGGCGGTGCGAAAATCCAATCGGCATTTTGAGAGGCGTGGTGCGTGATGGAGAATGGCCACGCTATCACGCACCACGGATCACGCACCAAGCCGCATGGAACTTG
This sequence comes from Verrucomicrobiota bacterium, assembly GCA_038208765.1. Taxonomy (GTDB): domain Bacteria; phylum Verrucomicrobiota; class Verrucomicrobiia; order Limisphaerales; family SIBH01; genus JANNGC01. The sequence continues at coordinate 15,391 of JBBQYK010000007.1, forward strand.
AAATGCTCTGAGAAGAGCCGATAGATACCGCAGAACCTATGAAGGTGATTCAACCGAATTGTCGGATTCAGTTCACTGCGGCGGACGTGGATTTCATCCTCGCCAACCTCGGTCGCAAATCCGGCGACGCCGACTGCCTCACGAAACTTCTCGCCGACCCCGACACGCGCGACTCGATTCTCGACGACGATCAGTTGTTCCACGCCCTTCTGGAAAATCGCGGCTGCCTCACCATCTCGTCGCACTTCTACTTCTACATCCTGGTGCGCAACGTGTTCCGCCGCGCGGGCCTCGAAGATCGCATGGTGGCGGATTACGTGGCGGAAATTCTCTCGGAATACTCGAACATCGAACGCGCCGAATGCCGCACGCCGGGTGAGGCCGCGCCGCTGAACTATTTCTTCGAGATGCTGCTGGCGCTGCGCAAGGCTGATGACCGGAACAGCTTCGAGCTGCGCGCGCACATGGGCAGCCACGCGCTTTTCATCACCGGCGTGTTCCCGGATCGCCTGCGCGTGCGCGCGGAGCGACGCGGCTTTCCCGACCTGAGTTATTTCGAGGGCGTGGGCCAGTCCAGCTTCCGCGTCGCGAGCGAGCACCGACTGGCCGCCCGCCACGATCTTGCCAAGGTCTTTGACACGCTTTCTGAACGCTTCCGCACCGCCCGCCGCGCGCTCAACGATCTTTCGGAACGCCTCCTCGTCTTTGACGACGACCGCCACGCCTTGCCCCTGCTCGCCTCGGCCAAGTTGATTTCCTGAACTCGCCTCAGGCGACCGGGTGCATCTTGGCACGGTTGCTTGGTAGTGGGACCGGCGCCCCCGCCGGTCAGGAGTCTCACAGGCGCCCCCGCCTGTCGTTCTGCGGGCGGGGGCGCCCGCGAGACTAGTGACAGCCGGGGCGGCTGTCCCACTACTGACAACAGTGCCAAGATGCACCCCCGGCGACCTGCGCGAGAAATTGGCGTTTGCCAGTGAGGCGTGGTTTGCGGTTTGGTGTGCGGGACAAATTATGTGCGGCATCATCGGATACGTTGGGAAAAAATCAGCCGGGCCCATTCTCCTCGAAGGATTGCGGCGGCTGGAATATCGCGGCTACGACAGCGCGGGCGTGGCCGTGCTCGAAGGCGGACGGCTGGAGATTCGCAAGAAAACAGGACGCATCGATCAAGGGCTGGCCCCGGTGGTGAAGGCGCAGCCTGCGCCCGGCACCACCGGCATCGGCCACACGCGCTGGGCCACGCATGGAGCGCCTTGCGATGAGAATTCCCATCCGCATCTCGACGCGAGCGGAAGTATCGCCGTGGTTCACAACGGGGTGATTGAAAATTACGAACGGCTGAAGAAACGGCTCGTCGCGGCGGGACACAAGTTTCAGTCGGATACGGACACGGAGGTGCTGGCGCATCTGGTGGGGGAACATTACGCGCGAGTGAAATTGGAAGGAGCGCCGGCTTCCAGCACGGCGCGAAGCGATCCGACTGCCCAACGAGCCGTGCCGGAGGCCGGCGCTCCGCATCCGCTCGCGCAGGCCGTGTCGGGCGCGCTCGCGGAAGTCACCGGCGCGTACGGCCTTGGCGTGGTGTGCGCGGATTTCCCCGGCGTGATCATCGGCGCGCGGCGCGGGTCGCCGCTGATCATTGGCATTGGTGATGACGAACATTTTCTCGCCAGTGACGTGACGGCCGTGGCCGCGCACACCCGTCAGGTGGTTTATCTGGAAGACAACGACATTGTGACCATCACGGCGGACGCGTTTGGCGTGACGAATTTCGGCACGGCCAGCGAAGTGAAGGTGAGCGAGATTGAGTTCGACGCCACCGCGGTCGAGCAGGGCGAGTTCGCGCACTACATGCTCAAGGAGATTTTTGAGCAGCCGCGCACCATCGAGAACGCGCTGCGCGGACGGCTCGACCGCGACGCGAGCACGGCGAAGTTCGGCGGCTTGAACATGTCGCTCGCGGAACTGCGCGCGGTGAACCGCATCGTCATCACCGCCTGTGGCACGAGCTGGCACGCGGGTCTCGTGGGCGAATATCTGTTCGAGGGACTGGCGCACATTCCCACCGAGGTCGAATACGCCAGCGAGTTTCGCTACCGCAATCCACCGCTCAACTCAAACACGCTCGTGCTGGCCATCACGCAGTCCGGGGAGACCGCCGACACGCTGGCCAGCCTGCGCGAGACGCGGCGGCGCGGGCACAAGGTGCTCGCCCTCTGCAACGTCGTGGGCAGCACCATCGCGCGCGAGGCGGACGGGGGGATTTACCTGCACGCCGGCCCGGAGATCGGCGTGGCGTCCACGAAGGCGTTCACGTCGCAGGTCACCGTGCTGGCGTTGCTCGCACTGATGATGGGGCGCATCCGCCAGCTCTCGCTGAATCACGGACGTGAAATCATCGACGCGCTGGAGGCGTTGCCGAAGCAGATTGAATCGGTGCTCGCGCAGAGCGCAGCCATCCAGAAGCTGGCGAAGAAATACGCGGGCGCGGAAGACTTCTTCTTCCTAGGGCGTCTCTGCAATTTCCCCGTCGCGCTCGAAGGTGCGCTCAAGCTCAAGGAGATTTCTTACATCCACGCCGAAGGTTATCCGGCCGCCGAGATGAAGCACGGCCCCATCGCGATGATTGACGAGCGCACGCCCAGCGTCGTCGTCATCCCGCACGACGCGATGTATGAGAAGACGTTGAGCAACCTGGAAGTCGTCCGCGCGCGCAAAGGCCCGATCATCGCCGTCACCACGGAGGACAACGCCGCGCTGGCGCAGCAGGTGGACGACGTGATTCTCGTGCCGAAAACTTTGGAATGTCTGTTCCCGCTCATCGCCGTGGTGCCGTTACAACTCCTCGCCTACCACATCGCCGTGGCGCGCGGGTGCGACGTGGACAAGCCGCGCAACCTGGCCAAGAGCGTGACGGTGGAGTGAGCGACCTCGCGCCGTCGGAGAAGCTTCCCCGAGTTGGTGTCCGCCCTCCGTCACGCACCCGACCGGCGCACCAGTTCAACAGTACAAGTCGCGCGACTCGCGACCGCCGAGGCGACGGTGCCGAGGGCGAGCCGGTTCCCGTGATTCAGTCCGCGCGCGCCGAGGAAGATGGCGTCGGCGTGCCACTCGTCGCTTACGCGGAGAATCACGTCCTTGGGAGGCCCGTCGTAAATGTGGTTCGAGACGTTGAGACCGGCGGCGAACACAATTTGCGCCGCCGCCTCAGCCAGGCGGGCAATCCATTCGCGTCCGTTCCGGTCATTGGTCTGCACGAAATTCTGCGGTAGAAATCCCGGCCAGGTCATGGCCGTTTCGAGATGCGGATCGACCACCACCACGAGACGAAACTGCGTGCCGGGCCGCCACGCGCGCGCGGCGATTTCCTGCAAGGCGGCCTGCGAGTCAACCGAACCATCCACGGCCACGACGATGCGCAATTCATCCTTGGCGCGATGGGGCCGGGCAATGCGGACAGAGCAAGGAGCCTCGGCCATGACCTTGTGCGACACGCTGCCGAGGAAAAGCCGTTCGAGCCGCGAATGACTCTGCGCGCCCACCACCACCAGATCGGCCTTCCATTCCGTGGCCTGTTTCACAACACCCCAGCCGGGTGAATCAGCCACGGCCAGCGGCGTGCAATTCCATTTGGGGAACAAACTCTGGACGCGCTCGCACGCTCGGGCGGCCAGCGCGCGGTGCGCCTCGACTTCCGCCTGCGCCCGCTCCCGGGCTATCTGAAAAACTACCGGCGGAAACTCCGGCACCTCGGCCTCGGGCGCACGCGGAGCCGGCGGCAAATAGACATCCGCCACGGACATCACGACGACGTCGAGGGTGTCAGGCAGGCCCGCGTAAATCAGATCGTTGATCGCACTGTCCGCCGCGTGCGAGCCGTCGTAGGCGATGAGAAGTCGTTTCATATTCGTCGTTGTTTGCAAGCCGGCACATGACGCTCTTCAGCTCCAGGACCGGCGTGATTCATTCTTTAGCCGCATCTGACGCCGTTCTCACCAAAAATTGTGCGAGAGCGAGCATCCTTTGTCAGACTCCGCAGCGTTCCTTCTTCGCAAAAACTGTTCAAACATTGGCAAATGGCGGGTGGCGGTCCCGAGGCACGGGGCGTATTTTGCCATCAACAAAACACCCACGATTATGAAAACGAAACAAACCAAACCCAACTCACGAGCCGGCGGACGCACGGGTTCGCCGCCAAACATCCGTTCCATTCTGGTGCCGGTAGATTTCTCACGCCCCTCGGAAAAGGCGTTGGACTACGCCGCCAGCCTGGCCGGCCAGTTCGGCGCCAAGCTGATCCTGTTGAATGTGGTCGAGCCGTTTCCCACGCCGGATTTCGCCTACTCGCCGATGGCCTTGGACGACAACGTCATCGTGGCGCAAGCGCAGGAACACTTGAAGAAAGTGCTCGCCCGATCAGGCCTCGATTCCGCCGTCGTCGAGAAAAGCCTGGTCCGCCACGGCTCGCCCTACGCGGAAATCACGGACGCAGCGCGCACCTTGAAGGTCGATCTGATCGTCATCTCGACCCACGGCTACACCGGTCTGGCGCATGTGTTCATGGGCAGCACCGCCGAGCGCGTAGTGCGCCACGCCCCCTGCCCCGTCCTGGTGGTGCGCGCCCGCGGACGCGATTTCAAATGAGGACACCGTTGATGCAGATTGCGAAGCACGAAGCCCGGCGCAGAGAGCAAGAACGGCCAAGCGTTGGGCAATTCGCGGTGAGCCTCTCCGTCCTGAGCGACGCAGACTTCTTGTGAAATGAAATTCGGCCTGCCGTGGGCAGCCGGAAGACCCAGAGAAACAAATCAACCAGGAACCATTATGATTGGAGCCATCATCACCGCCCTTGTCGTCGCCGTCCTCATCAGCAGCTACATGCTGATCGTGAACCGGCTGCTCCGCACGGATGAGCATTGGAGTGAAAGCAACATGACCGCGCCCGCATCGAAGCCGGCCGCGCCAAAGTCTTTTCGAGGGACGACGAAGCAGGCCCACGCCTGAACGGCGGGCGGCGGGCGTTAAGAACGCCCCGGCGATTCCGTCCATCGCGCGGCGAAATGGATGAGTTCAGCCGCAGTGGAGACCTTGAGCTTCTGCTTAATGTTCACCCGGTGGACTTCCACGGTCTTCGCGCTGACGTGCAGTTGCTCCGCGATTTCCTTCGTGCCGCGTCCCTGGCCGAGCAGTTGAAAAACTTCAAACTCACGATCGGTGAGCGTTTCGACCGGTGAGGCACCGTCCGCCCGGCGGCCCGAAAAAATATCGAGAATCTTCGCGGCCATTTTCTCGCTGACGTAGGTGCCGCCGCCGAGAACGTGGCGGATGGACGCCATCAACTTCTTCCCGCCCTCCTGCTTCATGATGTAGCCGCGCCCGCCCGCGCGCAGCACGCGTTCGGCATAGAGCGATTCCTCGTGCATGGAAATCACCAGCACCGCGAGGCCAGGCACACGCAGGCGCAGATCCTTGATCAATTCGAGTCCATTTGTGGAACGAAGCGTGATGTCCACCAGCGCGAGATCCGGCTGGAGCTTTTCGATCTGTTGCAACGCCCCGGCGGCATCCTCCGCCTCGCCGCACACCACGAGATCCTTTTCCTGGGCAATGAGCTGGGCCAGCCCTTCCCGCATCATCGGATGATCATCGACGATGAAAATTTTCGTCCGCCGGGGGGCGGGTTGCCTCTTTTTCGAATTCATGGGGCTTCCGGGATCTGGACGTGTTTTGGATTTTCCATCGAGCAAACGACCGTGGTGCCTCCCGCGGCCCCGCGCTCCAGCGCGAGGACGCCGCCGACCACGGCGGCGCGGTAGTTCATGATTCGCAGCCCCTGCCCCTGCCCCGGTGCTCGGGACGGTTCCAAGCCAGTGCCGTTGTCGCTCACAGACAGCACCATGCGCTCCGGCGCGGTGGTGAGCGAGATCTCGATGCGCGTGGCCTGACCGTGACGGACGGCATTACTCACCGCTTCCTGCGCGATGCGGAACAAGTGCGTGGCCACGGTGTTCTCGCGAATCAGGACCGGCTTCTCACAATGGAACACGCAATGGACACGAAACATCTCCTGCGCATTGGCGGCGAGTTCCTGGAGCGAAGACATGAGACCGTGCGCTTCCAGCGCCACGGGAGAAAGTCCACGGGCGAGTGCACGCGTCTGGCGAATGGCCTCGCGCACATGATGCGCAATCTTCGCCGCCTGCGCCGCGTTCGCTTTGGATCGTCCGCCGAGCTTTTGTTCGAGCGCCTGGATCATCAGTTCGATGCCGGCCAGGTGCTGGCCCAAGCCATCGTGCAAATCCCGGCCGATGCGCTGGCGCTCGCGTTCGCTGACCTCCAGGACTTGTTGTTGCAGCGCCAGTCGTTCCTGCTCCTGGGCCTTGCGCTCGGTGATGTCGGTGCGGATGGCCACGTATTGCGTGGGCTTCCCGGCGGCATTCACGAAGGGATAAATCGTCGTGTCCACCCAGTAGGGCGTGCCGTCCTTGGCGCGGTTGCAAATCTCGCCGCGCCACGTCGAGCCGCGCGAGATGGTGGCCCAGAGCGCGCGGAAAAAATCCTTGGAGTGAAATCCTGAATTGATGATGCGGTGATCCTGCCCGAGCAGCTCGGCGCGCGAGTATTTGGAAATCTCGCAGAACTTGTCGTTGACGTAGGTGATGCGGCCCTGCGGATCGGTGCGGGCCACGATGGAATGGGCATCGAGCGCGGCCTTGTAATGGGCCAACAGGCGCGCATCCGCCTCGCCGCCGTCTTGGTGCGCGACGGCCTCCGCTGTCAAAGTTTGCACGCGATGAATGAGTTGTTCACGCGTCAGCTCCGCGAGGTTCGACATGCGCGAACCGTAGAGGAGCCGGTCGCGCGAGACAATCGCCCGCTCCACACTGCGGCACTGATCTTGGCCCCGCCGTCGTTCAAACGTGGACGAGCTGGCCGCGATATTCGGTCGGCGATTGCCCGATGATCTTTTTGAACACGCGGTTGAAGTGCGTGAGCGACTGGAAGCCGACCTCGTAGGCGATTTCGCTGACGCGCAGGTTGGGATTGAGCAGCAGATTCTTCGCGTTCTCGATCCGCACGCGCGAGACGTAGTCAGTGAAATTGATGCCCGTGACCTTCTTGAACATCTTGCAAAAGTAGAACGTGCTGGTGTTGACCGCCTGGGCGACCTGCCCGAGGGAAAGATCCTCAGTCTGGTGCTGGCGGATGTATTCCTTGGCCCGCGTGATGACCGGCGGCTCGGCGTTCTCCTGCTGGACCACGATCTGGTTGCTGATCAACGAAAGGTGCTGCGCGAAAATCTGGAGCAGCTTGACCATGGACTCGTGTTCTCGCGGCGTGAGCACGCGGGTCTTGAAGTAGGCGGTCCGCAGGCCGGGCAGGTCCACGTCCACGCCCCATTCCTGCGCGAGCTTGGCCACGCGGTCGAATTGCGCCGGCGTGGGCTTCTTGCGGAAGACCTGCCCGGTGTGCAGGAAGGCCACGAGATTACCGCCGAGCCGGACCGGCACTGCGGTATCGCAAAGGCCGGCCTGGCAGGTTTCAGTCGCCGCTTCGTGCCGCGCGTTCTCCGCCAGCTTTTGCTGCAACTGAAGACATGAAGCGCAGGCGCGACTCTTCTTGGCCAGCATCGCGCAAAATGGATTTTCGCTCCGCTGGCGATGATGCGGCAACTGCCAGGATTCGACGGGCCGCAGGGCGACCGGCAGGCCGGTCGCCTCGCTGAAGGCCTGCTCGTAATCCTGATAAATCTTCGACTGGCACAGCGCGTCAACCAGAGTGTTCTCGTTTTGCATATCGTTGCTTTCCTTTTGCGTCTCCGAATTTGTTTCGGTGTCCGCAAATTAGGAGCAGCCACGACGGGCAACAATTGGGCCGCTCCCAATTCTGTGCGGGGGAAGCGGCCTAGGCGAACTAAGGAAATACCTTAGCGCCTGTCGGAAAATGTAGCGTCGGCCATCCTGGCTGAGGGTGAGCCGTGGCTTCCAGCCCGGTGGGCTCGGGTCTCGAAGGAGAAGTACGCCGTTATTTCGGGCCGCTTCCACGGGCCCGGCCTTTTTCCGGGCGGCTGGAAGCCGACCCTCACTGGCCGGCGGGAGCCTGCCGCCACATTTTCAGACAGGCACTCAGGAGAACGGAACGAACAGGCAGGAGGCGGCGCACTACTTCCCCTGCGCTTCCGCCAGCTTTCGCCGGGTGGCTTGCAACCGCTCCATCATCACAGCGGACATGCGTTTGATCATCTCGTAGCCGAAATCATGATCCCGCTCGCAACTTTCGCGCAGCCAGGTGCCGTAGAAAAAAATGGCCTTGGTCGGCGTGAACGCCCGCGCATCGAAGTGCCAGTAGTAAGGCGGAAACAGCCAGGACCAGCCGAGCACATCGTCGCGCCCGATCGTTTGGAGAATCACCGGCAGACTGTCCTTGGGCGCACTCTCAAGCGCCACCTCACCCTCCAGGATCAGATAGAAGCGGTTCGCCGGATCGCCTTCGCGGAAGATGATTTCGCCGGCGGGGAACTCCTTGAACATGGCGACCTCCGACAGCAGCGCCAAGTAACGGGGTTCGAGTTCGCGGAACAACCGGTGTCCGGCAATGATGGCCGAGAGCGCCTCGTTTGATGGGTTAGTGTTCATAATCAACCTTTCAAAAAATTTCTGTTTTCAACCCGGTCCGGCTTCGCACCGACTGCCCGATACGGGAAAGCGTGCGCAGGGGCAGATGCCCGCAGGCCGGATTTATCGTGGGCCGGGTGGCCGAGTAAACCTGCACGAGTGCAATCTGCGCCCCTGCATTTGTCAGCGCCTGCAAACGCTGGATGTATTGTTCCACCTCCCCTTCACCCGGTGCCTGACCGTTCAGCGCCGGGAACAGGGTCTGGATTACCACGGGCCGCCGCCGCGCGACGAGCAGGATGTTCGAAAGGACTTTTTCGATGGGCACTTCGGAGTTGTTCACCACGTCCATGCGCGCCTGCGTCCCGACATCCAGCTTGGCCCAAACCTCGTCGTCCCGCGTGAACAAACGCAGACCTTCCTGCACTGGTGCGGCGTCAAGATTCGAAGCGTTCGTGATGAGAACGATTTTGAAGAACGGACGGCCCGACGTGGCGCGGACATGCGTGATCGTCTCCATAGCTTCGCGAAACCCGGGGCAAATCGTCGGTTCGCCGTCGCCGCTGATCGCCACCTGCCGCAGGCGTAACAACCCGGCCGGCACGCGCGAATAGGGTGGTTGCCCGCACAGATTGCCGCTGGTTACCAGTGCGATGGTGGATTCCAACTCCTGCGTCAAAACGTCGAGATCCAACGCGCCATTGGCCGTTGGAACACGCCGGTCCACTTCGCAGTAAACGCAATCGAAGTTGCAGTGCCGGTCCGGGTTCAGGTTCACCCCAATCGACAATCCGCGCGCCCGCGGTGAGATGGTGAGATACACGAAACGGTTGCTCAAGTAGTCGCGTGGATAACCAGGCGCCGTTTCGAATGTCTTTGGCTGGACACCCGCTTTGCTGATTGGAGAGATGAGCATGTTCATGGGTTCGGCTCCCCGCCGCGGCGGCTCCGCGCCTCGGGAAACAGCCCGGTGATGCGCGGCCATGGCGTTTTCATAGAGTCATGTTTCTCTTTTGTTTCCTCACAGAATCGATGCTGAATCTCGGGTGCGCTACACGGTGCTTGCGATTGAATGGACATATTTTGGAAGAGCAGTTCGTCAAGACTTGAGTTTCGAAAAGCAAGACGCCTCGGCCCCCCGGCAGGGGCACTTCCCACCCGACTCGATCGATGTTTAGAACCTCCAGATCAAATCCACCGTGTAGCGCTCTTTGAAAATGTCGTCGTTGGGCGTGAACCCCTGTTCGTAGGCAAAACCCAGATCGACACGCTGGTGCAGTCGCGAACGGAAGCCCACGCCCCAGGCCGCCTGTGTCTCGCCCTCGGCGCGGCTGCTCCCGAAGTTGATCACGTCGAATCCCTCCGAGTCGAACGGAACCGCTTTGCCTTCGCTGACGGTGGTGACCGCATTGATGGTGGCGAAAGGAATGAAGTATTGGCAGGTGTAGTAATCCGCCATCAGTGCGTAGCGGACGTTGGCCGTTTCTTCGTCCCTATCGATGGGTATGCGCGCCCCGAGGTTGGCGGTGAAGTGAAGCTTGTCGAAACCTTTTATGGCGGACACGAAAAGATTGAACTCCCCATCACCGTTGCCTTGGAACACTTCGTCGTCGCCGACGGGAATCTCGAATGTCAGCCCCGGCGTGATTTGAATCTGTTTCTCGTCGTTTCGATATACCGCGTATTTCAAACCGGCGGCGATGTCATTCCAGCCATGCTGCGTCTTGGCACCACGCACTTTGGGGTCGATTTCCATGTAGCCGTCCTTGGTTGCAATCAGCGCGAGGCGATCATTCACCGCGTAGCGCAGTTGCACCGCATACACGCGCACATCGACGTCGGCACCGAGCAATCCTTTGTCGAGCCGGTGGTAGGCGAAAAGCGGGCGCACTTCGCTTTGGATCAGCGGTGACTCGAAGAAGATCGGGTTCACCACGGGCGAGATGGCTTGGCTTTGCCAGTCAGGCGGCGATGCGGCGTGCAGGCTGAAGCTCAGAGTTATGGCGGCCAACAGCGCTTGAGACATTTGCGTTTTCATTGCTGAGAAGTGTGGAACACACCTCAGCGCGCAGCTTCCTCGCGCTTGTCATTTGCTCAACGTCTTTTGTTCAGAAAGGAAGTCCCATGAATGGACGAAGCGCCTCCAAACCGTTCGAAAAGGAGCGCGGTGGTGTTCCTCGGTGTTCAGGCGCGATTCTCTCCTTTTCATCAATTGCTGATATGAGATTGGCAAAAGAGGGTGAGCCGCTGAACTGTCCCGTGCCGATGCTGTTGGTGTTCGATGGCAACAACGGCATCAATCCTCGACCGCGAAACAATCCGGCGCGCGACAGTGAAGTGTTTTCACTGCGGCACACCGTGTTGGAATGGCGTATTCAGGAACGGCTACAAACCGTTTTGCTGTCACGGTTGCCTCACCGTCTTCGAACTCCTGAGCGAAAACGGCCTAGGCAATTTCTACCAGCTCGCTGAAACAGCGGGCGTGCGCGTCAAGGCCACTCGTGCCGATCAGTTCAAGTATCTCGACGAGCCGATGGTGCGCGAGCGTCTCGTGGATTATCAGGACGAACGCGTCACGCGCGTCACGTTTCACATTCCCGCGATTCACTGCATCGCTTGCGTGTGGCTTCTGGAGAATTTATTCCGGCTCAAGCACGGCATCGGAGAATCACACGTCAATTTTCCGCGCAAGGAACTGTCCATTGGCTTCGACAACTCGAAGGTCAGCCTGAGTGAAGTGGTCGCGCTGATCACGTCGCTTGGTTATGAACCGGAACTGAAACTCTCGGATCTGAGTGCGCCGCGTCGCGCTCCGGCAGCGCGCCGACTCTGGCTGCAACTCGGCCTCGCCGGTTTCGCGTTCGGCAATCTGATGCTGTTCAGCATTGCGGGGTATTTTGGTTTCGACGCGTTCACCGGCCCGACGCTGAAGAAACTGGTGGGTTACCTCAGCTTCGCGCTGGCCACACCCGTCGTGATTTACAGCGCGCTTGATTATTGGCGCACCGCTTGGACGACACTGAAACAGAAGCGTCTCGCCATTGAAGTGCCGATTGCCGCGGGCATCGTGGCGATTTACGCGCAAAGCGCCTTCGAAGTGTTGAGCGGCCGTGGCGAGGGCTATTTCGATTCGTTGTGCGGACTGATCTTCTTCCTGCTCTGCGGGCGGCTGTTTCAACAGAAGACGTTCGATCGTCTCAACTTCGAGCGGGATTACAAATCGTTCTTCCCGTTGTCGGTCACTCGTCGTAGCAGCCGACGTGAGGAGGCTCACGCTGAAGAATTTGATCAGAGCCTCCTCACGTCGGCCGCTACAAACGAGGAGCAGGTCGCCCTCGCGCAACTTCACGTCGGCGACACGCTCGTCATCCGCAACGGCGAGCTCATTCCTGCCGACGCGCGCGTGCTCTCTGGCTCGGCGTGCATCGACTACAGCTTTGTCACGGGCGAATCCGAGCCGATTCAGAAGAAGAGCGGCGATTATCTCTACGCCGGCGGGCGGCAACTCGGTGGCGTGATCGAAATCGAAATGGTGAAGCCGGTTTCGCAGAGCTACCTCACTTCGCTTTGGAACCAGGACGCCTTTCGCAAAGACAGATCCGCCGGCTTCGAAACACTCATCAACGCCTACAGCTATCGCTTCACGCTTATTGTCATCGCCATAGCGGTCGGCGCAGCGGTGTTCTGGGCGTTCCACGAACCCAGCAAGGCGCTCAAGGCATTCACGTCTGTTCTCATCGTTGCCTGCCCGTGCGCGCTCGCGCTGGCCGCGCCGTTCACGCTCGGCACGGCGATGCGCCTGTTGGGCCGGCGCAATGTTTTCGTAAAGAACACGGAAGTCATTGAGGCGCTGGCGAACGTGGACACAATCGTCTTCGATAAGACCGGCACTCTGACCACGCCCGGCGCGCAATCGGTGACTTTTGGCGGGCCGGAACTCAGCGACGACGCGCAGGGCTGCCTCTACTCGCTGGCGCGGCAGTCAACGCATCCACTTTCGGTGCGCGTTGCGGAAGCATTCGCCGCAAGCGCTCGGTTCGCCACACCAGTTCGTTCATTCCTCGAAACGCCTGGGTGCGGCATTGAGGGAATCGTGGCCGGTCGCAAAATGCTGATGGGTTCCGGCGGCTGGCTGCGCTCGCGCGGTATCCATGGCGACGCCATCGACCACTCCACTGTTCCGCCGGAGAGCAGCGTGGTTCATATGGCCATCGACGGCATCTATCGCGGATGCCTTCTCTTCGCGACTGTTTTGCGGCCAGAGGTCGGGCCACTCATCCGAAGACTTTCAGGCGATTACAAACTCGCGCTGTTGAGCGGCGACAACGAAAAGCACTTGCAAACTTTTGCCCCGCTCTTTGGAGAGAACAAGCGCTTCAATCAATCACCGCTGAACAAGCTGGAGTTCATCGAGCAGCTTCAACACTCGGGCCAGCGAGTGATGATGGTGGGCGATGGCCTGAATGACGCCGGCGCTCTTGAGCAAAGCAACGTCGGCGTTGCGGTCGTGAAGAGCATCAGCGCGTTCTCGCCGGCGAGCGATGTCATCATGAGCGGCAGCGTGGTGCCGCAGTTCGACGCGGTGCTGCGCTTGGCGAAGTCGTCGGTGCGCATCGTGCGCGTGGGCTTTGTGCTCTCGGCTCTCTACAACGTTGTTGGCATCGGCATCGCCGCCAGCGGCCTGCTCGCGCCAATTGTCTGCGCGATTCTGATGCCGATCAGTTCGATCACGATTGTCGCATTTTCCTGCGGCGCGACGATGTGGGCGGCGCGGCGAAGTTTTCGCGACAGAACAAATCTTGGTGCATCTCAAGCAAAGGATGTTGAGCCGATGTTGGCGGCGCAGCCGATTCTCAGTCCGCTGACATGAGTGTGATTTTCCTCCTCATTCCGTTGAGCATCGTCCTTGCGGCGTGCTTTCTCGGGGCGTTCATCTGGGCGGTTCGTTCCGGCCAGTATGAAGATACGTGTACGCCGTCGATGCGGGTATTGATGGAGGAGACGAGTGCCGCAACGCCACGTAGCGCAGATTTTCAATCTGCCGTATCGCCGACTTGCAGTCGGCAGGCGCCGGACAATTCCCACGCGCTCGAAAAAAGAGACGCCACGCAGGTTGCAAACCTGCGATACGGCAGATTGAAAATCTGCGCTACATCGGCTGCTGCGAAGATTTCTTCTCCCAACAACTCCTGAACCATGAACGTCGAAACATTCAAATACGACAACCGCATCGTTCGCGCCTTCGCGATTGCCACCGTCATCTGGGGCCTCGTGGGATTTTGCGCGGGCTTGCTCATCGCCTGCCAGCTCTTCTGGCCAGACCTGAACCTCAATCTGGCCGTCACCTCGTTCGGTCGGCTGCGACCGCTGCACACCAACGCCGTCATCTTCGCTTTCGTCGGCAACGGGATGTTCATGGGCATCTACTACTCGCTCCAGCGTTTGTGCAAAGCACGCATGTGGAGCGACAAGTTGAGCTGGCTCAATTTCTGGGGCTGGCAATCGATCATCGTCGGCGCGGCGATCACGCTGCCGCTCGGACTCACCACGAGCAAAGAGTACGCGGAACTCGAATGGCCCATCGACATCGCCATCACCATCGTTTGGCTGGCGTTCACGGTGAATCTGCTCGGCACGATTGTGAAGCGCCGCGAGAAGCACATGTATGTGGCGATTTGGTTCTATATCGCCACGGCGCTCACCGTCGCGGTGTTGCACGTCATCAATTCCATGGAAGTGCCGGTGAGTGCGTTCAAGAGCTACCCGATTTACGCCGGCGTGCAGGACGCGCTGGTGCAATGGTGGTATGGCCACAACGCCGTCGCGTTCTTCCTCACCACGCCGTACCTCGGCATGATGTATTACTTCCTGCCGAAAGCGGCGGGGCGTCCGGTCTTCAGCTATCGACTTTCGATCATCCATTTCTGGGCGCTCATCTTCATCTACATCTGGGCGGGGCCGCATCATTTGCTCTACACGGCGCTTCCGGATTGGGCGCAATCGCTCGGGATGGTGTTCAGCCTGATGCTCATCGCACCGAGCTGGGGCGGCATGTTGAACGGTCTGCTCACGTTGCGCGGTGCCTGGGACAAGCTCCGCACCGAGCCGATGCTGAAGTTCATGGTTGTGGCGATCACGGCCTATGGCATGGCGACGCTGGAAGGACCGATGCTGGCGATCAAGAGCGTCAACGCCCTTTCCCATTACACGGACTGGACCATCGCGCACGTTCACACCGGCGCGCTGGGCTGGAATGGCTTCCTCACCTTCAGCGTGCTCTACTGGCTCTTCCCGCGCCTCTACGACACCAAGCTCTGGAGCACGAAGCTCGCGAACTGGCATTTCTGGATCGCGCTCCTGGGAATGATGTTCTACGTGGTGCCAATGTACTGGAGCGGCATCACGCAAGGGCTGATGTGGATGCAGTTCACGAAGGAAGGTTTCATGCAATGGCCCAACTTCCTGGAGACGGTGCTGCAAATCATCCCGATGTATCGGCTGCGCGCGATTGGCGGTTCGCTCTACATCATCGGCGCGTTCCTGATGGCCTACAATCTGTGGCGCACGGCACGCTCGGGGAAATTCATTCCCGACGTCGAGGCGCAAGCCGCGCCGATGTCCCGCGAGACCGCGCATGCGGGAGCGGTGCCCGGCGCGCTTTGGTTCAAGCATCGCTTCCTCGAAACCAAGCCGATGCTCTTCACCGTGCTCGCGCTGGTGGCCGTGTTGATTGGCGGCGCGGTGGAAATCATTCCGATGTATCTCATCAAGGAGAACGTGCCAACCATCTCGGCAGTGAAGCCTTACACGCCGCTCGAAGTCATCGGGCGCGACATCTATATCCGCGAAGGCTGCGTCGGCTGCCACTCGCAAATGATTCGTCCGTTCCGTTCCGAGACCGAGCGTTACGGCGAATACTCGAAGGCCGGCGAATTCGTTTACGATCATCCGTTCCTCTGGGGATCGAAGCGCACTGGTCCTGATCTGCACCGCATCGGCGGGAAGTATCCCGACGCCTGGCACTACAATCACATGGACGACCCGCAGGCGACTTCGCCGGGATCGATCATGCCCCGCTACTCGTGGCTGCTGACTCAGAAGCTCGACACCAATTCCATTCCGCCACGCATCCGTGCGTTGCGCAAAGTCGGCGTGCCGTATCCGCAAGGGCTGGAGCAAACCGCCGTCGCGGACGCTCGCAAGCAAGCGGAACAAATTGTGGCCAACTTGAAACAAGGCATGATCGACGCGCCGCCGGACAAGGAAATCATCGCGCTCATCGCATACATGCAACGGCTCGGCACGGACATCAAAACCGCCGCGCCCGCGCCCACCAACGCCGCAGCCGGGGCGGCGACCACCATCAACACTGCGAGGAACTGATTATGATCCAGAACGTCATTCGCGACATGGGCGGCATTGCCGCATTCGGAGTCATCTCCATCTGTTTGTTCTTCGCCGTGTTCACGGTCGCCGCGATTTACGCCTTCGTGCAGCGCAAGGCATTTTGCGACCGCATGTGCGCGCTGCCGCTCGACGACGGTTCGCGCGAATGTAGCGCAGACTTGCAGTCTGCCGTAGCGCAGGTTTGCAACCTGCCGGGCAACGACTCTCCTACGCGCGTAAAAACTTTAACACGCACGGAGCTTCTGTCGCGCAGCCGACTACAAGTCGGCGATACGGCAGACTGCAAGTCTGCGCTACACGCGAAAGGGCCTTCCCATGAATAACGACCCTGACAATTCACCAGAACCGAAAGACCCGTTGCTGCTCGACCACGACGCCGACGGCATTCGCGAGTTG
This sequence comes from Verrucomicrobiota bacterium, assembly GCA_038208765.1. GTDB lineage: Bacteria > Verrucomicrobiota > Verrucomicrobiia > Limisphaerales > SIBH01 > JANNGC01. The sequence goes on from JBBQYK010000007.1 coordinate 31,809, forward strand.
GACAATCTTCTGCCGCGCTGGTGGGTCTGGCTGTTTTATCTCACGCACATTTACGCCTTCGCCTACATGGGCTACTACCATGTGCTCAAAGCCGGTGACCTCCAGATCGCCGAATACACGAAGGAAGCGCGGCGCGGGGAACAGATTAAGAACGAAGCGCTCGCTAAGTTCGAATCCAGCATGGGCACGCTCGCGCCCGACGGCGACAAAGCGGTGTTGGCGAGAGGCCAGCAAATTCACCTCCAAATGTGCGCGCCGTGTCATCGCCCCGACGGCGGCGGACTCGTCGGTCCGAATATCACGGACGATTACTGGATTCACGGTTCCAATTACGTGGACACGATCAAAACCATCGTCAACGGCGTGCCTGAGAAAGGCATGCTCATGTGGCGCGGGGTGTTGAAGCCGAACGAGATTCAAGCCGTCGCGAGCTACATCTACACCCTGCGCGACACGCATCCGCCGAATCCCAAAGTGCGCGAAGACCAGGCCGCGCCGGCCAAGCCGAACGAGTACGAATGATGAATGCCGGTCCGGACAAACCCGTCGCGAATGAAACGCAGTCACCGGTCAAAGATCCCGACTGGCAGGACTTCCGCGAACATATCGCGACGGCGGACAAGCAGGGTAACCGCAAGTGGCTTTACCCGAAGAAGCCGAGCGGGCGCTGGTATGCGCGGCGTACTTACGTGAGCTGGCTGTTGCTCGCGATTCTCTTCGCGGGACCGTTCATCCGCATCAACGGCAATCCGTATTTTCTCATCAACATTGTGGAGCGGAAGTTCTCGATCTTCGGCCAGCTCTTCTGGCCTTCGGATTTCGTGATTTTCGTCATCGCATCGTTGCTGTTCATCACCAGCATCATGGTGTTCACAACCGCGTTCGGTCGTCTCTGGTGCGGTTGGACGTGTCCGCAAACGCTGTTGATGGAAATGGTCTTCCGCAAGATCGAGTACGCGATTGAAGGCGACAGTTCCGCTCAACGCGCGCTCGCCGCCGCGCCGTGGACGGGCCAGAAGGTCGCGAAGAGATTCACCAAGCACTTCATCTTCTTCGCGCTCTCGTGGATTATCGGGAACACGCTGCTGGCTTACATTATTGGCAGTGAGAAGTTGATTAAGATTATCACGGACGATCCCCGCCTTCATCTTGTCGGGTTGGGCTTCATGACCGCGTTCACGTTTCTGTTCTACACGATCTTCGCGCGGTTTCGCGAACAGGCCTGCACGTTCATCTGCCCCTATGGCCGGTTCATGTCGGCCACCATTGACGAGAACACGATGGTCGTCGCTTACGACTACAAGCGCGGCGAGAAACGCGCCCCGATGAAACGCGGCCAGACCATCGAACTGCGCCAGGCCGAGGGGAACGGCGATTGCGTGAACTGCCACGCCTGCGTCACGGTCTGCCCGACCGGCATCGACATCCGCAACGGCACGCAAATGGAATGCGTGCATTGCACCGCCTGCATCGACGCTTGCGACACGATCATGGACAAGGTCAACCGCCCGCGCGGACTCATCCGTTACGCGTCCCTGAACAGCATCGAGCGTGGTGAGAAGTTTCGCTTCACGCCGCGCATGGCCATGTATCTCGTCGCGCTCACCGCGCTGTCCGGCGTGCTGGCCGTGCTCATGTTCACGCGCACCGACGTTGAAACGATTCTGCTCCGCGCCCCCGGCGCTCTCTACACCCAGATGGCTGATGGGCGAATTGAAAATCTCTACACCGTCAAAGTCATCAACAAGACGGCGCGCGCGATCCCGATTGAATTCAAACTGGAGAACAGCGAAGGCCAGGTCAGCCTCATGGGCGATCCTGACTTCAGCGTGCCGAAAGATCACCTCGCGCAGACGTCGCTGCTCATCGCGCTCAAACCCGAGACGGTCACGACCCCATCAATCAAGCTGAAGATTGGCGTGTACTCGAACGGCAAACGCCTTGAAACGGTGAACACCGTCTTCGCGGGTCCGCGCGACAAACCAACTTCAAAATCACCATGACTGACGCCGCAACCATTCAGCCGAAGGGCAGCCTCTGGCCCTACGCCATCGCCGGCTACTTCGCCCTCGCCATCATCGGCATCGCCATCTTCATCACCTGGGCCGTGCGCCAGAACATGGACCTCGTGCGCCCCGACTACTACGAGCACGAGATTCTGTTCCAGAAACAAATCGACGCGATCACTCGCACGCGTCCGTTCGCCCGCGACCTCACGATGGCTTACGACTTTGGCCAACGCTCCTTGCTCGTGCGTGTGCCCGCCGCGCATGTCGGCGACCAGTTCAATGGGACCGCGCACTTGTACCGCCCTTCCGACGCGAAGCTCGATCAAACGATCGAGTTGAAGCCCGGACGCGACGGCAGACAAACGCTCAACGCCGCCCGACTCACGCCTGGTCTTTGGAAGGTACGGCTCGATTGGACATCGGGCGGCGAGTCGTTTGCGTTTGAACAAACTATCATCGTCGGCGGCTGACATGGAACTGATCTGGACAGCCTTCCTGCTCGGCCTCGTCGGCAGCCTGCACTGCGCGGCGATGTGCGGCCCGCTGGTGGTTGCGGTTTCCAGCGCGGGCGGATCGCGCTCGCCGTTCGGCACCGCGCGTCTCGTTCACAACTCAGGCCGCATCGTCACCTACTGCGCGATCGGACTGCTCTTCGGCGCCGTGGGCAAGACATTCGTCCTCGCCGGACTGCAACGCTGGCTCTCGCTCGGCGCCGGCGCAGCGATTCTTCTCGGACTGCTGCTCTCGACTCGTTTCGCGCTGAAGACGCCGTTTGCGAAAGGGATCACGAAGTTGAAATCACTCTTCGGCTCTTTGCTGCAACGCCGCACGCTCGCTTCGCAATTTTCGCTCGGCACGCTGAATGGGTTGCTCCCGTGCGGCCTGGTGTATATCGCTGCGGCGGGCGCGGCAACGACCCTGAGTCCCCTTGGCGGCGCACTGCACATGGCGGCGTTCGGTGCCGGCACGTTGCCCATGATGCTTGGAATCGGAGCGGCCAGCGGCCGACTGCGGCCTATCGCTTTTCGCTTTCAGAAACTGATTCCGATCTGCGTCGTGCTCGTCGCGATGCTGCTCTTGCTCCGTGGCATGGCGCTCGGAATTCC
>JBBQYK010000008.1:0-33463 GCA_038208765.1 Verrucomicrobiota bacterium
CTTGCGCTCGAAGTGATCCAGCCGCTCTTTGACCAGCGCGAGAAAGTCCGCACGGTCCACTTGCAAGTGGTGCGCAGTGACGACCGCTTCATCCACTTCCTTGATCAGCAACTGGTCGCGGACTTTTTTGGTGAACGGCGAGTTGCCGTCTTTCAGAAAGCAGCCCTTACCCGGCATAGTTTCGATCACGCCCTGGCTTTCCAACTCGGCGTAAGCCTTGGCAATGGTGTTGCGGTTGACGCGCAGTTCCTCCGCGAGGGGGCGGATGGAGGGCAGCGGCTCGCCGGCCCGGAGCGCGCCCGAAGCGGCGGCGTAGCGGATTTGATCCACCAGTTGCAGATAGACCGGCTTGCCGGTTTTGAAATCGATCTGGAAAGTCATTTCGGTAACTGTCCTAGGACACTAGGACAGCCAGCAGACTTTGGTCAACGGGTTATTGGTAGAAAATATTCCTCACGCAAAGTCCGCGAAGGTCGCGAAGAAGGCAGCACAGCCCGATTGCATCGGGCTTCTTTGCGCCCTTCGCGGACTTTGCGTGAGGAATAACTGGGGAACTTGTTCTGCTCATCGCAGTTCCCAAACCTCGCGACGTGGTGTTAGTCTCCCTCCTGTGACCGCGCGCCATCCAAATCGTTGCCGTGTCTTCGCCCTCGTCGGCGCGATGATTCTTTTTCCTGTCGCGAGCCAGGCCACGCCCGCGAATCGCGCCGCGCTGGAGAAGCATTACGAAAAGTTTCTCACCAAAAATCTCGCGCGCTGCACGACGTGCCATCTGCCGAGCGAGAACAAGAATCCCGAAAGCCTCGAGGAGTTTCCGCACAATCCGTTCGGCGAACGGCTGAGAGCGGCGGGCAGACGAATGGGGGCAGACGAATTGAGGAAAGGCATCTTCACGCGGTTGAAACTCCTCGCACACGAGGACAGTGATGGCGACGGCGTGGAGAACGAGACGGAGCTGTTGCTCGGCCACAATCCCGGCGATGCGAAGGACGTGCCGTCTTACGAGGAACTGGCGGATGGCGTGGCGAAGCGCGGGGAGTTCGCTGCGTTTCTGGAGTCGTACCGTTGGCAGCCGTTCGAGCCGGTGGTGCGACCGGGGGTGCCAGTGATCAGTAAGACAGTAATCAGTAAGTCAGTCGTGCCGGGTCAAGGCGACAGCACTGTTTCACTGAAAACTGATTCACTGATTACTTCTTCCTCTTTCCCCCTCCGTAATCCCATCGACGCCTTCATCGCTGCCGAGCATCAGGCGCGTGGGTTGAAACCGCGACCGGAGGCAACGAGGGAAATTCTCCTGCGCCGGGTTTACCTCGACCTCATCGGCTTATCGCCGACGCCGGAGGAATTGTTGGCGTTTGAGAAGGACGAATCACCCGATGCTTATGAAAGAATCGTGGACCGCCTGCTCGCCGATCCGCGGCACGGCGAGCGTTGGGCGCGGCATTGGATGGACGTGTGGCGCTACAGCGATTGGGCGGGCTGGAGCGGCGGCAATCAAATTCGCGACAGCCAGCCGCACATCTGGAAATGGCGCGACTGGATCGTCGAGTCGTTGAACCGCGACAAGGGTTACGACCAGATGATTTTGGAAATGCTCGCGGCGGATGAACTCGCGCCGGAAGACACGAATGCGCTGCGCGCCACGGGCTTCCTCGTCCGCAATTACAAGATGCTCAGTCGCGAACAGTGGCTGGAAGACACGGTCAAGCACACGTCGCTGGCGTTTCTCGGCGTCACGGTCGGCTGCGCGAAATGCCACGACCACATGACCGATCCGATTTCCCAAGCAGAGTATTACTCCATGCGCGCCATCTTCGAGCCGCACTGGGTGCGTATTGATGCCGTGCCGGGCGAGACCAATCTGTTGAAGGCCGGATTGGCGCGTGTCTTCGACACCGACACGAATCCCCCGACGTATTTTCTGAATCGCGGCGACGAACGCAAAGCAGACACCAACCGCGTGATGTCGCCCGGCGTGCCGCTCGCACTGGGCGGCGCGCTGGACGTGCAGCCGGTATCGCTGCCTCTGAGCGCGAGCCATCCCGGCAAACGTGACTTCGTCTATCGCGACGCGTTGGCGGCGGCGGATTATTTTCTGATGGAAGCCCGGACGAAACTGGCGGCGGCGCGCACGAACCAGACCAATTCCACGAAGCTTACGGAACAGGAACTGTCCGTCACCGTCGCCGAAACACGCCGCACGGCGTTGGCGGCGGTGATCGAAGTGGAGAAGTTGGAAGACGCGGCGCAGAAAAACTCCGAGGCGTGGAAATCCGCCGCGACGAACGCCGTGCGGCACCAGCGTGAAATCGTGGTCGCGGAGGCGCGGCTGAAACTGCATTCGGCACGCGACGCCGAGACCGTCGCGCAAAAGAACGCCGACGCCGCCGCGACAAAACTCGCGAAGGCGACGAACGCAGTCCAGGCCGTGGCCGGCAAGAAACCCGCCGAAGATAAAACGGCCGTCGCACTGGCCGAGGCGAAGAAGAAAACGACGGAAGCGGAGAAGGCTTTGATCGAAGCGGAGACGAAATGGAACGCCGTGGCCGACACGAAGTTCAAACCGCGCTCGTCGGAGAAATTTCCCAACACGAGCACGGGCCGCCGGCTGGCCTTCGCGCGCTGGGTCGCCAGCACGAACAATCCGCTCACCGCGCGAGTGGGCGCGAACCAGATTTGGCTGCGGCACTTCGGCCAGGCGCTCGTCCCCACGCCGCAGGATTTCGGGCGCGCGAGCCGGGCACCGAGCCATCCGCAGTTGCTGGACTGGCTGGCGGCGGAGTTGATGAGCGTGCCCCCGGCGTCCCGCCGGGATGGGGGGCGGGAAAATCCAGGGCTGCTCGTCGAGTCGAATGAAGCAGGAAAATCCAAAGCCCCCTCCCGGCGGGACGCCGGGGGCACGGGGTGGTCCATGAACCACCTCCACCGCCTCATCGTCACCAGCAGCACCTATCGTATGGCCTCCACGCCGGACGAGGCGGCTGCAAAGATTGATCCGGACAACACGTTTCTCTGGCGCATGAACTCGCGGCGCATGGAAGCCGAAGTCGTGCGCGATAATTTGCTCTATGTGAGCGGCGACCTTGACGCGGCGATGGGCGGGCCGGACATCGATCACAATCTTGGTCTCAAGTCGAAGCGTCGGAGCCTTTACTTTCGTCAGGCGGCGGAGAAGGAAATGGAGTTCCTGAGAATCTTCGATGGCCCGGCCGTGACGGAATGCTACATCCGCCGCCCGACCGTCGTCCCGCAGCAAGCCCTCGCGATGGCGAACAGCGAGTTGACTCTCAATGAAGCGCGTTCCCTGACAAAAAAACTGGCGGTTGAATCGATCACTGATGACGAAGCGTTCGCCCGGAACGCCTTCGTGCGCATCTTGGCGCGGCATCCCTCGGCCGAGGAACTGCGACTTTGCTGCGAGTTTCTCGCCATGCAGACGAGTCGTTCGACGCCAGTGCGCAGCCGTGAGGCCCTGGTGACGGTCTTGTTCAATCACCATGACTTTCTGACGATTCGATGAGCGAGCGCCCCCCCTTCATCCCCCAACGTTGCCGCGCATCTGCAAGTCCCCGTCCGACGCCCTCACGAAGCTCGAACGCAGCATCCTCGTCTTCGTGAAGCACGAAGACTCATCGAGAATCGTTCACGAACATTTCTCTGCGATCCACGAGCGCTTCCCGGACTGCTCACTCACAGGGAGCGACAACGCGCGGCGGATTTCGTCGTCAGAACGATAGTCTGCTTGATCCAGTAGGCGCATGGCATTCAACGGGTAGAGCGCCCGTCTTGTGAAGTCGCGTTTCTTCTACCCATCAAGGTCTTCGCGCGCGGATGAATTGAAACTGGTTCGTGGGTGTGAGTTGGAAGACTTGCACGAGATTGCTCGAAGAGCCGCTCCAAAGCGGCGTCCACTGCACGAGCGGAGTCAGGCTGGCCGTTCCTTCCAGCGCGTAGGTTGGTCCGGGTTGCGCGAAGAGCGTCACCGTCAATGGTCCACCGGCTCGCTGCATTTCCAGCAACGGTTCGACGCCGAGGTACACGACGCGGCCGGCATGACCGAGCGCGCGCGGCACGAGTTGGCCGTCCGTTTGCAAGCCCGACACGTTGCTGGCATCGAAAGGAACGAAGCTGGACGGCATTCCAGGCAACGCCGTGACCCGGAGATGCACGATGCTCTGCCCGAGCGGCAATGATTGGCCCGCCAATGTTCCAAGACGAACTCGATACTGATCGTTGCCGAGCGGTTGCAAGGTGAGCGAGCCCAGCGGCGGCGTGGGTGGATCCACAGCGAAACTCGTGAAGCGGTTGAGCGAAACGGCCACGGTGAACTCGGCATTCGTCAACGGCGTGGTGCTGAACACGATGATCGGCACGCTGCCGGTTTGCCCGGCCAAAATGATGGAGGCGCCGAAGCTCACGTCCAGGAGATCGCCGACAATCACCACGAAACTTTGTTCGGTGGTCAGCGACGGCACGCCGCTGTCCGTGACGCGCACCGTGATCGTGTTCGTGCTCTCCGCGTAATCAATGGCAGGCGTCCAGGTTAAGACGCCCGTGGTGCGGTTGATGCGTGCGCCGCGCGGTGCGCCGGGCGCAAGGCTGTAGAAGAACTGCTGCGTTGGCAGATCAGAATCGCTCGCGGTGTTCGTCACGGTCAACGTGGTTTCAACCAGCGTCGATTGCGACGGAATGGCTGCGAGCGCCGGCGCGCGATTCACTTCGCGGACGAGGACACGCACGGTTCGGGTCGCACTCAGCAAAGGCGAGCCGTTGTCGCGCACGGTCACGGTGAGCGGGTATTCGCCGGGCCCAAACGTTTCTCCCGGTGTCCAACTCAGCAAGCCATTGGACGGGTTGAGCGTGAGTCCAGCCGGTGCGCCTGGGGCGAGTTGCCAGGTCAATTGATTTAAGGGCTGATCGCCATCGGAAGCACCGACTGTGTAGGCGAGCAAGGTTTCTTCATCCACGGTAACGTCGGTCAGGGCATTCACAAAGAACGGCGCCGTGTTCACTTCTGTCACCACGACAACGAATGATTGCGTGACGGTGAGGCTGGGCAAACCTCCGTCGGCCACCACGACGGTAAAGAGATTCGACGTGCCGCCCTGCGCCTCACCGGTGGTCCACGAAATGAATCCGCTCGCCGAATCGATCGCGGCGCCGGCGGGAGCAGTGATCAGGCTGAAGGTCAGCGTCTGTCGCGGCACGTCCGTGTCGAGGGCGGTGGCGAGAACGGTGAACGTGGCGCCTTCGTTGATGGTGGCGTTAGCCAATCCGGTGAGCGTGGGTGTTGAGTTCACGCCGCTGGCGGTGGTTTGTGCGTCGGCGCTGGCGGGGGCGATTTCCTCGTTGCCTTCCAGATCGGTGGCGCGGCTGTAGAAGGCGTAGGTGTGGCCGGTCACGCCGGCGAAGAGCGCGCTTTGCAGCGTGGTGTGCGCCAGCCAGTTCGTGAAGGGGCCGCCGTTGACGGACACGTAAACGTCGAAGAACGCCAGGCCGCTGCCGCCCACCGCATCGTTGCCGCTCCATTGCACGGCGAAGTTCGCGGAGCTCGAAGCGGGCAGGGCGGCCACGGCGCTCGCCGGTGCATTGGTGTCATTCGCGATGGGCGCGAAGTTCAAGGTGTAGATACCGGTGCTGTCGAAGTCGAACAGGTGCAGCGTCTTCTCGCGCAGCGCGCCGGGAATGGACGAAGGGAACGTGCGATCCGTCGTCCACACGTTGTCGCCGATGCGGATCTGTTTGCCGTCCGAGCGTTGCACGCTGGTGAGGCGGAAGTCCGGTCCCGGATTCGTCATGCGCAGATACGCCCAACCCGCCGGCATCGTCACGGTGAGTTGCACCTGGAGATTGTTGGTGGTGACGCTGCCGTTGACCACGGGATTGCTGCCGAGCGACACCGGCGCGTTGCTGCCCTGGCTCAAGTAAACGATGTCCGGGAGATTGTTCGGGTCTGGCACATCGTTCACCAGGAAGTCGGGCAGCGCGTCATCCAGCAACCGGTCGGCGCGCACCACATGAATCATCTCGTGGACGTTCACGCTTTCGATGAGCGAGATGTTCGTCACGCCAAAATCATCGAGATGCTCGAACGACGCACGGAGGTCGATGAACTTCCCTTGCAGCGTCGAAGTCATGTCCCACACCACGGTCTTCGTCTGGTTTGGATTAATGTTGCCGAGGTTCAGGTTGAACGAGGGATTCAAAGGCGCGTTGTCCACATGGGCGCCGAGGAGTTGGAAGTCGATTAACAGTCCCTTGTCGTTCTCGATGATGCGCGGCGCGGCGGAGGCGATCTGGAAATTGCGCGCGAGGCCCGCGCCGCGATTATGCACACGCAACCCGAGCGCGAACGGTTCGGCAGGCTCCAGTTCCGGCGTGAACGGATCATCCGAATACACGTCGCGTTGCTGGAAGTATTCCAGCGCCAGTCGCGCTTCGGGTAGCACCGTAATTTCGCCGGGCAGCAGCGGAATGACGAGCGGTTGGCCATCAAGCGTGAAGCGCAGCGTGCCACCGATGTAGTAACTGCGCGGCGAGTAAGGCGCGGCGTCGAGTGTGGGCACAAAGAGAAACTCGACCGAGCCATCCGTCTGCGCCGGCAACACTCCCGAGCCATCGATGCCGGTGATGCCCCGCAACGTCGGGCCGCGAATTCCAAACAAGTTGTTGGCGGATTGCTGGCTGGCGTTGCGGAAATCGAGCGTGAGCTGAATGCCGGTGATCTCCGAGTCACCGCCATTCTCCAAAACCAGCGTCGCTTGAAACGCCGCGCGCGTGAGCGTGATGTCCTGGCTGAGTTCGAGACGCACGCGCGCACAAACGCCCGGCCCCGCGGCCTTGCTCGCACTCCGGGATTTGGCGGGACCGCCACTGAGCGCCGGCGCGTTGCAAGGGCCGGGAATGCTGGCGGACAGGAAGTTGAAGATGGGCGGAGCGGGACTGCCTGAGCCGGGGAAGCCCAGTGCGTTCAGCAGATTCGTGCCGAAACTGAACAGGGTGTTGGTCACGGACTGCGGCCCGCACGCACAGAAAGCGCTCAAGCCAAAGTTCGTCCCATCCAGCGGCGGCGGCAGCGCGCCCGGAGGGAAGAACACCGAGCCGAGATCGCCGGAACGCAGATAGCCGCGGATGCGCGCCTTCTGGCATTCGTCCATGTTGCCGAGCAGGCAGTCCATTTCCGCACGGTTCGCCCGCACCGCTTCGTTGAAAGAGTTGGGGTTCGACGTGTCCAGGAAGCTCCGGAAATCGCAGCCCGTTTCCGGCACACAAACCGCGTGCAAGCTGACGGTGCGAGTGATCGGCACAAAGGTTCGCCCGCAACGAAAGCCCGTGTGGATCGGCAACGCGATGACGCAGTCGTCGCCATGACAACCGCCGTGGGATTTGGGGCGGGCGATACCGGGCGCGGCTTCGCGCAGACGGATCGTGACCGGCACCGAGATGCTGGTCTGCGCGGGCAGCACGTCGATCTCGGTGGTGAGCGGCGTGATGATGAACTCCGGATGATTTGGCACGGGCACGCGCACTCGTTCCAATGCCACCAAGCCAGTGTTGCGCAGACGCAGGGCGAACTGACTGACGCGGCCCGGCACGACCAGCGACGTGATGTCCGGATTCTCGACGACGAGGTTGGGTTGCGGCACCTCGGTTTCAAACTGCGGTTCCAGCACCACGCGATAGTGGTCGGTGATTTCCGCGGGGACGACCCGCCACTCATAGGTCACTTCCTGGCGCGACAGGAAAATCTCCTGCTCCGTCGTGACGCCCGGCGCCACGCGCACTCCGGTGCGCAAACGGCTGTGCCGGGGCGCGGTAGCTTCGAGCACGTAACTCCCCTCCGTCAGATTGTTGAAGCGCAACTGCCCGGTGGCATCCGTGGTGCCGTTCGTCACGACCGCGCTGGTGATCACATCACGCAGTGTGATTTCCGCATTCGTGAGTTTGGGCGCGCCGCTGGCGTAGTAGGTGTGTTCGTCCGTCGCGTTGAGAACCAAATCGCCGCGCGCTTCGGAGATGGCGCGGAACTGAAACGGCACACTCAGTCCGCCTTCCGTCCCGATGAAAACAATCGTGCCGTCATAGCGCGTGAGCGGCAGATCGTTGGGCGGACTCAACGCGAGGATCACCGTCGAGCGCGCGCCCGGCGCCAGCGAAGGAATGGGCGACGTGGAGATCAACGACAGCCACGGCACCACAGGCAGGGCCACGCTCAAATCGCCGCTCGCGACTCCGCCTTGATTCACCACGTCGAACTGCAAGAGCGTTTGGGTTCCACGCAACATGCCGTGTTCGATCAAGGGCGGCTCGGCGGCGAGTTGCGCCGTCGGCGGGCGCACCGTGAAGTCCACCGGAATGCGCAGCGTCGCGCCTTCCGCCGAGGTGACGACAAAGTGGAATCGTCCCTGCGCCGCCGTGGTGAGCGTGGTGGCGATCGTGTAAGCGATGACGTTGACGGCCCCACCGGCGAGCCCGTTGCTCACCGTCGCGCTGGCGGTGAAATCGAACGGCAACCCTTCCGTGCTCACGAGCAATCCCGTCAGCGGCAACGGACTGAGGTTGCGCAATTCGATCTGGCCGGTGCTCGGCACGTTCGGAGTCAGGCGCTCATTCAACTGCCACGGCAGTGCTCCCAGTCCGAGGAGGATGAATTGATCCTGGGCCGCGTCTTCCAGCACGCGCGGATGATCTGCGCCGACGGTGTAAAGGCCCGCCTCACCCGGGATGGGTTGAAACACGCCGGAGAAATTGCCACTCGCATCTGAGAAGACAGAGAACGTGCGCCGCGTCTGGTTGACGTTGATGCGCACGGTCGCGGTGCGGAAGGGCGCAGGCGCGCCATTGGATGAGTAGAACGTTTGCCCCGTGAGCGGAATGACCGTGCCGGCCACCGCCGCATCCACCGTTGTGCTGACGGTGGCGCGATACGAGGGTTGAATCGCAATGGGCCGCGAGAGCGCTGTATTGTTGTGCTCCGATCCTTCGGCAATCGCGCGACCCGCATCCGTGCGCACGAGAATCCAATGGTCGCCCGGATCAGACGGCAGAACGAACGAGCGCGCGTACGAGTAAGCGTCACCACGCGGCACTGCAGAATTGTTTGTCACCGCGAAGAGGAGGATCGCGTTCGCGCCCTGGCTGTCCCTGGCGATGTAAACTTCGTCCACCCACGGCGCGGTCGCCATCGCAAGCCCGCTGTTCGTCACCGTCCAGACCACGGTGATCGAACTGTCCGTCAGCGCGTTGGTCGGCGCGCTGATCTCGGCGATCGCCAGATCAGGAATATCAATGTCCGTGACGGTGAGCGGCGCGGCTCCGGCGTTGAATCCGGACGCGCTCGCATTGATGGTCACTTCCTGCGCGCCGTCGGTGTTGCCGTCGGAGATGCCCTGAATGATTACGTTCGTGGAAGTGGCGCCCAACGCGATCACCACCGCGCCCGGCAGCGTCGCCTGTCCCGCGGGCGTCACACTTAAAGCGATGGCCAGCGCATTGGTCGGAGGCGTGTTGCGCGTGATGGTCACCACCGTGTTGCTCCCTTCCTCGATCACCGGCACCGCCGTCGTGACGAAGAGGGTCGGGCCGTCATTCTCGCGAATGTTGATCGAGGCCATCACCGTTGCGCCGGGAATGGGAACGCCGTTCGCGGCCTCGCCTTCCGCCACGATGGTCACGAGCCGTGAACCAAAGGCGAGATTGTTATCGACCACGTTCAAGTTGAAGGACACCGCCGGCTGGTTGGCGGGGATGGTGACTTCGGCGGGAATCTGCAGCAGCCCGCCGCTGTTCTGGCTGAGTTGCACCCGTAACGCTCCGGACGAAACGGGCGTGCGCGTGATCAGTCCGACCGCCGCTGGATTGATCGTGTTCTCGTTCACAGCGCTTTCGGAAAGTTGGAACGTCAACGTCACCGTGTCGTCGTCCAGGATTGAAATGGGCGCGGAGACGCTGGAGAAGCCGGCGGCGGAGGCGAAGATCAGCGCGGCGCGATTGCCGGTCACCAGATCGTCGTTCACCGGATCGAGGTTGAAGCTCGCATTGGTTTGACCCGCGGGAATGACCACGCTCGCCGGTACGGTCAGCGAACCGGGGCGGTCGCTCGAAAGCGTCACCGTCAGCGCGACGTTTGTCTGGGCGTTCCGCGTGAGGGTGCCGGTGACCGCGCCGACGGCGGCGTTCTCGCCCACGCTCGGCGCGCTGAGCCGCAAGGTGAGTGTGGGCGAATCATTTTCGACGATGGTCAATGTGTTGGTCGCTGTCACATGCGCGGCGGCTGTCGCCGTCAGAGTGGCCGTGACGTCGCTTTCGGCAATCGTGTCGTCCAGCACCTGGATGAAAAAGTTCGTTGCGACGGCGGCAAAGGGGATGGTGACGCTCGTGGGTGCAATGATTTTTCCGGGGCGATTGTTCCCCAGCGTCACGGTGAGCGCCGAGGCTGTGTCGCTATTGCGCGTCACCGTCGCGAGCACCGCCTGGGGGCCCGCGCTTTCCAGCACGGTGCTCGGAGACAGCGTGAGCGTCAGCGCGGCGGAGATTTGCAGCGCCGCCGAAGCTATCGCCGCATTGTTCGTTTCATTTTCCTCGAAGAGTGAATTGCCCGCATCCACCTCGGCGACGAAGAAGCGATTGCCGGTGCCAAAGGCGGGCAGCGTGACCTGCTGCGTGCGCGTGAGCGACTGACCGGGATTCAATGTGCCGCTGAAGAAGGCCGACGCGAGGAACTGATCGCCGCCGATCGCAGCATCGCTGGAAAGAAATAATTGGTCGGACCACGGCCCCGTGGCCACGACGGGGCCGATGTTGCGAATCGTCCAGACGAACGGCACGGATTGACCCGGCTGGCCGATCGCCGGCGCGATGATGTTCGTGACCACGACATCGGGATACAGGCTCGCCGCGATGGTGACTTGTGTTTGCGAAACATTGTTGGCCTCGGCCGTGCCCCCGGCGTTGTGCTCCACGAGGTAATCAAAAGTGTCGGCCGTCACGGTGATTTCCAAACGCCCCACCGAGCGTGCGCCCTCCGGCAAATCCAGCGTGTAGTTCCGTGCGCGCGAAGCTCCGGCGGCGATGGCGCCGTTGCCGGCCTGCGACGGATTGTAGGGCAGGTAAGTGTTGAGCAGCACTTCCGTGGTGTTCGTGTTTCGCACCAGCACGCGGTCATAAAAAATCTCGCTGACCGGAACGTTCCCGATATTGGCGGTGTTCCATTGAATGGTCAGTTCTGCGCCGGCTTCGAGTCCGGGATCGGCGGTCACGAGCAAGCCATTGATGACCAGGTCGGGCGCGGAGGCGCTGATGAGGGATCGGGAATTGTTGTTCTCGGCCGTGTTCGCACCGTTGTACTCGAAGAGCACGTTTTCACTATCCGTCGTGATCACAATTTCAAACGCACCGAACGCCGAATCATTGTGCGGCATCGTGAAGCTCAGCGTCCGCGCCCGCGCGGTGTTCGGTGCGATGTCGCCGTTGCCCGGTGCGCTCGAGTCGTAGTTCGTCGTGGTGTTGACGATGATCTGTGATGTGTTTGTGTTCCGCACCAACAGGCTCTCGTTCCAGGACCCGATCGTCGCGCGATTGCCTGTGTTCGTAATGACCCAGCTTACCGTCACGACGGAGCCGGTCAGCCAGGCGGAGACCGGCGTGACGCCCAGGCTCGCGACCTGCAAATCCGGGTAGGTGGCCAGCGTGGTGGTGGTGGTGATGGATGCGGCATTGTTGGCCTCGCCGGTACCACCACTGTTTTGTTCGAAGATATTGTTGAGCGTGTCCGTGGTGACGGTGACCTCGAGATTTCCCACGCTGGCTGGACCCTCAGGCAAGGTGAGAGCCAGTTGGCGGGCGCGTGACTGTCCGCCGTTGATGGTTCCGAGGGCGGCGTCATCGTAGAGCAAGGTGCGATTGACGATGGTCTGGCTGGTGCCGGTGTTGCGGACGGTGACTCGCTCGGTGAATGAACTTGGCGCCGGGGCGGTGCCGTTGTTGATCGTGTTCCACGACACGGTGACGCCCTGGCCGGACTGCAAGCCAGTCGGCGGTGTGATGGCCAGCCCCGTAACGATCAGGTCGGGCGCTACGTTGGTCTCGAAGAGCGGAGTGGACGGCTGGGATGGATTGGGCACGACCACGAACGAAAAGTTTCCATTCGTGCTGGTGTCCACGTAGCGGCCTTCGACTGCGAGGATGTAATCGCCGGTTTGCGGAACGCTGAACGTGTCGTGATCGGTGCTGGCTTGAAAAGCTGCGAAGAGGCTGACACCGAGCGGCGTGTAGATGTGGACGTACGGCGGACTCGTGAAACCGCTGACGGGCCGGCCATCGAAGTAGAACGGCGCGCCCGCGTTCGCCGTGAAACGATAGAGCCGCGTGCTGTTGCCAGGCGTGAGGGAATTGGTGACGAGTGTGCCGGGCGTGAATGCAGTGGCGCTGGTCGCGTTCAATAGTCGGAAGGCATAGCTGCCCGTGGTCGCACCACTGGCCTCGATCATGATTGTGTAATTCCCCGCCGGCAGATCGAGCAGCGAGACACCATCGATGCTGTCTGAACTGAACAACGCCCGAGAATTCACCATCACGCCGCCGGGACCCGTCAGGGTCCACGGCAGACTGGAGTTGGTGAGGGTATCGAAGAACAGGCGGACCGGTGTGGCGAGAGTGAAAGAATGGAACTGTCTTTGACCGGGAGTGGCGATGGCCGCGCTGACGGTGTCGCCGATGGCGAAGTTGTTTGTACCATCCGTCACGGGATGGAAGACGAAGGTGTAGGTGCCGTTGGTGCTCGTGTCGATGTAGCGGCCTTCGATCGCCAGCAGATAAGTTCCGCTCTGCGGCAAGGTGAACACGTCCACATCGCTGGTGACCGGTGTGAGCAGGAGGACATTTCCCAACGGTGCATAAAGACGAAGATAAGGCGTGGAAGTCAGGTTGGTGATGGGCCGGCCATCGAAGTAAACGCGATCGCCGGCCGACGCATTGAAGTGGCGAAGCACCGTGCTGTTCCCCGGAGCGAGCGTTCCCGAAACCGTGGCGCCCAGGGTGAGCGGTATGGCGGAGGAGGAATCCACGAGACGGAATGCGTAGCTGGGCGTGTTGGTTTCCGTGGCGCCCACCCGGATGACATAATCGCCCGCCGCGAGGTTCAAGAGCGAGTTGCCATCCACGCTGTCGGAACTCCAGAACTGGCGCTGGCTTACGAGGATTCCCGCCGGGCCCGTGAGCGTCCAGTCCAGGACTCCGACGCCCGTGAAGGTATCGAAGAAAAGCCGCGCCGGTGCCGCGAGGCTGAAGCGATGGAGCTGGCTCTGGCCTGGGTGAGTGATGGCGCTGCTGACCGTTTGTCCGACGAGGAAGGTGTTGGTCGCGTCGATGATGGGTTGGAGAAGGAAGGAGAAACTGCCACTGCTACTGGTGTCAAAGTATCGGCCCTCCAACGAGATGATATAGCTACCGGTGTGCGGCGCCGAAAACTCTGCATCGGTGTCCGCGCTGCCGAACAGAAGTTGATTGCCGAATGGCCCGCTGATCTTCACGTAGGGGGCGGTGGAGAATCCCGTCACGGATCGGCCTTCGTAGTAAATTCTTTCCCCGGCGTTGGCGGTGAAGCGATAGAGCGTCGTGCCGCTGCCTGGCGTGACGGTACCGCTGACCAATGCGCCCGCCGCGAACGGTGTGGCATTCGCTGCATCCAGCACCCGAAAGGAATACGCGCCGGCATCTCCGCTGACGGTGAGGCGATAGTTGCCCGCCGCCGCTTCCACCCAGGAATTGAAGATTTCTGCGCCGTCGGAATTTTGAAAGAAGCGATTGTTCACGAGAATTCCTTGTGGCCCTTCGAGCGACCATCGGGGCCCGCCGTTCTCCAGATTGTCGAAGAAGAGGCGCGTGGGCGCCGCCACAGTGAAGGTGAATGTGTTCGTCGTCTCGGCGGTGGGAAGATTGCCGCTCACGGTGTTGCCGAGGATCAGCGGTGTGCCGGTGAACGGCGTGGAGACGTTATCCAGGAAGTTCACGCGGAACTGGTACGAGCCCGGCGCGGTGTCGGAAAGGGAGCCTTCGACCAACAGCGTGTAGGTGCCCGTGGCTGCGAGCTGGTTGGTAATCGGCTCGGAGCCGAAGCTGGAGAAGGAAAGGAAGACCAGGTTGCCGAGCGGATCGTAAAGACGTTGGTAGGAATTTGGAATGCCGGTGTGGCTGATCCATTGGAACGAGTAGCGGTCCCCCGCCGAAGCATGGAAACGATACGCCTCCGTTTCGTTCGCCGGATCGAGGGTGCCATTCACGATGCTGCCGGGTGTGATGGCGGTGGCGCCCGCGATGTCAAACAGTCGGAAACGGTACGGCCCGATGTTATCGAGGCTGCCGTTGATGGTGAGGGTGTAGTTGCCTGGCGTCAGGGCCATCCAGGGATCGGAGAAGGGATAATCGATGAAGGTGAGAGGACGGTTGTTGAATACTGCGCCGGACGGGCCAGCAAGTGAGACGAACAAATTGTCGGCATTGGTCTGTGCGTCGAGGTACAGGTTCGCCGGCGTGGCGAGAGTGAACGAATAACTCTGCGACTGGCCGGGAACGGCGATGGCGCCACTTTGAATCGATCCGAGTGCCAGAGATTGCGCGCCGTCACTGACGGGCACGATGGTCAGTTGGTATGCGCCGCCGTCCGTGTCGGCATGGTATCCTTCAATCAGTAGCGTGTAGATGCCGGAGGAGGGCAGGATTTCGGGGCCGGCGTCACCGAGAAAGGTGCTCAAGATCAGTTCACCCGACGGGCCAATGCAGCGCCAGTAGGCGTTCAGCAGGCTGCTCGAAGTGAGCAAATCAAAATAGACTTTCTGGCCCGCGGCGGCGGAGAAACGGTAAGCGTCCGTTTCGTTGCCAGGATCAAGCGTGCCGCTGACGGGGAGCCCCAGGGTCATTGGCGCGGCACCGGCGAGATCGAATAGTCGGAAGAGGAATTGGCCCGTGGCGTCATTCGCGCCCGCCACCGTGAGTTGATAATTTCCCGAAGCCAGATTCAGCACACCTAAAGCACTGAACCCATCCGAAGCAGTGAACGTTCGATTGTTGACCACGACTCCCGCCGATCCTTCGAGCGACCAGTGCAGGCTGCCGTTGTTCGTCAGAGAATCGAAGTAGAGCCGCGCGGCGCCGGGAAGTTGAAACGTGTAGGCTTGCTCTTGTCCCGGTGAAGAGATGGCGCCTGACACAATGGTGCCGAGCGTCAAGGATTGCGTGCCGTGGGTCACCGGCACGACGTTAATGGTGTAAGTGCCGCTGCCGGGATCAGAATGGTAGCCTTCGATCAGAACGGTATAAACGCCTCCCGCCGTGAGCGTCGTGACACCCGGATCAGGACTCGTGAGATAAGTTGCGGTCCCGGCGACCACGCCGCCAAATGGATCCAGGCAGCGCCAAAATCCGTTGGGCAGTCCGCTGGAAGCGATGGAGTCGAAATAGACCGCCGTGTTCGCCGCCGCGGTGAAGCGATACGCGTCCGTTTCGTTGGCGGGGCTCAGCGTGCTGGTGATCGGCGTGCCGGGAGTGAGTGTCGCCGCGTTCGCGAGATCGAAGAGCCGAAACGCGTAGCCGCCGGTGTCATCCCCCAGGCCCGTGACGGTCAGCATGTAATCACCGCCCGCCAGGTTCAGCGCGCCGAGGGCATTGAGTCCGTCGGAAGCAGTGAAGTTTCGATTATTGACCACGACACCCGACGGTCCCGCGAGAGACCAGCGCAAGGTGGAATGGTTGGTGCGCGAGTCGAAGTAGAGTTGAGCCGCGGACGGGAGCGTGAAGTAATGCTGCTGCATCTGGCCGGGCACGCTGATGCTTCCTGACGTGAGCGCGCCCAACGTGAGTGTTTGCGCCCCGTCGGACACGGGCACGATGTCGAAGCGAAAGGCCGCCGCACCCGGGTCATCGCCGAAATAACCTTCGATCAGGAGAGTGTAAGTCCCGGAGAGCGTCAGCGTGCGCGGCCCTCGATCGGTTGCGATCGAAGTTTCTTCCAGGACTCCGTTCAATGGATCAAGCAGCCGCCAGCGGGTAGAGGGCGGACCGTTGGTCGAATGCAGATCAAAGAAGAAACGGGAGCCCGCGCTCGCGGTGAATCGGTAGGCATCAGTCTCGGTGGACGGCGTGAGGCTTCCCAGGATCGGCGTGCCCGGCGTGACCACGGCGGCAGCGCTGAGGTCGAGCAGGCGAAAGCGATAGGGACTGATACCGGCGGCGTTGCGACGGACGCGCAATTGATAATCCCCGGGCGGCAATTCCAATACCGGCGAACCAGAGAAATTGATCCCGTCGGAACCGTTGACGCCACGATTGTTGATGATCAGGCCGGGCGGGCCTTCCAGAAACCATTGCACGCTCGTGCTGTTCGTGAGCGTGTCGAAGACGACCCGCGTCTCGCTGTTCAGCGTGAAGGTGTAGGCATTGGTCGTGTGGTTGGTGAGGCTGCCCGCCACCGCCTGGCCGATAGTGAGGGGCGCGCCGACGAACAGAGCCGGGGGAACGTTGCTCTGAAAATCAGCGGTGAAAGAGTAGGTCGTAACGGCGCTGTTCGCCACGTATCCCTCGATCAACAGCGTGTAGTTGCCGGCCGCGCGAAGCGTCAAGGGAGCGATGTCGTTGAAACCGCTGGAGAACAATTCCAGACCAAAAGGATCGATCAGGCGCCACCAGATATTTTGTCCCGATGTCAGGAAAAGGCGGTCAAAGAGGAAACGATCTCCGG
The DNA here is from genome assembly GCA_038208765.1 of Verrucomicrobiota bacterium. GTDB lineage: Bacteria > Verrucomicrobiota > Verrucomicrobiia > Limisphaerales > SIBH01 > JANNGC01. The sequence goes on from JBBQYK010000008.1 coordinate 16,733, forward strand.
CGTTGGCGGGGAATTGATAGAGATCGGTTTCGTTTCCGGGCGTCAGCGTGTTCGACACGACCGTATCCGGCGTGAGCAATGTGGCTGCGGCCAGATCGACCAGACGAAAGGCGTAGCTGTTCGTGTTCGCTGTGTCGGCATCCACCGTCAGGCGATGGAATCCCGCTGAGAGCGACAGGATGGAGGCGTTTCCAGCGTCCGAGGCAGTGAAGGAACGGCCATTGACGATCGATCCGCCCGGTCCTTCCAGCGACCAGTTCAAGGTGTTCACATTCGTCAGCGCATCGAAGTAATAACGCGCCCGATTGGTGAGACTGAACGTGAAGACGTCGCGTTCGCCCGGAACAGAGATGGCGCCGGTAATGATGTTGGTGGATGAAACCTGGGCGACGGCCAACGGCGCGACGCAGCCAATGGAAACGAGAACGAAAAGTGGTGCGAGTTTCATAGGATTTTTCCTTGCGATGCCCGCGGTGAGCGACCGGGCGGGCGAAGGCTGGCACAGGGCGCCTTAAACCAGCGTTAAATGAACCTGAAATGGATTTAAGGAAATGGGCGCGACTGAATGCACGCGGCAGGTGGGAGCGTGGCGTTCACGTCGTCTCAACGTGAAAAACTCAAGCCGGCTCGATCATTCATGGGTTTCCCGTAGGCGGAGATTGAAGCGGCCTGAAGGCGCGCGCCGTTACTCAATTCACTCGGGTCTAATCGTTATAACCCGCGGAATTTCCTACAGCGCTGGGCAGTTCCACGATGAATTTGCTGCCCACTCCAATCTCGCTTTCCACCGCGACGGTGCCGCCTTGCGCCTCCACGAGCGTCTTCACAATGGCCAGGCCTAGACCGGCACCGCCTTCGGTGCGGCGTCGCGCGGCATCGACGCGATAAAAGCGATCGAACAGTTTGGGCAAATGCTCCGGCGCAATGCCCATGCCGCGATCGATGACGGCCAGTTGAACCTTGTCCGACGCCCGGTTGAGCGTGATGCGCACCGCATGGTCGGAAGGTGAATGCTTGACGGCGTTCTCCACGAGATTGCGCACGACGCGTTCCAGTGCGACCGGGTCACCCTGGACCGTCGCGTTCTCCGCGTTCTCATTCGTTTCAAAATCCATTCCCACATCATGCTGTGCTGCGAGCGGCTCCAGCTTCGCGAGTGAAGCACGCACCAGCGGTGCGACATGCACAGGCTCGCGCGCCACGATCGGCTGGCCGGCATCGGAGCGGGCGAGGGTGAGCAGGCTGTCCACCAAACGACTGAGGTGAACGGCTTCGTCCAGACTGCTGCGCAGCGTCTCGATGAGGAAGGGGTGGTTGTTCGGCTCGCGTAAAGCAACCTGGATTTCCCCGCGCAGAATGGTCAGGGGAGTGCGCAACTCATGGGCGGCATCGGCGACGAATCGTTGTTGCGCCAGGTGGGCCTCGCACTTTTTCGAGCAACCGATTGCACGCGCGCACAAGCCGCAACGCCTCGGGATTTTCCAGGGATTCGGGCAGGCGCGTCACGGCCAGGCGATCAAGGGGAATTCGCTCGGCCACGAACGCCGCGTCTTGCAGCGCACGTCGGTGACGGGATGACCACCAAAGAACGCCGCCGAAAAGAAGACTGGCGCCCGTCGCGCCGATGAACAGCCGGGCCCAACGTTCACGCGCGGGGCGCGCGATCTCCTCCAATGGGATCGCGGCTTGAATCCAGGCGCTCATGAAACTCGCGAGAGCCTTTTCATCGAAGTCGGCCACGGGAGTCGTCGCCACCAGCCAGGATTCACCGTTCGGTGTTTTCATCACGGAAACCCAGGCGGCGCCGATGACGTTTGTGGCAAACAGCCGGTTGCCCAGACGCTGCTCCAGCAGCAACGCCGGCGGCGTGTTCGAATAGGGTGGCAAAGGCGTTTCGCCGTGCAGCGGGCGGAGAGCCTTGGGCTTGGCAAACCGCGCGGCGTTTTCATTCAACGGGATGGGCGGCAGCGTGCCGCGGGGGCGTCCGATCTCCCAACCGGACAAATCGTAGAGCAACACTTTCATCTGGCTGCGCTCGGAGTTCAGGAAACGGTGCAGGTAGGCCTCGTACTGTGGCTTCCACGCATTGACGTGGCGAGAGACGCGCTGGGATTGAAGGTCGAGAATCAGTTCCGCCTGTTCGCGATAGCGGCCGTTGGCTTCGTGCGTCAGCCACATGCTGCGCAAAAACAAAACGAGAGCCAATAACCCGCCGCCGATCGCCAGGAAGCGGCGCATTACCGGCCTCCCGTCTCGACCCGCAGGACGTATCCGACGCCGCGCACCGTGTGAATCAGTCGCGGGTGCGCACCGCGATCCACCTTCTCGCGCAACTGATGCATGGTCACGTCGATGACATTACTGAACGGATCGAAGAACCGATCCCAGACATGCTCCGCCAGTTCGGCCCGGCTCACGACCTGTCCGGCCCGGCGCAGCAAGAGGTCGAGAATGGCGAATGGTTTGGCGGTGAGTTCGATTGGTTTTCCGGCCCGGCGGACCCGGCGCGTGCGAGGATCCAATTCGAGATCGGCGCAGACGAGTAACAGCGGCGCCTCCGTACACGCCCGACGCAACAGGGCACGAACCCGGGCAAGAAACTCATCGAGGTCGAACGGCTTTACCAGATAATCATCCGCGCCCAAATCCAGGCCGCGCACTCGATCGGCCAAGCTGTCCCGGGCGGTCAGCATCAACACGCGGGTCGCTTGCCGGGCGGCGCGCAACTCCCGCAAGACCGCAAAGCCATCCCGGCCTGGCAGCATAACATCGAGCACGATGAGATCGTATTCGTGGTCGCTAGCGAACTGGAGTCCTTCTTCGCCGGTGCTGGCCACGTCCACGGCATAGGCCTGCTGTTTGAGGCCACGCTCCACGAAGCGCGCCACCTTCGGCTCGTCCTCAACCACCAGAATTCGCACGCCCGTTTATAGTGGGTGCATTATTAAACGACGATTAAATCCCGTCCCCAGTTTGCCCTGCGGATCGCGAGGATACGGGGGAGGACGATGGCTGAAGAAAAGTGGGACATTCATTTTGTCACCGCGCGCCAGCTTCGCTAAAAGATCCGCATGCCAAAGCCAACCGGTCATTCAAATTGCCCCGGCATCACCCGCCGCTCGTTTCTCGCCGACACCGGCATGGGATTCACCGGTCTCGCGCTCGGCGCGATGTTGTTCAGGGACGGCGTGGCGCGGGCGGATGAGTCGGCGTGGAGTCCGCCGGATGGGAAGCCGCATTTCACACCGAAGGCGAAGTCGGTCATCTGGATTTTTCTGTGCGGCGGCGTGAGCCACTTGGAGAGCTTTGACGTGAAGCCGGAGTTGAACAAATACGCCGGCAAGTCCATTTCCGAAACGCCTTACGCGGACGTCATCAAAACGGAGGGCAAGGACGTGATCGGCGCGAATCCGGCGCACGGGAATCGCAAGGTCATCATGCCGCTCCAGACGGGCTGGAAGAAATACGGCGAGAGCGGGCTGGTGGTGGGCGACTGGTTCAAGCGCACCGGCGAATGCGCGGACGACCTCGCGGTGGTGCGTTCGCTCTGGACGATTCACAACGACCACGGCGCGCAGCTCACCTGGCAGACGGGGCGGCATCCGCGCGAATTGGAGCATCCGACCATCGGCTCGTGGGTGAGCTACGGGCTGGGGTCGATCAACGAGAATCTCCCGGAGTATGTCGTGCTCGGCGTGCCGACGGGCGATTGCTGCGGCGGGGCGTTCACGCATGGTGCGGCGTATCTTGGGCCGGAGTTTGGCGGCGTGCGCTTGAACGTGGATGCGAAGAAGCCGCTCGCATTCATCAAACCACCGGAGGGCGTAACGCCGGAGGAACAGGCGGCGAACCTGAGCCTGCTCGGCAAGTTGAACAACCTCGCGGGCATCGATTATCCCGACGACCAGAACCTGCGTGCGCGCATCAAGTCCTACGAACTGGCCTTCCAGATGCAGACCTCGATTCCCGAAACGATGCAGTTCGAAAAGGAATCCGAGGAAACGCGGAAGCTCTACGGACTCGACAAGCCGGAGACGAAGGCGTTCGGCGAGCAATGCCTCGTGGCGCGACGGCTTGTGGAGCGCGGTGTGCGCTTCGTGCAGTTGTTCCACGGCGGCGGTGGCGGCGGCGATTGGGACGCGCACTCGGAGATCAAATCGAATCACACCAAGCTCGCGCAGCAGGTGGATCAGCCGATTGCCGGATTGCTCAAGGACTTGAAGCAGCGCGGCATGTTGCAGGACACGCTCGTGGTGTTCGGCACCGAATTCGGCCGCTCACCCGGCGCGGAAGGCACGGGGCGCGATCATCATCCACAGGCGTTCTGCGCGTGGCTGGCCGGCGCGGGCGTGAAAGGCGGCACGACCTACGGCGCGACGGACGAGATTGGATTTCACTCCGCCGTGGATCGCCGTTACGTCACGGACATTCACGCCACGGTGCTGCACCTGCTCGGATTGAATTCGCACAAGCTCGAAGTGCCTGGTCGCAAGCGGCTGGACATGGATCACGGGGAGATGATTAAGGAAATTCTGGCGTGATGAGACGGCTGGCTGGCGTTCGCGCGCCATCCGAAGCCCGATGAGTTCAAGCTCGGCCGCGAATTCCTCGAAACATCCGCAACTGCTTCGTCCCCGGACCGTCGTGCGCCAATCGCGTCATGGTGCTTTTCAACCGCAATACTTTTGTGACCGCTCGTGACGCCGCGCGCCGACCAGGGCCCGCAGGTTTCCTTTCCCAAGCACTTCACTTCTCTCGTCACATGTTTTTTCCGCGTTCGCATCCAGCGCGGCCGGGCTGTGCTGCGTGAATCTGGTGTCCTTCGGTGGTTCCTCGAAGCCTTGGATTGCTGCTCGGCCGCAACACACCAGTTACAGTGGGGCCGGGGTTCTGCCGAACACACACCAGCTATGAAGAAGCTCAAACTTATTACGGTGGCCTTGGCATGGCTGCTCCCCGTCTTTGCCACGTTGGGGCAAACGTCGTGGAAAGGAACCACCAGCTCTTCGTGGAGCACTGCCGCCAACTGGACGGCGGGTTTGCCCTCCTCCTCCGTGGACGCGGTCATCGGCGACGCCAGCTTTACTGGACCAAACCAACCCACCATCAGCGGCACTTCGGCGTCGTGCCGTTCGCTGGCCTTGGGCACGGGCGCGATCACTTCGGTGCTGACGGTTTCCAAGGGCCTGACCATTTATGGCGACATCACCATCGGTTCCAATGGAGGCATTTCGCACACGGCCAACACGACAATTTCGGTGAAGGGGAACTGGACGAACTCCGGGTCGTACGCGGGGAACAAGACCGCCAGCGGCGTAACTTTCAGTGGCACGACGCAGGTCATCGCCGGCACCACGGCGACGGGATTTCGCAAACTGACCATCAGCGCCAGCAGCGTCACCACGCTCACGCGCAACATCAGCGTGGCCAATGCCCTGTCCGTGAGCGGCACGCTCGACGCGGGCGCGGGTTCCGGGTTTACCATTTCAGGCGCGGGCACAATGACCGTGGCGGCCAGCGGGAAGATTCTCGTTCGCGCTTCGACATTTGCGGGCAACTTCGCCTCGGGCGGGTCGAAAACCTTGAGCGCCGGCAGCACGGTGGATTACGCGGCCAGCGGCGACCAATCCGTGGCAAACACACTCACCTATTCCACGCTGCGCATCAGCGGCAGCGGGACGAAAACGCTCTCCGGCAATCTGCCCGCGCTCGTTTCCTCCTCGGCCACGGTCGGGAACATCGATGTCGCCGCCGGCACGCTCGACCTCTCCACATTCACGGCCAATCGCGGCACCTCGGTGGCGGGCGGCACGATCAACGTGGCGGCGGGCGCGACGTTGAAGATCGGCGGCACAAGCACATTCCCCGCGAATTACGCCACGGCGGCGCTCGCCTCGACGAGCACGGTGGAATACAACGGCGCGGCCCAGATCGTGGCCGCCAAAAATTACGGCCACCTCACTTTGAGCGGCAGCAGCGGGGCGGTCATCAAGACGATGCCCGCCAGCGCGATGACGGTGGCCGGGAATTTAACCGCCAGCCAGGGCACGGCGACGACGGTCGCGTTCACGGCTGGGGCGGCCTTGACGGTGAATGGCAATGTCACGCTTGGTGCGGCGACGACTTTCAACGGCAGCACCTTCGCCCATTCCGTCGGGGCCAACTGGACCAACAGCGGGACGTTCACTGGCAGCACGAGCACCATCACGATGAACGGCGTGAACACCGTTCTGACCGGCAGCGGAGCGAATAATTTTTTCAACCTCATCGTCGCGCGGTTCGGTATCACCGCCGATGCGAACACCAGCTTGAACGTGGCGGGCGATTTCAGCACGACCGGCCCGGGCACTTTTTTGCATCTCGCGGGCGGCACGGGCGCGGTGACGATGAGTGGCGCGGGCAAGTCCATCAGCGGCAGCGGCATCACCTTCAACAAGCTCACCATTTCCGGCAGCACCGGCACGGGCGCTTCCTTCAGCGTCGCGGATGACCTGACGGTGAGCGGTTCGCTGACGGCCAGCGCGGGAACCATCACCTTGAGCGGCGCGGGCAAAAAGATTGCCGGCGCGGGCACGATTGCTTTCAGCGCGCTGAGCGTCCCCGGCAGCATCACGACGACGAACAGTTTTTCGCTTGCGGGGAATTTGAACGTGGGCGGGACGTTCACCGCCACCGCCGGTCTGATTACGTTCGCGGGTGCCACGACGCTCTCCGGCACCGCGAACCTTTTCAACACCACCCTGAACGGCACGCTGTTGCAAATGAGTTCGGATTCCACCCTGGGCCTGGCGGGAACCATTGCGCTGACGGCGGGCACGTTCGACGTCACCAACCAGCGCCCCAACACGGTGGTGTTCAACAGCGCCGGCAGCCAGACCGTGTTCCCGACGACTTACGACAATCTAAAGATTGGCGCGGGCGGCACGAAGACCGCAGTCGGCAACATCAATGTGCGGGGCCATCTGACCATTGACGCGGGCGCGGTGTTCGCAGGCGGCGCGGGCGGCTACACGAATTATGTGCGCAAGGACTGGTTGAACTACGGCACGTTCACCGCGGGCAACAGCACCGTGGAAATGGTCGGGCCGGACAGCGCCATGATCGTGGGCGCGACGACCTTCAATCAGTTGCGGGTGAACAAGGACACGATGGGCCAAGTCATCGTGCTCGGCACGAATCAATCCGTGGCCACCCTCGACATGGCCAGCGGCGCGATGGACACCGGCACGAACACCTTGACCCTCACGACCACGCGCACCGGCAGCGGCATCATTCTCGGCACCATCACGCGCACCCACACCTTCACCGCCGGGACGACGTATGCGTTCGAAAGTCCGAACAACACCGTCAGCTTTCTCTCGTTGGGCACGGTGAGTTCCGTGACCATGCGCGTCACGCTCGGTCCGGTGACGGGATTTCCCTTCGGCGCATCGGTGAACCGGCTTTACAACGTGAGCCTGAGTTCGACCGGCGCTTACGTCAGCACGCTCCGTTTGCACTACGAAGATGCGGAGTTGAACGGCAATGCGGAATCCACGTTGCAGCTCTGGCGCAACAGCGGCAGTTGGGCCTCCTCCGGCCAGACGGCCAACAACGCCACCAGCAACTGGGTGGAACAATCCTCCCTCACCAGCCTCGCGGGTGACTGGACGCTTTCCTTTGATAACGGCGTCGCCCGCTGGAACGGCTCCGTCAGCACCGCTTGGGAGAACGCGGCCAACTGGACCGTGGGGCAAGGCAGCCCCAGTCTGCCGCCGTCCACCAACGATATCGCGAACTTGGGCACGACGAACGTCACCTTTCAGCCCACCATTACTTCCTCCGTCGCCGTGAAGAGCATCTCCTTCGGCAGCGTGCAGGCGATTACGCTGACGCTGGGTTCCGGCGGATCGCTCCAGACGCTCGGCAACGTCGCCGGCGTGTGGACCAACAACGTGACGCACACCATCAACGTCGGTGCGCAAACGCTGACCGTGGGTGGCGATTTGGCGTTGAGCGACGGCACGAGCGGACACGCGATTAATCTGAGCGCCAGCTCCGGCACTGTGAACGTGGCGGCGGCGCTGATCGAATCCGGCGGGGCGAACCTCACCTTCACCGGCGCAGGCGCGTTGAATCTCGGCGGCGATTTTAATTACACGAGCGGCACGTTCACACCCGGAACGAGCACGGTGAATTACAACGGGAGCGGCGCGCAAACCGTGGGCGGCGTGACCTACCACCAACTGAACTTCCTCAAGTCCGCCGGCACGGCCACGCTGCCGACGACCGCCACGGTGAACGGCAATCTGACGCTGACCAACGGCGGAACGTTCCGGCTGGGGGCAAACCTGGTGGTGACGGGCCACGTGACGGTGCGCACGAACACGACGCTGCATCTCGGCGGCTCGGACCTTTCCGTCGGCGGGGACTGGATTTTCGGAGGCGCATTGAACATCAGCGTCGGCGGCGCGGTGGTGCTCACCGGCACGGGTGCGCAAGCCATCGGCGCGACGGCGTTCCACAATTTCAACATCAACAAGCCTTCGGGCACGGCCACGCTGGCGGGAAACATTTCGGTGGCGTCGGGCGCGGGAGTTTTCAGCGGGACTTTGGACCTGACGGGATTCGCCATCAACCCCAGCGGCGCGGGCGCGTTCATTTCGCTGGCGTCCGGGACGACGCTGCGGACGGCGGATAGTTTCCCCACCAACTTCGTGACGGTGTCCCTCAATCCCGCGAGCACGGTGGAATACTACGGCTCGGCCAATCAATCCGTGGCTGCGGTGACCTACGGCCATCTCGTGCTGACCAACGGCGGCAGCAACTCAAAAACTTTCGCCGGCCCCATCGTCGCGGCGGGGAACATTCTCATCAGCAGCAACGCCACGCTGGCGGCGAGTTCCTATTCGGCGTCGCTGTTCGGAAACTGGACGAACAACGGCGCGTTCACCCCGGGCACCGGCACCGTGATTCTGAACGGCACCAACAAGACCGTTGCGGGGAATACCATCTTCAACAATCTGACCATCGGTGGCAGCTACACGGTGGCCAACTGCAACATCAACATCACCGGCAATGTGACGGTCCTGGGGACTTACGCGGCGGGCGGCGGGACCAACACCATTGACGGGGACTTGTTCAACAGCGGGGCCATGTCGAGCACCGGCACCACCACGTTCACCGGCACGCGCGTCCAGACCATCCAGTTGCTCACGGCGATCTCGTCCGTCTCTTCGGGCGTCGTCAACTTCAACGGCACGGTTCCGCCGGTCCTGAACACCACCACGTCGCCTCAATTTGCGAACGTAAACATCAACAACACGGGCGGCGTGACCGCCAGCGTCGGGTGGACGGTGTTCACCGGGTTCAAGGTAGGCTCCGGAGCCGCGTTCAATGGCAGCGGCTTCACTCACACTTTTTATGGCACGGTGACCAACAACGGCACCATGACCAGCAGCGGCACGCTCAACTTCATTCCCTTGGCTGCCAGGACTTTGGTCTTAGGCACCGGATTTTCCAGCGCGGGCCTCGTGGCCTTTAGGGGCGCGAATCAAATCACGATTAGCAGCGGCGCGCTGTCTCTCGGCTCGGTGCTCGTGGCCAACACCCACGCCACAGGAATTACACCCGTATCGAACTGGACGTTGGCGGGCGACTTGCAGATCGGCAGCGGCGCTATTTTCTACGCGGGCAACGGCCTGACACACACGCTCGCCGGGAGCCTCGACAACAACGGCACGCTCGATGGCGGAACGAGCCTGGTCGTGTTCAACGGCGCGAGCGAGATTGACGGCATCGGTTCTACGCTCCTCAACAACGTGCTGATCACGGGCAGCGTGACGAACTTTGCGGACATTTCGGTGACGGGCAATTTCACCAACAACGGCGCTTTTGAAGCCTTGGCGGTGGACGTGATTTTCTCCGGCAGTTCGGCTTCGGTCATCGCCGGCACCACGACGCCGACGAGCATTGATTCGCTGGTCATCGCGAAAACCTCCGCGAGCGTCACGCTCGGCGTGAACGTCAGCGGCCTGACCGCGCTCAGCATTTCCGGCGGCACGCTCGACACCGCCACGTTCAGTGTGAGCGAGGATGCTGTCGATTTCGGCGCGTTGACTGTGGCGGCGGGCGGCACGCTCAAGCTCGGCGGCAACAATGTGTTTCCGACGTTCACCAGCGGCGTCACGCTGGATGCGGCGAGCACAGTGGAATTTTCCGGCAGCAGCACGCAAAGCATCGCGGCGCAAAACTACGGCCATCTCACGAGCAGTTCGAGCGGCGCCCGCACCCTGACCAACAGCGGCACCATCGGCGTGGCCGGCGCATTCACACCCGGCGCGAACAGCTACACGATCACCAGCAGCACGATGAACTTCAACGGCTCCGGGGCGCAGACCATTCCCGCGTTTAACTTCAATCATCTCACGAGCAGTTCGACCGGCGCGCGGACGCTCGCGGCCAGCGGCACCGTGGGCGTGTCCGGCACCTTCACGCTCGGTGCGAACAGCTTCACCGTCACGGGCAGCACGATGAATTTCAATGGCGCGGCGCAGACCATTCCCGCGTTCACCTACGGAAATCTCACGACCAGCGGCAGCGGCGCGAAAACGCTGGGCGGCCATGTCACGGTCGGTGGCGCGCTCACTTTAGGCGCCGGCGGCCTGGCGGACGGCGGCTTCGTGGCCACCGTCGCTGGCGACATAGACAACAACGCGACGCATAGCGGAGCGGGAAAGATTCTCCTCTCCGGCGGAACGACGAATCACGTGCTGACGGGCGCGGGCGCGTTCCAGAATCTGGAGTTGAGCGATACGAACAGCGCGGTGTTGAACGCGACCAACCTCGTCATCAACGGCACGCTCACCTTGGCGACAGGAACCATCGTGACCGGGACGAACCGCGTCATCGTCGCGACGGCCGGCAACGTGTCGCGCACGAACGGCCACGTGGCGGGGTCGTTGCAGAAGAGCATCACTTCCACTCTCACCAACCGGGTTTTTGAAATTGGCGATGCGACCATTTACGCCCCGGTCACGGTGATTCTCACCAACGTGACCGTGGCCGGAACGCTGACGGCCAGCACGACGGCGGGCGATCATCCGGCGATCACGAGCTCGGGACTTTCCGCGACACGCAGTGTGAATCGTTACTGGAGCCTCACGAACAGCGGCATCACGTTCAACAATTCGAGCGCGGTCTTTCAGTTCGCGGCGGGCGACATCGATGCAGGAGCGGACACGTTAACTTTCGTCGTGGCCAAGAGAACGAGCGGCACCTGGACGCTGCCCACGGTCGGCACGAAAACGTCCACGAACCTCCAGGCGCTGGGCCTCACTTCGTTTGGCGATTTCCAAGTCGGCCAATCAACCAACCTGCCGGTCATCACGACGCAGCCGCAAAGCCAGAGCATCACGGTCGGACAAAACGTGACGTTCACCGCGACCGCCGAGGGTGCCGCCACGCTCGCCTATCAATGGCGTTTCAACGGCACCAATGTTTCCGGAGCGACGAGCACGAACTTGGTCATCACCAATGTCCAAAGCAGCCACGCGGGCAGTTACACCATCGTCGTGACGAATTTCAACGGGGCCGAAACCAGTTCGGTCGCCCTGCTGACGGTGCTCCGCGCGAGCACCACCAACGTGATGACTTCTTCCACCAATCCCGCGCCGACCAGTTCCAACGTCACGTTCACGGCCACGTTGAGCGTGCTCGCGCCCGGCAGTGGCGCGCTGAATGGCACGGTGCAATTCCGCGCGGACGGGACGGCGCTGGGTTCACCCGTGGCCTTGGTCAACGGCATCGCGAGTGTCAGCACCACGTCGCTGGCCCACGGCGCGCGGACCATCACTGCTGAGTTTGCCGGCGACAGCAACTTCTTGGGCAGCACCAACAGCTTGAGCCAGATGATCAACACGCCGCCCGTCGCCGGTAACGACACCATCACGCGCTATCCGAACGGCGCGGTGCGTGTGCTGCTCGCGACGCTGTTGGCGAATGACAGTGACGCCGACCTCGACACGCTCACGCCATCGATCAGTTCCACGAGCTTGTTCGGTGGGACCATCACGTTGAGCGGCTCGTACGTGGTTTACACGCCGGCGACCGGATTCACGAATGCGGATTCATTCACCTACTCCATCGCGGATGGATTTGGCGGCAGCGCGGTGGCGACGGTGGCGGTCAACCTCGTGAACGACACGGCGCAGTCGCAAAACTCGGTCATCACTTCCCTGGGCGGAGGATCGTTTCGACTCACCTTCTGGGGAATTCCCGGCCGCGCCTACACCGTGCAAGCGACGACGAATATCGTGACGCCCTCTTGGTTTTGGCTGACCAACCTGACGGCGGCTACGAATGGCCTCTACGAAACCATCGACACGCCGCCGACCAATACGCCCTCGCGGTTCTATCGCTCGGTCTATCCCTAGCTCATGCGCAAATTTTTCATCTTCATCGTTCTCGCCGCCGGCCTCGCCGCCGGACGTGCCGCGCTCACGGAAACTTTTTCCTTCAATGACATCAACCGCGCGGTGCCGGACGGCAACCCAGCGGGAATGATTGATGCGCGCACCATCTCGTCCGACATCTCATCGATCAGTTCGATCACGGTGGGGCTGCACGTCTCGGGCGGTTACAACGGAGACCTCTACATCAGCTTGCAGCACAGCAGCGGTTTTTCCGTGCTGCTGAATCGCACCGGCAAAACTGGCAGCGATGCTTACGGATACGGCGATTCAGGCTTCAACGTTCGCTTTGATGATGCCGCGACGCGGGACGTTCATAACTATCAAACCATCACGACGCCGGGCGCAGGCTTGCCGCTGACGGGCACCTGGCAGCCGGACGCGCGCAACATTGATCCCGCTGCCGTGACCGACGCCTCCACGCGCTCGGCATCCCTGTCTTCATTTCAAGGTTTGGCCGCCGGTGGCACTTGGACGCTCTTCGTGGCGGACACTGTTTTGGGCGGCGGAACTCCGACCCTCAGCAGTTGGGACATGGAAATCACTGCCGTGCCCGAGCCCACCACGATAGCCCTGGGAATCTTCGGCGGACTCGCGTGCGGGCTTTGGGGATTCGCCAGGCTGCGGAGAAAGTTTTGGTCCAAGGAAGCCCTGTGACGCCGACCGCCGGCCGGCAGAATTGCGCGAGAATCTCTTTGATGATTTCCCCGTGATCCATGTTGAGGCGATTCGAGAGATTCTGACCTGACCCGGAGCGCGGACCGCCGAGTCCGCGTGTTCGTGAAGGAGCTGCGGACAGCCATGTCCGCAGCAAGGTGAGAACCACGGAAGACACGGAAAACACGGAAAGAAACTACGCCCGGATGTTGAACCGCAGATTCTCCATTCCGTGTTTTCTGTGTCTTCCGTGGTTAAACAAGGAAACACGCGGACTCGGCGGTCCGCGCTCGGCGGGTTCCTCGCTTCACTCCGGCTTGCGCTGGGCCGGCACCGTCTTGTGCCGTTCGGGAAATTCGTCGTCGGCGTGCAACGGGTTGCCCGCCGGATCAATCAGCCGGGGCGTGATGAAGTAGATGAGTTCCTTCTCTGTGTAGTTGGTGGTGAGGACGCCGTTCGCAGCGCGGTCGCGCTGCATTGTCCGCGCGCTGCCAGCGCCGATCATCAACGTCTGCCCGTCCCAAATCCGCGCCGTGGTGGCGGTCTGGCGCAGGCGGAATTTGGGCAACGGCACCGGCTGGGTCAGAGTCTTTTGGCTGACGCGATTGCTGACGGTGATGCTGAAGTCGCCCGGATCATCGTAGCCCAGAAACTCCCGCATCGTGGGTAGGACGGTCATCGTTATCGTGTAGCCGTCCGCTTCCACGTAGGGGACGACATCAATGACCGGGCCAATTTCAAAAGGCTGGGCGATGGGTGTGATCAAAGAGTTGAGGCCGTCGTCAGCGCCGCTGATGTTCCCCGAAGGTTTCCTCCCACTGGTCGTGTTCGTGGTGAACGCACTGTAGTTCATGTCCGTGACGATATACTGAATGTCCACAATTTTGATCTGAGCCTGTCGCCCGCTCATGGTCGTGACTTCCGGTGCGCTCAAGAGATCGGTTCCGCCACGACTTTCCAACGTCTTGATCACCTTGCGGAATTGCTCGTCCGTGAGAATCCCGGTGATGGTGGCATTCGTGGGATCGGGCGCACGGGTCCGCAGTCCAGACGTCAACTGATCGGACGGAATGGCGTCGTTTATGCCCGGAAAATTCACCCCGCTTCGCGCTACGGGCGAAACCGCTTTGAGCGTCTTGGGGAAAAACTGATTGGTTACGAGCGTCCCCAGAAACCAGTCAGAGCCAAGGCTCTGACCACTCTTCCTTTCCACTTCGAGCACCTTCACGCGAATGGTGAGTTGTGGCGGCGTCATGTTCAGCAACTGCACCGCCTTCTCCACCGTGTCCAGTTCAGCCGGAGTGGCGCGCACCATGACCACGCCAACCCGATCCTGATAAACCAGGGCGCGTCCCGGCGCGCTCAAATCCACGCCTGCCGCCTGGAACAGCCGCTGCACGCGCTCGATGACCGAGTTGGTGTCGTTCGGATTGAAGAGCGGCTTTCTTTCTCCGCTTCCTCCTCGTCCACCGCCGCCTTGAGTCGAGATGGATTTCAAACCTTGCTCCAGCGTCTTCGGGTCCACACTGAAAAAGCGGGTCTGAAGATTGGTAGCGTTTGCCTCCGGAGCCTGATTTGGCGCGGCTTCGATCTTGTTTAACTGGGCCAGATAATAGAGCGCTCCCTGGTTCGCCGGATGGAGTCGCAACGCGGCTTGCAGGTTCGTGCGTGCGGCTTCCAGTTGGCCGGTCTCATAGTACAGCTTTCCATCTTGAACCAGCTTGGCTGCTTCAATGCGATCTTGTTCAGAAATGTTGCTCGGTTCGCCCGAGGTTGCCCGCCCGGCCTTCAATGTCGCGCCCGGCTTGATGCCGAACGGTTGCAACGCCTTCTCAATCACGTCCAAGTCCTCCAGCGTCGCGCGAATCATCAACATCCCAAGCTTGTCATTGAAGAAGACGGCCTGGCCCGGTTCGGTCAATTCCACGCCCAAAGACTTCAACCAGTTTCGCACTCTTGGAGTCACCACTTCCGCCGGTGTGACTTCAGTCAGAAAATGGACGCGGTTGGTGAGTTCGGAGTCAACACGCCGTCCAAAAGGGACATCATCAGGTGCTTTCGCAGAAGCGTTGGTCAGTTCGCGAGGCACGGATTGGAGCACGCGCTGGAAGTCGTTCGTGTCCATGCGAAAGAATCGCGTGTGCATCGGTGTCGGTTCATTACCCGCAGGTGAGATGAGGACGCCGTAGTCTTCGACCGAATACTTGATTCGCCGTTCCGCGATTTTCATCACGATATTCAGCACTTCCTCCACACTCAGGTTGTAGAGCTTTATGCCCAGACGAATCGAAGTGGCCCCCACGTCCTTTTCCGGTGGCATCAACGGAACGCTGCCATCGATGAGGAAGTTCTTTGGATCCGTCTCGGGACTGAGGAGAAAGTTCACTCCTTTGTGTTGGGGATCGATCTCGCGGGTTGCGTCGAACAAACTGTGAATCACCTCCCTGAGCGGCAGGCTGTCGAGCGGCCCCCATTCGCTGAGGCGGATGCTGCGGAGCTTGTTGTAAATCTGCTGGCGCTTCGCGCTCATCTGCAAACCTGCGCCCGCGCGGCTTGGCTCCTGGTTGCTGAACAATCTTCCAAAGAGAGGAGGAATGTCGCTGAGGTTGGAAGCTGTCAGTGAGTTTGTCGTGGTTGCAACGGGCGCAACCCGTTTCACCTCGGCCGATTCGGCCACCGCCGCGAACGCGCTGCCGAGAATGGAACTGCGCCATGCGCCGCCGCGCGGTTCATCGGACTTCATCACCATCGCCGTGCCCAGCCACAGCAGCGCGGTGCCAACCAACGGCGCGATGAGCCGGAGATACCACGGCACCGGACGGCTGAGGCGTGAGTGCGGTCCGAGTTGCAGCAAGCGCTCCACGCGCCGGCCCAGCGCGCTGCGGAAGCCGCCACCGTCCATGCCGAGCCAGGTGGTGAGCGCGGGGCGACGCAGTTCCTTCGCGCAGGCCACGAGACATTCCGCGAGGCGATCTGGTCCGTCGGCGAGCAGCAGGCTCGCTTCGTCCGCGACCAGTTCGCTGACATGATCGAGTTCGCGCTTCGCCAGCCACACCAGCGGATGCCACCAGAGCATGGCGCAGGCAAATTGACTGAAGCAGCGCCACGCCGAATCAAACCCGGCAACGTGTGCCAGTTCATGCGCGAGTGCCGCGTCCTGCTGTTCGGGAGTGAACGTCTCCGAGAAATTAGTCGGCAGCACAATCACCGGACGCCACACGCCGAACGTGAACGGTGCGACCGCGCGTGCGTTGGTGAGCAGCGCGACTTGACGGCGGATGCCGAGCGACTGCGCGATGCGTTGCGCCCCCGACGCCAAAGCCTCGGAGCTGCGGACAGCCATGTCCGCAGTCCCTTCCGTGGTGTTGGTGTTCAGCGGACATGGCTGTCCGCTGCTCCGACGAGAAGCGAAACGCAGCGCGAGGGCCATCACCTGTGCGATCAATATGCGAAACAAAATCAGTGCGGCGACCATGGCCCAAATCAACGCCGGCCAGACGGCGTGCTGCTGCCAGCGCAATGGACGCGGCGCGGGTTTCGGTGCGGCTGTCGCCAACGGTGCCGCTTCGGCGATCAGGCTGTCGCGAAACCATTCCAAGTCCGGCTCCACATCCAGCAAGGTCAC